>JBMYQW010000199.1:7046-9044 GCA_049601735.1 Spirulinaceae cyanobacterium
CCCACCCCGGTCATCGCTACGCGAGACCGCCCCTCCCAAGAGGGGATTTTAAGTCTCCTCTGGGGAGGAGTACCCGTAGGGGGAGGTGGGTCAGCCCACTGGAACTCCCATCAGCAAATGAATACAGCGTTAAGTTCACGGTAATGGTGGGTAATGCCCACCCTACATCTCAAACAAATCCATGCAACTCCAGATCAATCAACAGCGTAATGTATGGTGGGGACTCTCCCTCACGGCGATCGCCCTGAGCCTTGCAGCCATGGCATTTTCCGTGGGTCAGTTTGGTGTACCGATTCGTCCGGGTCTCGACTTTGTGGGGGGGACGCGGCTGCAACTGGCGCTTGAATGCGCCCAAGACGATAGCTGCTCAGAGCCGATTGAACCCGCCGAGGTACGGGATATTCTCAGTGAGCAAGACCTGGAAAACAGCTCGATTCAGGTGGTGGAGGACTATACCCTCTCGGTGCGTACGAAGACCCTGAGCCCGGAGGAACGCACCGCCCTCCAAAACGCCCTCACGGAGGGTATTGGCGCGTTTGACCCCGACACCCTGCAAATCGATACGGTGGGCCCGACCATTGGGGCGGAGTTGCTGGATGCCGGGATTAAAGCCCTCGCGGTTTCCTTTTTTGGCATTGTGGCTTATCTCAGCTTTCGCTTCCAGTTTGACTACGCCGTCTTTGCCATTGTGGCCCTGGTGCATGATGTGCTGATCACCTCGGGCGTCTTTGCGGTCTTTGGTTTAACCCTCGGCAACGAAATCGACAGTTTGTTCCTGGTGGCGCTGCTGACGATTATTGGTTTTTCGGTCAATGACACGGTGGTGATCTACGATCGCATCCGCGAAAATCGCCAAGCGGCCGATGAAATATCCATCCTGAGCGTGGTGGATGTGTCGGTGAACCAGACCCTGACCCGCTCGATTAACACCACCCTCACGACCACGTTGCCGCTGTTGGCGATCGTCCTGTTTGGCGGCGACACGCTCAAATTCTTTGCCCTGGCCTTGATGATTGGCTTTATCCTGGGCTCCTATTCAAGTATTTTTGTGGCCAGTACGCTCCTCGCTTGGTGGGAGGCCCGCCGGGAGGGACAATCTGACCCGCTTCCCCAAACCGATGTAATGGGGGATGATGTTCCCATGGTGGATGAAGTTTAGTGGCTGAAGCCAACTGTTGCGAATCTCCCTGAAACGATGCCGCAGCCTAATTTACCGACCTCCACTGACCCCCGTCTGGCCCAACTCCAGCAGGCGATGGTGGGGTTGCGCTGGCTGGTGGTCGCCGGACTCTGGTTGTTGATTTTACCCGGTGCGCTCTGGGCAGTGCGAGACGAGATCCAACTGCTGAGATCCCATTTCACTTGGGTTGGCCTGCGCTATGCGATCGCCTACAACCCCTGGGTTGCCTTCGGCTTGAGTCTCTGCCTGGGCATGACCACCAGTGTTTTGGTTTGGCAGAGTCGTAATATTCTGTTTGGCCGCCCCCAGCGAGAACAATATCGCCTCCAACAACTGTTAGAGCGAATTGAGCGTCAGGGACGCCGCCACCCGCTCTGGCATTGGGTCCATCGAGAACAGTCATGACGCCACCCCCTCTGATTCAACCCAAATTTCGCACCACGGCGGACTGGCAACTGGCCCAGCTCCTGATCCAACCCGCATTGATCCGCATTGTGGATAACCTCCAATCGTTTCTCCAGGATTCGGACTGGACGGGGGAATTTGAGACCGTCGAGACGCCTGAGCCAGGACATCTGCTGATCCTGAGCCAAGCCGGACAGCCGGATCAGCAAGTCTTACTCTGGGACTTTTGCTTTCGCGTCTGCTTCACGGACTATCCGCCCCAGACAACCGAGCGTTGGGTCACTGTAGAAGCCCAGTTTCTCGAAGCCGATGGTGACATTGCCTGGGAAGCGTTAGATCGCAAGGTCAACCAAGTGCTCCAGCAATTTTTTGCCCAGTTGCCGCTTGTCCAGTGACCGCTGATCTCGAATTGC
>JBMYQW010000200.1:0-9028 GCA_049601735.1 Spirulinaceae cyanobacterium
AGCAGCCCACCCCACACTTTAACTACGCTCAGTTCCGGCGTCGGTTTGCCGCTGATGAGGAAAAGATCGTCTATTATCTGGGGCGGATGACCCATGAAAAGGGTATCTCTGTGCTGCTAAACGCGGCTCCGCAGGTGCTTGCGGCTCTGAACCACCAAGCCAAAATTGTGATCATCGGTGGGGGGCAAACGGAGCAGCTCAAAGCCCAAGCCTGGGACTTAGGGATTGCCCATAAATGCTACTTTACGGGTTTTATGCCGGAACAAGATCTCGATCACTTTCAGTTAATTGCGGATTGTGCGGTTTTTCCGAGTCTGTATGAACCCTTTGGCATTGTGGTGCTAGAGAGTTTTGCGGCCCGAGTGCCCGTGGTGGTCTCCGATACCTGCGGTTTGCCCGAGGTGGTGCAGCATACCAAGACTGGCATTGTCACCCACACGAATGATCCGGGCTCTCTGGCTTGGGGCATTTTGGAAGTGCTTCAGCATCCCGACTACCGACAATGGCTGGTGGACAATGCTTACGCCGACTTAAGTGAGCGGTTTCAATGGTCGCACCTGGCCCAGCAAACTCAAGGGGTTTATCAACAGGTGATGGCGGAGCGATCGCAAGTCGTTTGGTCGTAGTGCCCTGAAGCTCCCTGCCCAGTCTTGTCCTAGCAGTATCCCCGTTAGTAAGCCCTCTCCCAAGAAGGGAGGCGTAGGGTGGGCATTGCCGACCAATCCAGCATTTCAGCTTATTTTCGATGGCTCTGAAGCTGGATATCATCTGTTATGATTCCCACTTCAATTCACAATTTATGAATTCCAAAATGCGATCGCCATACAGTATTTAATGAGTTGTGGTGGGCATTACCCACCCTAGGACTTGAATCGTTGCACAACCAGATGCCATCACTAACATGATGCAAGAAAATAGTGCGATCGCAGCTCTTGAAGAGTTTGTCATTACCATCCATCACCTCGCTTCGTATGAATGGAGTATAGCTTCACGGAGTAACTCCTGCACAATCGATAGATGTAGGGTGTGTTAGGCGATCGGGATTTTAGATTTTTTGTTCTAGTGTCGATTCGCTGTAACGCACCGATTCAAGGTGCTTTGAATGGGTTGTGGTGCGTTACGCAGGAAACAGCATTATTCTAATGGAATCAATACCTTGACCTGCTAACGCACCCTACAACTTGAGATAATCTTTGCTGCTTCAGAAAATCGAGCTAAATGGAATATATGCTTGTTTTTAAGTAAACGCCAAGAACTAGGATAAACATCCTGTAAACACCAATCAAAAAGGTCTCTACGTCTTTGAGATCCCGTGAAAATCGCATTCCCTTCCAAACAACCCTCTAAAATATCCAGTAGTGCATCCGATGCCTGCTCTGAATCCAAAGCATTTAAAGCATCCTGATAAACCGAAATGGTTTCATAGAGCGTTTGCAAGTTGCTAATCTCTTTGTCAGTCGATCGCCCAATTTCTGCCACCAGCTCATCAAGATTTTCCAAATCCGGTAAGTTCATCTCTGAATGACTCAACGGAGTGGGCGAAGAGAGCCAACAGGTCAGTGCGGCAATGGTTTGATCGGGAATCGTCGTTTCCGGATGGTAATACTTTAGCGTGGGCTCCACCACCACCACCAAAATCAACGCCATCCACACCAACCGCAAATGACCCAACTGGGGATCATTCTGCTGCAACAGTTCTAAAACTTCCCGAATATCGTCTTCTAGGGGCGTTGCATCGGGTGGCGCAGACTCGTATAACTCCCCATAACGCTTCTGATGCATTTCCGTGAGCTTGGCCTTGAGTTCATCCGGAATCTCATAGGAAAATTCCAGCTCAGTTTGAGAATGGTCTGTTGCTAACGTCATTCTTGATTCCTGTCTCAAAAACACTATGCCGGAAACGGCAAATCCCAAAAAACAACCACCATTACAGCCCCGAGCTAACGCTTGGAACACATTTTTCATTCACCCCCCATCCTGACCAATCAAATCGATCAACGAAATCGATCGCATCTTGTCCAACTCCTGCAACTTACTGTGAAGGAGATAAAACTCGTTGAGATAATAGGCGTGTTTTTCCGGTTCTTGGCTTGGGTCGAGGCTTTGCCATTTTTGAAGACAGTAAGAACGGTTTCTCTCACACGTAGCCCTTTCTATAACTGCGAAAGCTGCACGTATTAGTAAAGTAGATCTATCTAAGTCGTATCTTTGAGACTCACTAAGCTCAAATAAGTCATGAACCTCATCTTTCTGATACTCTTCTAATTGTTGAAGTTCATTGATGATTGCTCTGTTTTCTTGTGAAGGATCTAATTCTAGAATCCTACGCCAAAAGTCACGATAGGCAGAAACACTGAAAACAACATCATCTTCATCCATTCTCTTGGCGATCTCTTTTCTTTTGGATGAACAATGTATGTATAGCTTTAGAATCATCTTCTCCGCTATCCCTAGATAGCTTTCTTTGGATATCAAGATCGATTCCGTTTTGTGTTTCGGGGCAGACATCATCCTTCTAGCAGACCCAGAAGGATCAACATTTTTCAAGGCACGATTAAATCCTTCTGCATAATTCCTGGTCTGATCAATATACTTTCCAGGAAGAGAGCGACTCAGCAGAGATGCACATTTCTGGACGTAGAACTGACGAGTTTTGGGTTTTTCAATGCGATTCAAAACTCGTAGCATTTCTGAAGAAACTTCTTCAAATTGATCTGCTTGTGTAATATCTTTGCCAACTAAAACCTGTTCGATCTGCCAGTCGAGCCAGAGTGGCGCAGCGTCGAGTTGCTGTTGGTATTGGGCAACTGCCCCCTCTCCCGACTGCAAAAACTCATCCGCATCCTTGCCCCCCGGCAGGTTCAAGACCCGCAGTTGAATCTGACCGCTGTAGACCAGCGTTTCTACTTCTTTGATCGCCCGCTGGGTTGCCTTCGTGCCCGCCGCATCGGCATCAAAGTTGAGGACAATTTGCTTGCTCGGGGTGTAGCGCGAGAGTTGCTTGAGCTGCGCTTCACTCAGGGCCGTGCCGAGGGAGGCGACGGCATGGTCAAAGCCAGCGGTATGGAGGGCGATCGCATCAAAATAGCCCTCCACCACAATCGCCTGATCCTGCTTGCTAATGGCCTTTTTGGCGCGATCGAGGGCGTAGAGCGTGTTGCCCTTGTCAAAGAGTTCCGTTTCCGGGGAGTTGAGATATTTCGGCTCTTCGCCCGTGAGCGTGCGACTACCGAAACCAATCACCCGCCCTTGGGCATCCCAAATCGGGATCATCAGGCGATCGCGGAAATAGTCGTAATAGCCCTCGCCTTTTTTGCGCTTGCGCACCAAGCCCGCCTGCTCCACCAGCAGCACCGAGTAGCGTTTCACCTCTACGAGGTAACGGTGCAGGCTCTCCCAGTTCGGCGGCGCGTAACCAATGCCAAAGCCCTGGATGGTTGCCTCGCTCAGTTGCCGCTGATTGAGGGCATAGTCCAACGCCACCGCCCCATCCGGTTGCCGTAGGGCGTGTTGATAAAAACTGGCCGCCACCGCCAGAATCTCGTAGAGTTGCTCCCGCAGCGAGAGCTGCCGCTGCAATTCTTGGCGCTGCTCCGGCGCGAGCGTTTTGACGGGGACTTGGTAGCGGTTGGCCAGCCCCAGCACCGCCTCAGAAAAAGACTGCTGGCCAATTTCCATCAGGAACTTAATTGCGCCGCCCCCGGCCTGGCAGCCGAAGCAATAGTAGAGCTGCTTACTGGGGCTCACCGTAAAGCTGGGCGTCTTTTCGTCATGGAAGGGACAGAGTCCCAAGTAGTCCTTACCCCGTTTTTTGAGCACCACCTGCTCTGAGACGATTTCGAAAATATCGACTCGGGATTCGACCTCTTTGATGGTGTCGGGATGGAGGCGGGGAATGTTGTCCATGAATGAAACAATAGCCCTGCGCTCACGATTCAAGCAGACTTTTGAAACAAAATATTCACGTAGCCTGCGATCGTAAACTCCGGTTCAATCGCCCATGGGTGTTCTTGATCATAGCGAAAGGCATGGTAGCCCTGAGCCGTTAAAAACTGATAGACCTCCCAATTCGCCAAGGTCTGGGAGGGCAGCAGCGTGGTGTTAAACTCCACAATCAACCAGGGCGCGGACGCCGCTAAAATCTGCTGTGCGCCTTGCAAGGCCGCGAGTTCGCTGCCTTCGGTGTCTAGCTTGATGCCGGTAACGGTTGGCAGAGCAGGCTGCTGATTATACAAGTGATCCAGATTAACGGCCGCGATCGCCAGGGTCTTGCCCGGCTCATCGCGCGCCGCCAGGCGCGAGAGATTGTGCTCGGACTCACAAATAAAGTTGAGGGTTTGGGGCTGGTCGGCGATCGCTTGCGGAAACGCCTGTACCCAGCCCGTCACGCCGTTGCGATCGAGATTATTCTGGAGCTTCCCAAACGTCTGGGGATTGGGCTCAAAGGCATAGACACGACCCTGAGCCTGTACAGCAGCGGCTGCTACCAACGTCCAGAGTCCGATATTCGCCCCCACATCGATAAAACAATCCCCAGGTTTGAGCAGCGTTGCCAGAAAACAGAGGTCTTGCCATTCTTCCGCTTGCAACCAAACCTCCCGCTCGTAAGGGATGCGCAGATCTGTGGCGACAGTCAACCCTTGGGGCAGATGAGCAAGGCGTTGGGCGGCAGCCTCTCGCAGCAGAAAACGCTCCCAAAACCGCTGAAGCCGCCATTTGCCTCGGAAGTAGGGCGTGTCTCGCAAAAAAATGCCAACAATATCGATCGCCATTGATGACGGGCTCCTCTACTTGAATCTCTCGCTTGGTGCCCTCAAGGATGACAGACCCCAGGGCGTGTTATCAAATCAACCTCAGCAGCCTGACGGAACCAGCGATGACACGCCCGACCCAACCCAATCGGCTAGGGTCTATAACGGTCACTCTGACTCGACTTCAGAATCTCAATGTTGACAGACCCTCGCTAAACGTAAAAAAAGCGCCACAAGTACCGCCAGACGTCAGAAAAGATCATAGACTACGGGGAGTTGTATCCCGTTTTGGTCATTTGCGCCAATGGGGGCAAACAGGTCAACGGTTGATTGACAAGAACACGACACAGTTAGCAGACACAGGTAGCAAACAAACATTATGGGACGGATATTTGTTTCGGCGGGCCACGGTGGTCTAGAGACAGGCGGCTGGGACCCCGGCACAATCGCAGGAGGAACGACCGAGGCGCAACAGATGATCTTGCTGCGGGATGTCATTGTACCCGAGCTGCGATCGCGCGGGTTTGAAGTGCTCTCCGTGCCCGATACCCTGAGTCTGGAACAAACCATCGGCTGGATTAACTCTCGCGCTCGCCCCGGTGATGTGGCCGTTGAGATTCACGCCGATGCCTTCTCGAACCCTGGTACGCGGGGGGCTACCGCCTTCTACATTGCGGGCAATGGCGAACGAAAGAAACATGGTGATCTCATTCTCCTTTCCCTGATTCGCCGTCTGCCCCAGCTCCCCAGTCGGGGTTCAAAGCCGGATACAGCAACGGGCATTGGTCGCCTGGAGTTTTGCCGCCAAGCCGCGATTCCCTCCCTCCTCGTCGAAGTGGGTTTTTTAACCAACCCGGACGATCGCGCCTTGATCCTCAACCGCCGTCGCGATATGGCCCTGGGTATTGCTGATGGTCTGGCGAGCTGGAGCAAAGAAGTTGCCGGTAGCGGCTCCGCCGAACCGAGCTATCCGGTCATTAATATCCGCATCAACGGTCAGAACTATGCCGAGCAGGGCATCCTGATCAATAACAATTCTTTTATTCCCATCGACCTGGTCGATCGCCTCGGCATTGACCTCACCCAAGCGCCCGGTGTGCGGCGAGTGCAATATCGCGGCGTGGTCTACATCAAAGCGATCGAGTTGCGCGATCATCACATCAATGTCTCCTGGGAGAATGAGACCCGCTCGGTGGTGCTCAAGTCCATCTCCCCGATTTGTCCAGGGCTGCTCGATCGCATCATGGGCCATGGCAACACCTCCGAAGTGCAACTGATGATGTTCCTCAAGAGCAACAACGAGAATGCTTTAACGGATTTCCCCGACTTGCCTAAGCTCTACCGAGAAGAAGCGACGATTGAAGGAGTGGACTATGACATTGCCTTTGCTCAGATGTGTCTGGCAACCAACTTCCTGCGCTTTGGTGGCGAGGTGAAGGCGTCTCAGAACAATTTTGCAGATCTCGGCTCGGTGGGCGGTGGCGCTCAAGGGGCAACCTTCCCCAGTGCCCAGCTCGGCGTCCGCGCCCAAATCCAGCACCTCAAGGCTTACGCTAGCCTAGAACCCCTGGTGCAAGAAACCGTTGATCCCCGCTTCCGCTTTGTGACCCGAGGCATTGCCCCCCTGGTGGATCAGCTCTCGGGACGCTGGTCGTCTGACCCGAATTATGGCCAAAAGATCCTGGCGATCCTGCGGCGGCTGTATGAGTCGGCAGATTTGATGTAAGGCGCTGCGATCGCCTCAAATACAGATCTCGTAGGGGCAGGTTTCAAACCTGCCCCTACCCAATCGAAATCCGTAGCGCAGGCGTCTCGCCTGCCCTGATTTGTTATGCCTATTGCTCCTTGGCGATCGCCCCTAGCCCGTGCCCTCCATCGCAACCGCTCCGCCGTGGATTCGCGCTACTTCCAACTGGCGACGGTAGATCCCGAGGGCTATCCTCACAATCGCACCATGGTGTTTCGCGGGTTTGCGGAGGGGAGCGATCGCCTGCAAATCATCACTGATGCTCGGGGCCAAAAGCTGAGTCAGCTTCAGCATCAGCCCCAAGGCGCTATCTGTTGGTATTTTCGCAAGAGTCGAGAACAGTTTCGGTTGCGGGGGGCGATCGAGGTCATCGCGCACGATGCACCCAACCCCGACTTCCAACAGACGCGACTGCAACTGTGGCAGAACATTTCAGACAATGCCCGCGCCCAGTTTCTCTGGCCGGAACCGGGCAATCCCAAAGCTAATCCGATTGCATTTGTGGTGAATGCCGACAAAAAGACCGCCCCCGAGACTTTCGTGCTGCTGCGGCTCGATCCAGCATACGTTGAACATCTCGAATTACGTGGTGAGCCCCAAAACCGAACGGTGTATCACTTTGACTCAGCAACAGGGACATGGTGCGTTCAGATGTTAAATTCTTGAGGCTGGGGCCATCATCCTCCAATCGCCCCTTCCGGCATCGCAAACTCAACCGTTTGAATTTCCTCCGGCGCAAATTGAGTGGCGGTCTGGCGCAGGCTACCGAAGAGCGCAAACTGCTCACAGAGTGAGAGAGAGTCGAAGCGGCGGGGGGCATCGGGTGCTAAACGCAGCTCGATTGTGGCGGTTTTCTGCTCCGGCTGGGTCTGGACGCGGTAGCCCGCAATCGGAAAGTCAGCGGTTTGGAACTGGGCGATCGCCGCCCCGACTGCTTGCTCTAGGGTCGCTTCAGGAACCGCAACTGTCTCCACCGCAAAGGTTTCACAATCTGCCGCCGCACGATAGACCTGGACAGTTGGTTGAGTAGGGGACTGGGCGGGGGATTCACTGACCGCAGCGACAGGCTGGGCGAGGGAATTCGGCGCGATCGCCGTGGTCGGTGGAGCAGCGTCGCTTGCTATGGTGCTGCAAGCCCCGAGCAGCCCAACGCCGAGCAGTCCAAGGAGAGAAACGGGAGAAATTGGGTAGCGCATGGTCATCAACCCCTGAATTCGCTTTTGAAGTCAAACGAAATTTGTCTACCCTCTACTTTTCGAGTTCGAGAGAATTCAATCCGGATGCTTTAATGGGGTGAGATTTGGGTAATCACAGGGCGAATGACGGGCAACCAGCAGCCAATACAGTGGGAGCGATCGCACCTGATCTCGTTGGCGGATTTTACGGCAGCAGAATACGACATGGTGCTCCAGACGGCCGCCAGCTTCCGGGAGCGCCTCGGGAGCCCGACCAACAAGGTTAAAAAATTCCCGGTTTTGCAGGGGCAGGTGGTAGCCAATTTATTTTTTGAGCCGTCTACTCGTACCCGCAGCAGCTTTGAGCTGGCGGCCAAGCGTCTCTCAGCCGATATTCTCAACTTTTCTCCTGGTACCTCCTCCCTGACCAAGGGCGAGACGATTTTAGACACCGCCAAAACGTACGTGGCCATGGGCGCGAACCTGATGGTGATTCGCCATCAGCAATCGGGTGTGCCCCAGACGATCGCCGCCGCCCTCGATCAACTGGGAACCAATGTGCGGGTCTTGAATGCGGGGGATGGCCAACACGCTCACCCCTCTCAGGCATTGCTGGATCTGTTCACGCTCTGTCTGCTGCTCGACCCCCAGACCCCCCGAGTAGAGTTGCTACGCGGCAAGAAGGTGGCGATCGTGGGGGATGTGTTGCATTCTCGGGTGGCGCGATCGAACCTCTGGAGCCTAACCACAGCTGGGGCCGAGGTGCATCTGGCCGGGCCGCCCACGCTCGTGCCCCGCGACTTTGAACAAATCGTTCCCGTACAGGTGCATTGGGCGCTTGCACCGGCCCTGGCGGGGGCCGATTTCGTCATGGCCCTGCGCCTGCAAAAAGAGCGGATGCACCAGCAACTCCTGCCCAGCTTGCGGGAATATCAGCAGCAGTACGGCATCAACCACGATCGCCTCGCCGCTTGTCAGCCCCAGGTACGGGTGTTGCATCCGGGGCCGACCAATCGCGGCGTGGAACTCAGCTCGGCGGTGATGGACGACCCCCGCCTGAGCTTGATCGCCGAGCAAGTCACGAACGGGGTTGCCATGCGCATGGCGCTGCTCTACTTTTTAGGTAGTGGGGGTCAGACACCGCTTTAGGATCTGTGGGATGTGGGGTGTCGGGTGTCGGAGATGGCACAGACACCGACTTCTCCCTAATCCCAAATCACGAAAATTCAACGACAGATCATCTAACTCAAATCTAGATATAGCAATGGTTCTGTAACTGCAAACGGGTATAAACCCTTCTCTCTAAGAGTACTCCTTGAAAATAATTATCCCAAGGCAGGCGGGACGCCTGCGCT
>JBMYQW010000201.1:0-9027 GCA_049601735.1 Spirulinaceae cyanobacterium
TTGCGATCCTCGACTTTGTATTTGAGGAGGACAAAGATAAACCCGATAAATGTCGCTACGATGTGCAGCTTACCGATATTGAAACCTGCAAAGTTTTCTACGACAAGCTCACCTTCATTTACTTGGAAATGCCCAAGTTCACCAAGACTGTTGAGCAACTCGAAACTCGCTTTGAGAAATGGTTGTATGTGCTGCGAAATTTGCCCCGGATTCAAGAAATCCCTGAAGTCCTCCAGGAGCAAATCTTCACCAAACTCTTTGAAACCGCTGAAATCGCCCAGTTCAACCGTGAGGAACTGCGGTCTTATGAGAATAGCCTGAAGTATTACCGTGACTTGAAAAACTCGATGGATACGGCACGGGATGAAGGGCGAGAAGAAGGCATTCGAAAAACAGCTCTTGCATTTCTGAATGAAGGAGTTAGCGAAGAGATTGTCCTTAGGGTCACAGGCTTGACGGCTGAACAGCTAGAGCAGTTGAAACGGGAGATGTGATGCGTAGTTGCCCCTAGCAAGAACGCGATCGCCAGAGCCGCGATGCCCCCCATTACAACTCCGTTACAAACCCCGCCAAATTTTAAAATCTCAGTAAAGTAAAATCGTCGACTGATGTCCCTGACCCCTCATCCCAACCTCATCAGCACGCTTCTAAAGGTTCATATGCGTCAAGCCAGTGTTACTCTCCTGACCGCCTGCCTCATCCCCTTTGCCCCCCTCAACCGCACCCTCGCCCAAAGCATCACCGCCGCCCCCGACGGCACGGGCACAATCATCAACTACAACGGCAGCACCTACCTCATCCAAGGCGGAACCCAAGCTGGGACGAACCTGTTCCACTCATTTCAGGAATTTGGCTTGAGCAGCGGTGAAATCGCCAATTTTCTTAGTAACCCCAGCATCACGAATATCTTTGGACGAGTCACGGGGGGTAACGCCTCGATCATCGATGGCTTAATTCAAGCCAACCCCAACTTATACCTGATGAACCCCGCAGGAATCGTTTTTGGCGCAAATGCAAGCCTGAATGTCGGTGGAGACTTTTTTGCCACGACAGCCGATCAGATCTGTTTTGAAGGGGGCTGTTTTAACTCGGTTGGCGTGAATGACTACAACGCTTTGCTCGGCAGTCCGACCAGTTTGGGCTTTTTGCAGGCGCAACCCGGTGGCTTGGTTAACGCGGGAATCTTGGACGTGCTCAAGGGAAAATCGATTCATCTGATTGGCGGGACGGTGGTGAATTTGGGACAGATCTTGACTCCGGGCGGGATGGCGACAGTGGCAGCCATTCCTGGGGAGCGGCGCGTCTCGCTCAACCAACCGGGGAATTTATTGAGCTTAGAAGTGACCGAGGCAGTGCTGACCGAGGGGCTTGATCCATTGGCGTTGCCGGAATTGTTGACAGGCAGTTCGACTCCGCTCACTGACCAGGCTGACAGTGCGAATCAGGGAGATGTGGTCATTGGGGGAACAGTCCAAGGCGCACAGGTCAACGTCTATGCCGCAGGGCAGGTGACACCGACGGATGATAACTGGGTGCAGAGCGATGCCATCACCGTTGTTCGCTATCCCCAAGCAGGCGACGCCTTGAGCTACAACTTCATCGACGCCCTGATTGATGACCCCGAGAGCTTCTTGTATGGCGGCGAACCGGGCAGCATTTCCACCTTGATCGGTAGCCAAGAAAACGGCATTGACGTGATCACCGAGCGATTAGACGACCTGGCCTCAGAGGGCATAACACTCGATGGGGTACGCATTGTGGCCGAAGGGAACGAAGGCAACTTCTGGCTCGGCAACGCTTGGGTAACAGATGAAAGCATCCACGACTATTCTGAGCAACTCGCCACCTGGTCAGATGCCCTGACCGAGAGTGCCGATCTCTTGCTCTACAGTTGTTTCACTGCTTTGGGCGCAACAGGTGAAGCTCTTGTTAGCAGCATTGCTAACCTCACAGGAACTGATGTTGCTGCTTCCACCAACCTGACGGGCAATGCTGACCTGGGTGGAGATTGGGTGCTGGAGCATCAACTGGGCACGATCGAGCTGGGTCTCGGCTTTGAACCGGGCGTGGTGGAGAACTACGAAGGCAAGTTGGCGGTGTTTACGGCAACCAATGCGGCCAGCTTGATTGCGGCGATCGCCACCGCCAACGGCAACGGACAAGCAGACACGATTAATCTCGCCAGCAACATTACCCTAACCGCCGTCAATAACGCGACCGATGGTGCGAATGGTCTGCCCTCAGTTGTGGCGGATGGGGGCAACAAGGTGACCATTAACGGCATGGGGAACACCATTCGGAGTGGTGGCAATTTCCGGATCTTCCAAGTCGCTGCCGGGGCGGAGTTGGAAATCAACGAGACCACCCTGACAGGCGGGGTTGCTAATGCTGGCGGCTCCGGAGACGATGGGGGAGCGATTTTCAATCGCGGCACATTGACGGTGAACAACAGCACGATCTCCGGTAATTCCGCTGCCGATGATGGGGGCGCGATCCAAAGCTTTAACGCTAGCGCGAACATCGCAACGGTGACCCTCACCAATACCACCGTTGCCAGCAATACGGCAGGCGGCAATGGCGGGGGTCTCTCCAACACCACCTTCACAAATGCCGCCGCCAATAGTGCAGTGATGAACATCATCAACAGCACCGTTTCCAATAACACCGCTAATGTGGGCGGTGGTGTTGCCAGCCTCGGACAAAACGCGAACAACAGTGCGGTGGTCAACATCACCAACAGCACGATTTCGGGCAACACGGTCGTCTTTGGTGGCGGGGGGATTTACAACCGTGGCCAGACCGCTACCAGGGGTTCAACCGTCGTTATCGCGAATAGCACGATTGTCAATAATGTTGTGACCAATCCCGGCAGCTCGGCAGGCGGCATCATCAACCTCAACGTCGGTGGTGGTGCCAACACAGCACTGGTCACTGTGGTTAACAGCATCGTTGCCCAGAACACGGCGACAGTCCACCCGGATGTGCGGCGGACGAGTGCCACCAATGCGCCAATCACTGACCTGGGCAATAACCTGATTGGCATTGATTCGCAGGGGCTCTTCACCACTAGTACCCTAGTGGGCACAACGGCAGCCCCCCTTGATCCCCTGCTCGGTCCACTCACTATCACCTTTGGCCCCACAGCAACCCACGACCTACTGACAGGTAGCCCGGCACTCAATGCTGGGGATAACAGTGTCATCACTCTCAGCACAGATCAGCGAGGTTTAGTGCGCATTTTCAATGGCACGGTGGATATTGGAGCCGTGGAATGGCAACCCCTACCCGTCACAGCAGCCAGCGTCACTTTTGACGATCCATTTGAGCCGCGCGAAGAAAAAGAGCATCTCCTTGATGAATTATTGGAGTCTAACAACTGCCAAACGATTCTAGAAGTTGAACTGGATGGAGATGACGAAGTTATTGAGGAAGAATTAGCGGCGACAGAGGAGATGGAAATGTATGAGGCTTGCTTGCCGATTGATTAGGCTGGTAGTTGAGCAGCGTGGTGCAGCGAGAATGAACAAAATTTCAACTCTACCCTCGAATCACCGTGATTTGACGACCGTTCGTTGTCTGGGCGATTTCAGTGGTGGTGCGTTCCGCAATGTCCGGCAGTCCCGAACGACGGTCAAAGATCACCAACCAGCCCCAATCTTGATCTAAACCAGCGAGATAACCATCCAGTTGTTCTAAGCCCGCTTTGGGCGGATCAGGTCGGCCGTCTCGCCAGATCTTGAGTTCAATCTCGATCGTGACTGCGCCGTATTGCAGACATAAATCCATCCGGTCTGTGCCGATCGCGTATTCCCGCTCCAACATACCGCCCCCATTCACCACGCGATGGAGAAACGCTATCAAAACCAGATGAGGCGCGATCTCGTGATAGGGCGCACTTTTGAGTAACGGCTGCCCATGCTGCCGCCAAAATTTCAAGAAGGCTTCCAGTAGCGCGTCCGAGAGCAGTTCACCCTGCTCGTTCAACCAAGTGGGCGCGATGAGCGGCAAACTATCCTGCGGGCCACCAGCCAACATCCGGGGCATGACTTCCCGATAGATCGGATTGGCGATCACCAAGCCCCCAGCTGGATGGCGGCGGACCAAACCCAGGTCAATGGCAAAGTTACAGTCATCGCTCGGAATCTGTCCTAAACTTTGTCCCGCTAACATCGGTTCAATAATTTGGCGAATGCGCGGTTCTTGGAGCCGTTCTGCCAGGCTATCGAGGTGGGTATCGTTGCGTTGAATCAGGTTTTCTTTGGCTTGGCGTAAGTCCTTGAGGGTAATGGTTTGTCCTACGTCTTTAACCAATTTCTGCGTCAGTTCTCTCGCTAAGGCATTGACGAGCCAGGGTTGCCCATCGGTGAGTTCAAAGGCTTGTGTGAGAACATCCGGCTCAAACCGTTGTCCGGTTGCATCCGTATGTTGTTGCGGTGTTGAACCATTTGGGCATGGGGGGGGGAGCAAGGAAGAACTAATCTCTAGTTTACAAGCGATTGCACAGCAAGACGGGAGTTGTAGGGTGCTGTTAGCGTAATGCAATGGAGCGTAACGCACCGCACGTAAACTCTCGTATTGGTGCGTTACGTTCCGCTTCGCTCCCCTAACACACCCTACGCCTACACTTGATCTGGATGAGTTCGTTTTTAACCATGCCTGAACTACCTGCCCCCCAATTCCCAGCAAAATACATCAACCCCTTCACCGACTACGGCTTCAAAAAACTCTTCGGTGAAGAACCCAATAAAGACTTGCTCCTCGACTTTTTGAACGAACTGCTCAAAGAGGAACAGGGGCAAATCACCACGCTCAACTACATCAAAAATGAGCAATTGGGGTCTACTGATCTAGACCGCCGTGCTGTCTTTGATCTCTACTGCGAGAACGAAGCAGGCGAAAAATTCATCGTCGAACTCCAGAAAAGCAAACAACGCTTCTTCAAAGACCGTAACGTCTATTACTCCACCTTCCCCATTCGGGAACAGGCTCCCAAAAATGATTGGGATTTTCAGTTGAGTGCTGTTTACCTCATTGCGATCCTCGACTTTGTATTTGAGGAGGACAAAGATAAACCCGATAAATATCGCTACGATGTGCAGCTTACCGACACTGAAACCTGCAAAGTCTTCTACGACAAGCTCACCTTCATTTACTTGGAGATGCCCAAGTTCACCAAAACGGTAGATCAATTGGAGAACCGCTTTGATAAATGGCTCTACGTGCTGCGGAATTTACCTCGCATTCAGGAGATTCCCGAAGCGCTGCAAGAGCAAATTTTCACCAAGTTGTTTGAGGCGGCTGAAATTGCCCAGTTCAACCGCGAGGAGCTGCGCTCCTATGAAAACAGCCTGAAGTACTACCGTGACTTGAAGAATTCGATGGATACGGCACGGGATGAGGGGCTTGAGGAAGGTATTGAAATTGGACTAAAAAGGGCGGCGATTGGATTTCTCCAGCAAGGGGCTAGTGACGAAATGGTTATTCAGGCGACTGGTCTGACGGCTGAACAGCTAGAACAGTTGAAACGGGGGATGTAGGGTGTGTTAGTAGAGCGAGGCGAAACGTAACGCACCCAACGCCAGCACCGCCCTGCGCCACATTACAACTCCTTTACAAACCCCACCAATTTTTAAACTTTCAGTAAAGTAAAATCGTTGGCTGAAGTCTCCAACCCCTCACCCCAAAAAAGTCAATCTAATATTTTCGAGGTTTATATGCGTCAAGCTAGCGTTATTCTTCTGACCGCCTGCCTCCTCCCCTTTGCACCCCTCAACCACACCCTCGCCCAGAGCATCACCCCCGCTCCGGATGGCACAGGCACGCTCATCAACTACAACGGCAACACCTACCACATCACCGGGGGAACCCAAGCCGGAGCGAACCTGTTCCATAGTTTTCAGCAATTCGGACTCCAGCCGAGCGAAATTGCTGACTTTCTGAGTAACCCCGCGATCCAAAATGTGGTCGGTCGTGTCGTGGGTGGTGATCCGAGTGTGATTGAGGGGTTGATTCGGCTTTCCGGTGGGAACTCCAACCTGTTCCTGGTGAATCCAGCAGGCTGGGTCTTTACCGATGGCGCGACGGTGGACGTGCCGGGCAGTTTTGGCGTCACGACCGCGAACCGGATTGGTTTTGGGGCGGGGTTCTTTAATGCTACGGGGGAGAATGATTATGCGGCTTTGGTGGGCGATCCGACGAGTTTGATCTTTGATAGCAGCCAACCGGGGGCGATTATCAATGCGGCGGATTTGAATGTGAGCAACGGCAGCCTCTGGATGGTCGGGGGTTCGGTGATTAGTACCGGGAGCATTACCGCACCGAATGGCACAGTCACCCTGGCAGCGGTTCCGGGCGAGAGTAAGGTGAAGCTCTCCCACGATGGCATGACCTTGAGCTTCTTTTTGGATGCCTTGGCAGTCGATGAGGTTGCGCCAGGAACACCGTTGGGGATTCGGGCGGTGGATCTGCCCGGTTTTCTCAATGGCAGCAGCGAAGTGGGCAATGCCAATGAAGTGGTCACAACCGAGAACGGTGAACTGTGGCTGGTGGGGTCTCAGTTGCGGGTTGAGGATGGCGATGTGGTCGTCGGCAACCGAGTCACGGCGGAGAATGTGGATCTGGTTGCGGCGGGTCGGGTGCAGGTGGCAGATGCTAGTGACATTGCCGGAACCACCACGGTTGTGCGGCTGCCGGAAGCCGATGGCCCCGTGAGCCTGAACATCATTGACCGTCATGCGGACAACGCCGATGCGTTGCTCTACGGCAGTGCTGCCGGGACGATTAGCCGCATTGTCGAGAACGATGAAGATGGCATGGCGGTGATCACGGCGCAGTTGGCTGAGATTAGTGATCAGGGCGAACAGCTTGATGGCATGAGCATCACGGCGGAGGGGAATGCAGGAAATTTCTGGTTGGGGAATACCTGGATTAACCATGAGAATATTGCCCAATATCAAGACCAGCTCAATCAATGGGCGGGTGCGTTTAAGGAGAGTGCGGATTTGCTGCTCTACAGTTGCTTTACGGCGCTGGGAGCAACGGGTGAGGCGTTAGTTGAAAGTATTGCGACAGGCACAGGGCTGGATGTGGCGGCTTCGACGAATGCGACGGGGAGCGCGAATCATAGTGGGGATTGGGCGTTGGAATATCGCACGGGAGAGATCGAGCTGGGGAATCCGTTTACCGCCGAAACGCTCGAACTGTGGGATGGCAAGCTGGCGACGTTTACGGTGACGACGGCGACGCAGGCGGCTCTAGAGGCGGCGATCGTGGCGGCGAATGGTTCGGCGGGGGCGGATGAGATTCGCTTTAGTGGCGTGACACGGATTGACCTGACTTCGGCGCTCTCGGATATTACGGATGAGTTGACGATTACGGGGGGAGATACGAACGTCACGATTGCGGGGAATAACACCACTTTCCGGATTTTCAATGTGACGGGGACTGCGGCAGCAACGTTCGATAATTTGACAATTACAGGGGGGAGGACAACCGGTTATGGCGGAGGGATTTATAGCAATAACGGCAGCGTCACCGTAACCAACTCCACCCTCTCGGGGAATTCGGCAAATAATGGTGGCGGGGGGATTTATAGCAATAACGGCGGCGTCACCGTAACCAACTCCACCGTCTCGGGTAATTTGGCAAATGCTGGTGTTGGTGGGGGGATTCTTAGCCTTGACGGAGGAGTCACCGTAACCAACTCCACCATCTCGGGTAATGATGGGGGGATTATTAGCTTGGATTTTTTCAGCGACGTAACCGTAACCAATTCCACCATCTCGGGTAATTCGTCAGCTACTGATGGCGGGGGGATTTTTAGCGCGAGGGGCGTAACCGTAACCAATTCCACCATCTCGGGGAATTCGGCAGATGGTCCTGGCGGGGGGATTTATGTCCGTAACGACGCAACCGTAACCAACTCCACCATCTCGGGGAATTCGGCAAATGGTTCTGGCGGGGGGATTGTTAGCATTCTTAACAGCGACGTAACCGTAACCAACTCCACCGTCTCGGGTAATTCGGCAGTTGGTCGTGGCGGGGGGATTTTGAACGATGTCGGCTCCATAAGCGTAACCCAATCCACCATCTCGGGAAATTCTGTAAATGGTTCTGGCGGGGGGATTTATAGCGATGACGGCGGCATAACCGTAACCCAGTCCACCATCGCCTTCAACAGTGCGAGTGGCAGTGGTGGGGGAATTCGTGTTCGCAATGGCAGTGGCAGTCTGGGTAACACGATCGTCTCCAACAACAGCACAGGCGGCACTGGCCCAGACCTCTTTGGAACGTTCACCGCCAACTACAACCTGATCCTCGACCCCAGCGGCGCAACCATCAGCGGCGGTAACAACATCTTTGGGCAAGACCCGCTGCTCCTGCCTCTGGCGTTCAACAACGGTAACGGTACAACGCAAACCCATGCGATTCCTGCCAATAGCCCCGCTATCAACGCTGGCAGCAACGAAATTGCCCGGTTAGCTGGTTTAACCATCGAGATCTTCGGTGGTCGGGTGGATCTCGGCGCTTACGAACTCAACCCTAACAACGATGTTGCCCCCTTTACCTTTGCCGAACTCTTCATCGACCCCCTTGAAGACACTGAGAACCTCACCGACGAGTTCCTGCGCACCAACAGTTGTCAGACGATCCCAGAAATTGAACTGGAAAAAGACGACGACGCAGACGGCGAACAAATCGAAGAAGACCTCGATGCCACCGATGGCATTGACCTCGATGAAGACTGCTTGCCGATTAATGACAGTGGGGGCGGCGGTGACGTTTCGGCGATGGAGCGGTTGATTAACCCGGTGGCGCGAAGGCGTTAATTTAACCCCGGATCGGTAGGGGCTGGGTTTCCCTGCCCCCGCGTTCGTTCGATATTCCTCTGCAATGGAAAAAATCTCCTCCTGGGAGGAGTACCCCGTTCGCGCAGCGTTCCGGAGGAATAGGGGGGAGGTGGGTCGGGTCTTTGCCACCACCCCGCGAACCCACCCCGGTCATCGCTGCGCGAGACCGCCCCTCCCG
>JBMYQW010000202.1:0-9025 GCA_049601735.1 Spirulinaceae cyanobacterium
GCGATCGCCACAATATCAGCAAATAGGCGATCGAGGCCTTCTTTACGCGTCTGGTTATTGCAGATCACCAACCGAAACACCACTTGCTCATCCAGCTGGGCATAGTTAACCATTGCCCGGCCCTGAGCCCGGAGTTCTTGCCGAATCCGCAGCGTGAGTTGATTGGCATCCTGCGCTGGGTTCTGGGGACGATAGCGGAAACAGAGGTTCAGCGACTCGCGCGGTGTCACCAGTTCTAGGCGGGCTTGGGCGTGAATCGTCGCTTCGGCATGGGCCGCTAGGTCGAAGTAATGATCGACTAGATCAGCCCAACCGCGATCGCCCAAGTGATGCCAAGCCAGCCAGAGCTTGACGGCATCCACCCGGCGGCCACAATGGAGCGTGCTCAGTCCCAGATCCACGGGGCTCTGTTCCGGTTGATCCTCCGATTGCTCTGGTACGGCATGAAACAGATAGTCCCTGCCCTGGGTCGAAAACGTATTCAACATCCGCCCCCGCTGCTTCACGAGCAACATCGAACACATCAGAGTCATGCCCATCATCTTGTGGGCATCCCAAACCACCGAATCCGCCTGCTCCACGCCCTGCATCAGGTGACGCTGACGCGGACTGAGCAACACCGTCGCCCCCCAGGCCCCATCCACATGGAACCAGAGCTGCTCGCGCCGGGCGATCGCAGCGATTTCCGGCAAAGGATCAAACGCGCCGCGCACCGTGGTTCCCGCCGTACCCGCCACAAAGAAGGGTTGGGCGCCTAAGCTGTGGGCTTTGGCAATGCGGTCTTCGAGGGCAGCAATCTCCAGCTTGCCCGCCCGATCCGTCGGGATGGCCCAGAGTTGATTCGTGCCTAGCCCCAGCAGGTGGGCGGCCTGGGCGAAAGAATAATGGGCATCGGCTGAGACGAAGGCGATCAGGCGCGAGGCATGGGCCATGCCGTCTTGCTTGATGGTGGGTAAGGCTCGATGGCGGGCGATCGCCAGTGCCATGAGGTTGCCATTACTACCCCCGGTGGTGAACTGGCCCTCGGGGTCGGTAAACCCCACCAGTTTGCCTAGCTTGGCGATTAGGGCCTGCTCAATGAGCGTGGCGATCGGCGCCACCTCGTAGGTATACATGGCGGTGTTGGTGGCGCTGGTGAGCAGCTCGCCCATAAAGCCGGCCGCGTTAAAGCCGCCCCAGAGCTGGTTGAAGTAACTCGGGTGAGCGGTCTTGACGGCGTATTGCAGGTAGGTGGCAATCTCAGCGTCTAGGTCAGCGAGGGGTTTGCCTTCGGTTGGCAGGTCTAGAGCCAGCGCATCGCGCAACTGCTCAGGCTCTAGGGGCTGGGTGACCGGATGCGTTGGGAGCGACTGGGCAAAAAAATCCTCCAGCTGATGGAGCAGGGTTGAATAGTCGGCGGCTTTAAACATACGGCTTCTGGAGTTTGCAGCGGTCGCACCTTATCCTAAAGGCTGTCAGCCTGTAGACGCCAAACCATTGCCATAGCGAAATGCCGCTGCCGCTGGTTAGGATAGAGCCGTTACTCACCGCCCTTGCTGATGAATCGACTGCTGATGAATCGACCCATGGCTGCATTGCTGGCCACGGCCCTTGTGCTCGGCTTAATCCCCGCTGACGCCGCCCGGGCCGAAACCTGCACCTATGGCATCATTCCCGAGCCCAGCTCCCAGGTTCGCACCTATGCCACCGATCTGGGGCTGGCATTTGCGATCCCCCAGAACTACCGAATGCGATCGCTATGGGGCTATAGCCGCGATGGCGAATATCAGGTGCAACTAGAGGTCGTTGACCCTGCGACGTTTGTTTATGACCAATGCTTGGTGGAGCAGGGAGAACTGCTGGGCGAACGAACACCACCGCTCTTTACCGTGCGAGACGTGAGTCTGCGCACCTCCTCGGATCTAGAAACCGCCGTGCGAGAACGCTATCCCTGGCTGATGAGCAATGCCTTCATCGACGAAGTGAATGGGGTGCAGATGCTGGGAACCTACTATCAGAACGACTATCAGCAGCAACTCAAAGCGGTTTTCTGGCTCGTGGACGGGGGCGATCGTTTAGTTGTACTGGAGGGGTTAATCGATGACCCCGCCAACGAAGCGGCGATCGAGCGGGCGATCGCCTCGATGGTGATTGATTAGGGGTGATTGATTAGGGGTGATTGATTAGGGGTGATGAATGAGGGGAATTGATTGGGCTGTGTAAACATTGTTGGCGCGATCGCCGCGTAGTGCAAATCTACCATCCTAAGCCTCTAGAATGGGGGAACTTCACCGCTGCGATCGCCCATGCTGGATCTCACCAAACTGGCGGGTCAACTGCCCCACATCAGCCAACACCTCAAACAAGAAAACGCCGCGAGTCAGCAGCGTCTGCTCAAAGCCCTGGAATTGGTGCAGACGGTGCAGCAGGATCAAGCCCAATGGCAGGCGGTGCAGACCCAATGGCGCGATCGCCTCCTCTTTCACCCCGCCGCCCCCCTCGACCCGATCGAGACCGCGATCGCGGTTGCCAAATCGCCCGCCCAATACAGCATCTTTGCCACCGATGGCTCCCAAATCGCCCCCTCCCACCACGAGATCGCCTATTGTTACCTGATCAATGTGGGGCGGATCATGCTCCATTACGGCCAGAGCCTGCACCCCTTGCTCGATAGCCTGCCGGAGGTCTTCTATAAAAGCGAAGACCTCTACGCAGCGCGGCAATGGGGCATTCGCCCGGAAGAATGGCTCGGCTATCGCCGCACGGTGTCTGAGGCGGAACTGCTGGCCGACATGGCCGTGCGCTGGGTCGAGCCGCCGGGCCCCCACGATGCACCCAGCGTAGCCATGGTGGATGGCTCCCTCGTCTATTGGTTTCTAGAAAGTCTGCCCAGTGAAGCCCGCGATCGCCTCCTTGACCCCATGCTGGCCGCCTGGGAACAGCTTTACCAAGCCCGCATTCCCCTGCTGGGCTACCTGAGTGCCTCCCGCAGCGGCGAGACGACCAGCTTCTTACGCTTGCCCGCCTGTGTCTTCCCGGAGCCCAACTGTCTGCGCCATTGTGGCCAGGATAGTCGGGAGCAGGATGATCGAGGGCAAGAAGCTAACACCGTCAACGGTCGCCAACGCTACCCCTGCCAAGTCATCGACCCGATCCGGGACACCACGCTCTGGGGAACCGTGTTAAAGCCCGGTGAACGGGGCGCGCGCTGGTGCAGTGACGCCAAGATTCTGGCGCTCTACCCGGAGCATCTGCGCATCGTGGCCTGCTATGTGAATGTGGGAGCCGAAGTGGCGCGGGTGGAAGTCCCGCTCTGGGTGGCGGAGGATGCCAAACTGTTCGATCGCACCTTAGGCATGGTGCTGGCCCAAGTTCATAAGGGCTACGGCTACCCCGTGGCTCTGGCTGAGGCTCATAATTTAGCGGTGGTGCGGGGAGGCGATCGCGCTCGCTTTTTTGCCCTCTTGGAGCAGCAGATGGTCAAGTCCGGGCTACGCAATGTGGGGACATCTTACAAAGAGGCACGCAAGCGAGGCAGCATTGCTTGATCAGCTAAGGGCAACAGCGATCGGGTTGAATACATTAATTCAGAGTAACCAGTCAAACAAATCAGACAAGGTGAGTTCAAACCCTTGGGCAAATTCGGGAATTGGGAGTAGACCATCATCAGACGGCTCGAAAACCGCTGTTTCTTGTTTAGGGTGATAAACAAACAGGGTTCGTTCACTCGGCTTCTGAACAATTTGTCCCTCAATATATTCGCTGGCGGGTTGGGTTTCGGGCAACGTGAGAAATTCTTCAAGGGTGAGAATTTTGGGCTTGCTAATGCTTGAAACCATGGAAATAGGACTTTTTGGGGTCAGGTATTCTTTATTATATTGTATATTTCCAAATGACGAATCAACTTGCTCGGAAACTAGCAGAATGACGAATTTATCTTCTAACGGACTGCATATCGGTGCAGATGGCAAATGTCGCTGCTGGTGGGTGGGGAATGATCCCGACTATCAGGCTTATCATGACCAAGAATGGGGGCGACGGTTGACCGAAAATCGCGCCCTCTTTGAAAAACTCTGCCTAGAAGCCTTTCAAGCCGGTCTAAGTTGGCTGACGATTTTGCGCAAACGCGAGAACTTTCGCCGTGCCTTCGACCAATTTGACTACACTAAAATAGCTCAATACAACGAAGCTAAGATTGAAAAATTACTGCAAGATTCGGGGATTGTTCGCAATCGACGCAAGGTGGCAGCGGTGGTCAATAATGCTCGTCTAGTTCCCGATCTGCTCTCAGAATTTGGGTCTTTAAGTGCCTACTTTGAGCCGTTTATCCCTGACCCCGCCACTCGTCCCGACCCCTTGACCGCCGAGGCACTGCAAGCCCTCACCCAAACCCCCGAGTCCGGGCGTCTGAGCAAAGACCTCAAGCGGCGGGGCTGGTCATTTGTGGGGCCGACCACGCTCTATGCTTTCATGCAGTCGGTGGGGTTGGTGAATGATCATGTACCGGGCTGTTGGGTACGAGACGAATTAGAGACGCAGTAGGGGAGGGAAAAACTCCGGGTTTCAAACTAGACGAGGTTTAGCAGCGATATTGGTGGTTAGGACATTTTGCGAAAGCCGAAACCCGTGACTCCTTTACAGAATTTATGCAAATTCACGATACTATCTATCTTCACGCAGCCGTTTCGTCTGCGTTCTGGATCACGATCGCCCCCAAACGCTTCATGATTTGCACCACAACGTAGAGTTCATTCACCCGGCGATGGAGCGTAAATTCATCCGAGGTGGCATATTTGTTACCCACTCGTTTAATGAATTGGAAATGCCGACCGTTGGTTAGGAAACCATAGGTGACGGGTTGCAGTTCAGGGCTTTTGAGTAAATACAGCCACTGGACTCTTTCCTTATCTGCTCCTGTTTTCTGAACTCTCAGTAACCTCTTGAGTTCAGTTCATCGAGACTCTCTTTTATCTCTAATCGATAGACTCCTGTCATGGCATCAGTCGTGTATTGGGTTTTCCTATGTTGTCATCTGTAGCTCAACTTCTCGGATTTAGTATTATAGCCCTGCCAATTCTGGCCCCCAACAATGCTTCAAGGCGATCGCGCCCTCCGTCTGCATCGGACGCAAATCCAGTGGCTGACCTTGAGCAAACGCCTCGGCATGAGCGATCGCCCGCTGTTTCATCTGCTGCGTTAGAGCTTGACGGGCAGGCGAATCCAGCCCAGTGACCGGATCGGTGGTTAGCGAATCGGGACGCTTGCGCCGGAAATAACAAAAGCCGGGACTATTAACGATCCGAGCCTGCCAATGAGCCCGCAACAGAAACTCCGTATCGCCGCCAAAGCGCAGCCCTGTGGCAAAGCCCCCAAGACGTTGTACCAGGCTGCGCGTGACCAAGCTGGTGGGATGCAACAGCGCATGGCCCGGCGCTTGGCTCAGGGCGAGGTTCACCTCCAGAGGGTAGCCCACGGCTTGGAGTTGGGCGGGATTGTCTGAGGCGGAATGTTCTAAGGCGAAATGCTCTAAGGCGGAATCTTCTAGGACGCGAATTTCCTGGCTACCGACCAGTTCTGCACCGTGGTTGCGAGCCGTTTGTAAGAGCGTGGCGAGGCGATCGTAGCTTGACCAGTCATCGGCATCTTGGAATAGATAGGCATCGTAGTCGGTGCGATCGATCACCGACTGAATCAAGCGATAGGGGCCAACCCGTTCGGCAGCCTGGAGCAGCGTCACCTCAGGGCAGGCTTTAACAATTTCTAGCGGGGGCTCAGGGGAAGCATCGTCGATGACGGCGATCTGGGTTAAAGGGTGACTTTGGGCCAGGAGCGAGGCGATCGCCCGACCTAGCCAGGGTTCACAGCACCAATGGGGAATCAGAGCCAGGATGCGGGGAGAATCCGGCCAACTGTAGGGTTCGGGGGCTGACCCCCTTCCAGACAGCCCTGATCCGTCGTAGGGGCTGGGTCTCCCTGCCCTGCGCTGGCTCATCTTGCATCCGAATGGTGTGGGCAAAGAATAGCGATGCCCTCGTGCCCTCACCCAACCCTCTCCCAAGCTGGGAGAGGGCTTCTCCTCAGGGGATTTTTTGGCTTGTGTTCGCCAGCAGAGCCGATGTTTCGTCTCCAACCGATCGGCAATTTGCAAGAGATGCGCTGGGGATGGCTCCCCTGGGAACTTGGGATCAATCGTCCAATCGGTAAGGTTTTCCGCCAAAACTTGGGCGGTTTTAGTCGGTATTGCCAGAGCTGGTAGATGCAACGTCAGCGTCACCGGGGGATTCATGACAAATTGTCCAGCCACTTAATCACCGACTGCTTAGTATTGACGCCCTGACTGTAGCGATCGAAGCTCGATCGCCAGCGATTCGGCGGCGCGGCAGCGAAGAGGCAGGCGTAGGCCAGTTCCGGTTGGCCCGCTGCTAAGAGTTGAGGTGCTAGGGCGTTGAGGATCGGTAGCCAGGGTAAGGGATTGGTGGTCGTGCGACCGGGGTGGCGATCGAGCCCGCCCATCTGCTGCCGCAAAATCTCCACCCATTGGGCCGGATCAAGGGACTCGCCCAAGACCAGCGCGGCATAGCCTTTTTCCAGCCAGCATTGTGCAACTTCACGCTCGGTCTGGGCGACGTCGAAGAGTTGAGCAAGGGTGTTGGTAACCACCGATTGGTCAAGGCGGAGTAAGGCTTGACGGTGCGATCGCCAGCGTTGGTCAAATTGATGTTCTCCAGATGCGGACTCTGCGAGCCACAGACCCGGACAGTTGTGAAGCATCTCCGCCCAGAGGGCAACTTGGTCTAGTTTTAGCTGACGGGCAACGCGAAAGAAGTCTCCCAACAAGATGGCATTCAAGGGTCTGAGGGCGGGCAGCCAGGGATGCAAGCGCCGCTGCGCATTTTTCCCCGCCTGTTCGAGCACGGCTAAATAGTGATGCATCGTAAAGGCATCAGTTCGAGTCCCCTGGGTCCAAATTTTTTTAATGATGGCCTGTACTGTTGGCCATAGTCCTTGGGCAGTATGAGTATTTAACGTGAGCAACGGTGCGATCAGATCAAAGCCCAAGGCTGAATGATGGGCCAAGGCAGCGGGTTGCGCTTCTTCCTGCCAGCATTGGAGGCGGGTCAGGATGGCAAGGTAAAACTGCTGGAGTTGCATCGTTGCCATGGCATCGCTCATCGCCGTCACCGCCCAGAGCAACACCCGGATCTTGAGAATTTCTACGTCCTCTGCTGCTGCGGGGCCCGTCTGCGCTAAGTCCTGCGCCAGTTGGATCGTTGGGGTGGGTAGCCCTGCCGCCAAAATCTGCCGGGGTGCGACAAGCTGCTGAAGGAGAGTGGCGATCGCTCCCGCTTCTCCTCGGGGGGGCGGTTGAGTGATCCAACTCGACCAGGGTTGCGTGAGAACGTGCTGACACCATTCTTCGCTCTCGATCGCTTCCGAGCTAGGAGGCGGCTGATAACCTGGCGGCTCAAGGATAACTTCGGTTTCCTGTTCTCCCAGCGCTGCCGTCAGCCAGCTTTGCAACGGCTCCAGATCAGCCGGGGTCATTGCCACCGTGGGTTGTACCCAAAGCCGCCGTCGCTCCGGGGCGATTTGGAGCTGGTAACTGAGGATTTCAGGAAAGGGCGGCATTTCCAGCTCACCCGGCCAAAGGGAGCGATCGCCCACCTGAATCCGCTCTTCCGCTCGTCCCAAAATTGTGGCGGTGGGGCCAGGGCGACCGCAGGGGCATGGCTCAGGATGGAGTTGCAAGCCATCACCACTGACGTAGCGCACCATCGGCAGCGTGGTGTTGTAGAGATCGGTCGTCAGCAGTTGCCCGTCAATGATTTCATACAGGCAGCGATCGCTATCCAGATGCACCCGTCCGGCTTCCGGGCAGCTCAAGCCCGAGATCCCGGTTTCCGGGCAGCCGTATTCATTGATCACAGGCGCATTGAAGATTTGGGAGAGGAGCGATCGCTGCTGCGCAAACAGACATTCTCCGGTGGCAATCACCGCAACCACCGACCCCAAGGGTGGCGGGCTCTGGCAATGGTGCAGGGCGATCGCCACTTCACAAAGCCGACTCGGGTAGCCCCGCACGATCACAGGCTGCGCTTTCACAATCTTTAGGAAAGTTTGCAAAAACTGGTCGTCAATTGCACCGACTAAGCTCAGATCGTGCGATCGCACCGGCCCGAGACGGCTCGCCAAGTTCAACAGGGGTGTCTGGGGCTCAATTCCCCACCAGGACAGATGGTGCTCTCGGGACGCGATCCGGTGCTGGTTCCAGCGATCGCCCGCAAAGTAGGTAAAGGACTCGCCCTCTGTGCCACTGCTCTGCCCGCGATAGACCACATCGGTCGCATCGGCTAAAAAGTGGCCCGGATTCGCCCGCAGTTCAGCTTTGGTTAAGGGGGATAGGCGGGTAAACGCGGCTGGCCAGTCGCTGACGAGTTCGCCTGTCCCATCGATCAAGCCTGCTGCCCGAAAGCGCGATCGGTTTCCCGGTGCTCGGGCAGCGGCGCGGAGTACTGGGGCGAGTTGGGCGGGAAGGTGATGACGGGTAGCAGTGAAAGACATTGGCAATTCAACAGCGTATCGAGCCATTCAATGGTTAATCCCGTTCCTCTGCCGCCAATGCATCCCCCAGCGCCAGCCAATCCGTTTGCACCTCCACTGGCGTCGCGCCCAAGAGTTCCGGCTGCACCAGTTGACCCACCGCCGTGGGTTTGTTGCAAAAGCGCCCCAAGTCTTTGAGATAGCCCGCCGCGACCCAGCCTTCCTCAAACTCCGGGGCGGAGACAAAACCACCGGGGAAAATAAACCCGTAGGCCCCCGTCACCCTGGCCCAAACGCCGTTACGGCTCCATTCGAGCACCACCAGCTTCCAGCCATCAGGAACCAAACCCACCTGCTCCCCCGCAGGCTCGTCCCGAATCCGGAGCGGCGAACCATCCGTCGTCACTTCGGCATAAAACAGCGGGAAGTCACGCCGACCATTGTTTTCCGTGCCACAGGTTTTAACGAGCTGCGCCAGTTGGTCGGGCGCTTCAGCGGCTTGGGT
>JBMYQW010000203.1:0-8950 GCA_049601735.1 Spirulinaceae cyanobacterium
TGCTGCTCCGAATTCGCCTCTGCCAACCCGAGGAAATCAAACGTGTAGTGATCCTTAACGGCTAAAACAGCTTGATTTTTAAGCTCAGTTGGTAGCGTCTCATCAAAATTGGTTTGATTGAGGAGATATTTTTCGTAACTCTTGTTATCAAGCTGGTGTTGAAGGACGGCTTTTGTCCAACCATATCGGGCTGTGGCCCGGAGATAAAATTCCCGCTCTAGCGCATCCTTGCAACGACTAAAAATAAGCAAATTCTTCGTCCAGCTAATTTCTCTAACCAATGGTTGGAGATTTGGTTGATCGACATATTCTGCATAAAACTGGCGCATAAACCACAGATTTTGCGTGGAAAACCCATTTCGCCCTGGAAACTCCTGCTGCAAATCCTGCGCTAACGTCTCCACTACGGCCTTGCCCCAGCCCAATGCCTGTTGCTTCTGGTGAATCAACTCACCAATCTCCCAGTAGAGCTGAACTAACTCATGATTCACCTTGCGCAGCGCCCGTAATTGGCGATCACGAATCCGCTGACGAATCTCCTGAAAAAAATGACCGTAATCTTGAGGCATCATCTCCGGCATGAAATTATCCCCACTCGCTACCCCATTGTTTCCTCCACCGGAAACCGAAACATCAAGTCTAACGCCCGCTTCGCATTTTGTTTTAGCTCCGAGTTCACCCCCGGCACATGAGGGATTTGCGAGAGAAAATCCACCGTCCGCCGCAACATTCGCACTAGATCGCCCTCATCGAAATTCGTATGGTCACAGAGTTCTTCCCAACTCGCCCCCAACACCCAATTTGAGATGATGCCGCAAAAATCCAACGTCTCATCTTCGAGCCACACCGGGAGCGCCACCTTGTAGCGATATTGGCATTTAATCAGTTCCTTGCGCAGGGGCAACAGCTTCGCCATCTTGAGCAACAACGGTTCCGGCGGTAGATAATGTGTCCAGCGATCGGAGCGCGGCGGCTCACTGATGAGCGTATACACCGCCGCCGCCAGATCTGGCGGATCGAGGTCATCCAGCTCACCCGACATCAAGACCAAACCCAGCCACAGCTCATTATCACCCCGGAGCGCCGCCGCCGCCTGACCCAACGCCGTGGGCACATGATCCTCTAGCCCCTCAAACGCCTTGAGCACCTTGACCAAATTCAAAAAGGCCTGCCAATGGTGGGTCTGGTGTTCTTTGTACTGCGATTGACGATCGCGCAGTTGTTTTTGCACCGTCAACCGTTGATGATGCTGCTTCACCAGTTTGCCCGGTTTACCCCATTGATTGAGGGGATGCTCCTCCAGCTCGGTTTGCACTTTCCCCAGACGCTCGCTCTGGGCGATCACCTCCGGCGCTTCTTCAGGCGTAAACGGCTCCTCAGGAATCGCCTCTGCCACGGGCGCACTGTGCTCATCCCCCGGATGGGGCTGATTGGGCTTGAGTCCCAGGGGGGGCGTCAGCAGATCCAATAAATTCTGGGGCACGAGGCCGTAGCCCACCGCCAAGACCCCTGTGGTCGGCACGGTCAGCCATTGATTGGTGGCGGTCAGGCAGAGATACACTGTGTCTTTTTCCACCGGGATCGCCGCCACGAGCGACGCCTGCTGGGGGGGCGCATCTTTTTTGGGAGGTTTGAGCCAGAGCACCTGACCCAGTTCCGTATAGTCCAGGGCATCGGCGATCGCCTGCTGGCGCACCTGCCGGGCCTGTTGGGTGAGGGTTTGCAGCAGCTTTTGCTCCGCTTTGAGGCGCTGGTTCAGTTTCTCGTAAGCGGTTAGCTGCTGGGGCGGGATCGGGGCCAGCGCCATGTCCAGCTTGGCGAGTTCGGTTGTGAGTTCGGCGATCGCCTGCTTTTCCGGCTGGAGTTTGCGTGTGGCAATGTATTGAGCAAAACTCCGCTCCAGAAGTTCCTTCACCTCTTCAATGCTGTGGGTTTGGAGCAGGTTCAACACCATGCCATAGGTGGGCGTAAACTGGCTCACCAGCGGCTCTGCCGTTTTCATCGCCAGGCTGGCCGCATCTTTTGCCCCTTCAAAACGGGTTTGGGCCGTGACCACATAGCCCTGCTCATCCATGCCCCGCCGCCCGGCGCGACCAGCCATCTGCAAAAATTCCGCAGCTTTGAGGAGACGGTGGCCGCGATCGGTGCGTTTGGAAATGGCCGAAATCACCGTCGTCCGCGCTGGCATATTAATCCCGGCGGCCAGGGTTTCCGTGGCAAAAACGACCTTAACCAGGCCCAGTTGAAACAGCTCTTCCACAAAGCCCTTCCAGGCCGGTAATATCCCCGCATGGTGGGCGGCAATACCCCGCATCAGAGGCTCAACCTGCCCTGCCCGGGCCGCAGTGGGGTTCCAGGCGAGAAATTCTTCCACACGGCGTGTTAATTCGGCGGCTTCTGCGCCGGAGACCAGGGGCAGATCATCCACCTGTTCGATCGCTTTATCACAGCCCCGGCGACTGAAAATAAAGAAAATCGCGGGCAGCATCTCCCGTGCTTGCAACTGCTTGACGGTCTTCCGCACCGAGGGGCAGTCTTCCTTGCGCAGACGTTGTTTGGCTTTGCCGCCCTTGGGTTTGAGGCGAGGATTAAGGCGGGTCTTCTCAGGGTTGAGCAGGGGAAAGAGACCCTTGAGCGTACTGAAATGAAATTCCAGCGGCACGGGGCGAAAGTCGGATTCGATCAGTCGAGTTGGGCCATGCACTTGGGCAATCCAGTCGGCCAGGTCGCTGGCGTTGGCGACCGTGGCGGAGAGCGCCGCGAGCTGGACTTGGGGCGGACAGTAGATGATCGATTCTTCCCACACCGTACCGCGCTGGGAATCATTCATATAGTGGCATTCGTCCAGCACCACCGTTTCCACGTGTTCTAGAGATGTGCCCACCTGACCGATCGGTGTGCCGTAGAGCATATTGCGAAAGATTTCCGTGGTCATCACCAAGACGGCTGCATCTCGATTCACCGAAGTATCGCCTGTGAGGATGCCGACATTGTCGGGGCCAAATTGCTCACAAAAGTCCCGGAACTTCTGATTTGAGAGCGCCTTGAGGGGGGTAGTGTAAAAAACTCGTTTTTGCGTCGCCAGCGCCCGATAGATCGCATATTCCCCGATCAGGGTTTTGCCGGAGCCCGTGGGTACACAAACCACCACGGACTGGCTGGTGTTGAGTGCGGCGATCGCTTGCTCCTGAAAGTCATCGAGCTTAAAGGGGAAGAGCGTACTAGGGTCGAGGGGAAGATCTAAGGCAGAGGGGGAAATATTCACATAAAGCGGAGGCGAACAAAGCCCGTTAAAGTTTAAGTCATTTGAACCTATCTTTCATTGTAGAGGCTGAAAGGGTTGCAAAAGATTAAGGACGGAGTGAAGTGAGCATTTTCTGCCCCGCAGATTCCACAAATGCCGAAGTAGGGTTGGGTTTTAAGCCACTGGTGTGAGCTTAAGATTGAAACCTCGCTTATGAAAAAGTTGCAGGGGTGACAAACACCCGACCCACCCCGGTCTGCGCTACGCGCGACCGCCCCTCCCGAGAGGGGATGTTCTGTTTTGAAATCTCCTCTTGGTGAGGAGTCCCCCGGTTCGCACAGCGTTCCGGAGGAATAGGGGGGAGGTGGGTCGGCCCACTCAAACGCTCACCAGGAGATGAATGCAGCCTTAAGTTAGCGCCAGTGTTTCCAACCTGCCTCTACCCTCGTTTGCCGCTTTCGGCGTATCCAAAGGGCTGGCTTAGGGGAGCTTAAGCCTCTTTGAGCCAACTGAACATCGCCCGTAGATCCTTGCCCACCTCCTCAATCGGGTGCTCGGCCTCTTGGCGGCGCATGGCGTTGAAGCCCGGACGACCCGCCTGATATTCCAAGACAAACTCGCGGGCAAATTGACCACTCTGAATCTCGCTGAGGATCTGACACATCTCGGCGCGGGTCGCATCGGTGACGATCCGGGGACCCCGGGTGAGATCGCCGTATTCGGCGGTGTTGGAGATGCTATCTCGCATCTTGGCGAGGCCGCCCTCAACGATCAGATCGACGATCAATTTCACTTCATGCAAGCATTCAAAATAGGCTAACTCCGGCTGATAGCCTGCATTGACCAAGGTTTCAAACCCCGCTTTGATCAATGCACTCAAGCCACCACAGAGCACCACTTGTTCCCCGAATAGGTCGGTTTCAGTCTCTTCCCGAAAGGTGGTTTCTAATATGCCCGCCCTGGTGCCACCAATGCCTTTGGCGTAGGCCATGGCGCGATCGCGGGCTTGACCCGTCGCATCCTGATACACCGCAAATAGCGCCGGAACCCCTTCGCCTTGGCTATAGGTGCGTCGCACCAGATGTCCCGGCCCCTTGGGGGCAACCATTACCACATCCACATCTTCAGGCGGCACCACTTGGGCAAAATGAATATTGAAGCCATGGGCAAAGGAGAGTACATTGCCCGCACTGAGGTTGGGGGCAATCTCTGTGGCGTAGATCTGCTTTTGAATCTCATCGGGGAGCAAAATCATCACCCAATCCGCTAGTTTGGCCGCTTCCGCCACGGAATGAACGGCGAGTCCCTCGTCTTTAGCTTTCTGAGTCGAACGGCTGCCTTCGTAGAGACCAATCACCACATTGACGCCACTCTCCTTGAGGTTGAGGGCATGGGCATGACCCTGAGACCCATAGCCAATCACGGCTACCGTTTTGCCGTTGAGCAAATCTAAGTTCGCGTCTTCGTCATAATACATCCGTGCCATAAAAGCGGTGCTCCTTCCAAATACAATTTCAATCTAACGCTGTGCAGACTGGTTATTTTATCAGAGCGGTGGTGGCGGGATGACGGGCGAGCGCGGTGAGTAAGCGAAATTCGCAAACCGCCCTGGATTTGTTTAGAAATGTTGCAACTCTAACCGCAAATTCGTTACATTTGTACACGTAATCACTCCCAATACTCAGCGCGAGGTTCTGTTATGGATAATCAAGAGCAAAACACCTTCAAGTTTGGTTTCAACGCGGGTGCAGAAAACTGGAATGGCCGTCTGGCTATGCTCGGTTTTGCCGCCGCCCTGATCATTGAACTGGTCAGCGGCAAAGGCCTGCTGCATTTCTGGGGTCTGATGTAAGAAAGATTCCTAAGCCCTCCGTTTAGGTTCACTGTGATGGGAGCGTCCTGATTCATTCAGGACGCTCCTGTTGCTAGGCGCGGTGGGATGCGGAATGGGATTGCCTCTTAACTCCGCAAGGTTACGGCGAATTCTTTGACCAGCGCCTCACGAATTTTTTGGTGTACGGGCTCCACATCGGCATCGGTGAGGGTGCGATCGCTCGCCCGATAGGCCAAGCTGAAGGCTAGACTGCGTTCGCCCTCGGGCACACCCTGACCCTGATATTCATCAAAGAGGGTAATGCCAGCGAGGAGCTTCTTGCCGGTGGTCTGCATCGCCGCCGTCAGCTCACCCACGGGCAGCGTCTGGGGCGCAAAGAAAGCCAGGTCGCGCTCCACGGCGGGGTAGGGCGAGTATCCAGCAAAATCGGCCGTGCCCTGGGCGGCGATCGCCTCCACCAGCACCAGCGCGGTGAGTTCAAACACATAAACCGCGGCTGGCAGGTCTTGTGCTCGGCAGAGGCTCGGATGGAGTTGCCCAAAGAGCCCGAGGGGGCGATCGCCCAGCTTCAAGGCCGCCGTGCGCCCCGGATGGAGATGGCTGTCGGCCTCCGTCGCTTGATAGGTCACGGTCACGCCCACCCGCGCGAAGACCTGCTCCAAAATGCCCTTGGCTTCGTACCAAGTCATGGGTTCCGCCTTGCCGCCGCTCGTCCATTGGCCCAGCGGCTGATAGGGGCCACCGAGAATGCCCGCGATCGCATCCTGTTCGCAGAGCTGGCCCGCCTCATCGCGCCAGAAGACGCGCCCAATTTCAAACCCATTGAGGGCCCCATTGCCCTGGGCATGGTTATAGGCAAAGGCGGCGATGAGTCCGGTGAGGAGTTCTGAGCGCAGGGCCGAGTATTCACTCAGGAGCGGGTTACTGAGGCTGACCTGGGTCTGTTCCGGCTTCACCAGGGAATAATGCACCAGCTCCGTCAGACCCACGCCCCGGAAATGGCTGCGCAGTTGCTGATAAATCTGATTTTGGAGCGGCAGGGTTCCGGGTAATGTGCTCTGGGGCAGCGTTTCACAGAAGTTGTCGTAGCCGTAGAGCCGGGCCACCTCTTCGATCAGATCAATCTCTCGCTCCAAATCCCGATGCCGATAAGGGGGCACTTGCACCCGCCAAACGCCCTCCGTTGCCAGCGTGAGTTGACAGCCCAAATCGGTCAAAATTGTCTCCACATTCTGGGCCGTGATCTCACCCTCTTTAACGGGGCCCAAAATCTTTTGCAGGCGCGTGAGGCGCAACTGGATGCTGCGCTGGCTGAGATCGGGCCGGGCATCGTGACGGACTTGCTCGCTGACCGTGCCGCCAGCCAGCTCCAAGATCAGGGCGATCGCCCGATTACAGGCATTCTCTAACTCCGCCGGGTTCACGCCCCGCTCATAACGAGCTGAAGATTCACTGCGCAGGGTTTGCGCCCGCGAGGAGCGCCGAATCGTCACCGGGTCAAATAGGGCGGCTTCGAGCACCAGATTCACTGTGCCAGCATGGACTTCGGTCTCACCGCCGCCCATCACCCCGGCCAGAGCCACGGGCTGATCATTGGCGGTAATTAAGAGGTTTTCGGGGTGGAGCGATCGCTGCTGATCATCCAGCGTGACCAGGGTTTCCTCGGCGTTGGCAAACCGCACCCCAAGAGCGATCGTGTCGGAACCCGCAACGGTCGTGAGGCGATCGGCATCGAAGGCATGGAGCGGCTGACCCCATTCGAGCAGGATGTAGTTGGTGATGTCCACCACGTTATTGATCGGGCGCACCCCAGTCGCTTCGAGCCGGAACTTGAGCCAGTCGGGGGAAGGGGCAATCTGCACCCCGGTGATGCTTGTGCCGAAGTAGGCGGGGCAAGCTTGGGCGACGGCAATCTCAAGGCTCAGAGCTTGGCTGCCGCCCGCGATCGCGGGCGGCTCGGCCGCAGGTAACGTCACCTTCCCCTGGGTCAGCGCGGCTACTTCCCGAGCAACGCCAACCATACTCAGGGCGTCGGCCCGGTTAGCAGTGGAAGACAGGTCAAGTACCGTATCATCGAGACCCAGTAGAGGGGCAACGGGTTCACCCAACTTGAGATCCGCTTGTTCAAAGATGTGAATACCCTCAGACGTCTTCGCCAGACCTAGCTCGGCCAGGGAGCAGATCATGCCCTCGGACTTGACGCCCCGGAGCTTGGTTTTCTTGAGCTTGAGGTCAATGGCGGGGAGATAGGTTTTCACCAGTGCCACGGGCACATGGATATCGGCCCGGACATTGGCCGCGCCACAGACAATCGTCAGGGGCTCCGCTTGGGCCACATCCACTTGGCAGACGCTGAGTTTATCCGCATTGGGGTGGGGCTGGCGTTCCACCACACGCCCCACAACCACGCCTTCGGCCCAGCGGCGGCGATCGTCGATCGCCTCCACTTCAAAACCCGCAACGGTGAGCGTATGGGCAAGGTCTTCAGGGGAGAGCCCGCAGGGAACCAACTCCCGGAGCCATTGGAGGGAGATCAACATGAGCTAGCGTTTGGAACTGAACTGGGTGGGTAAGAACCGCAAATTTATCGTAATAGCGTGACACAAAACGGCAACCGAGGGCGCAAGCGATCGCCACGAAGTTGCGAGGGAGAGTTAAGCGGCTTGATACCTAAAATCGTCTAGCCTTCAGGATGGGGCTCGACGGGCCAAGTGAGCTTTTTTACTCTGCCAAGAGTGAAATCCTGCTGCACGCCCTTGCCAGTTACATTTCTTAATTATCATTAAAGTCCAGGGGATCAGCGCAGGAGTACCTTCGGAAATTTGCGATATGCTAGAGAATGGATAGCATTATGAGCTCAACCAGTTGATGCTCCTGCATTCTTGATACCGCGATCGCCGCCTCTGCCCGCTGGGTTTCCCCCCCCATCCGGAAAGCTAGCCCCGCTGACGTGAAGATATTCACTGTATCGTGACCTCCCCGCATGAACTACTGTCTTAACCCTGCTTGCTCTCATCCGCAAAACCCTGACAAGGTTGAAGTGTGCCGGAGTTGTGGTGCAAAGATGCTGATGCGCGAACGGTATCGCGGGGTGAAAAGCCTGGGCCAGGGCGGCTTCGGCACCACCTTTCTGGCCAATGATGAAGGGTTGCCCGGTCATCCCCTCTGCGTGATCAAGCAGTTGCGCCCCTCCAGCAACGACCCGAACGTGTTTCAGATGGCCAAGGAACTCTTCGAGCGGGAAGCCGAGACTCTGGGCAAGATTGGCAACCATCCCCAAGTGCCGCGTCTGCTGGACTACTTTGAATACAACAAAGATTTTTATCTGGTTCAAGAATATGTCAAAGGGCTGAATTTACAGCAAGAAATCAAGCGAAATGGTCCCGTTAGTGAAGCCGGGGTGCGGCAGTTCTTGAGCGAGATTTTGCCGATGATTCAATATGTTCACCAGAGTAATGTGATTCACCGGGATATTAAACCGGCGAACCTGATTCGTCGAGAGCAAGACAAGAAATTAGTCCTGATTGACTTTGGCGCAGTCAAAAACCAGGTCAATACCCAGGCGGCGGCCAACACCTCGGACCAAACGGCCCTGACTTCCTTTGCGATCGGCACGCCAGGTTTTGCCCCCCCAGAGCAAATGGCGCTGCGACCCGTCTTCGCCAGCGATATCTATGCGATCGGTGTCACCTGTATTTATCTCCTCACTGGAAAATCCCCCAAAGACCTTGACTACAACCCCAAAACGGGGGAGATGATGTGGCGGCAAAACATCGATATTTCCGATAATTTTGCCAAGGTTCTCAAGAAGATGCTGGAAGTTTCTGTCCGTCATCGTTATCAGGATGCCCAGGATGTGCTCAATGCCTTGG
>JBMYQW010000204.1:0-8920 GCA_049601735.1 Spirulinaceae cyanobacterium
TTTGGGCCTGCGATCGCCACATCAAGATGTCTTGAGCCAAGTAGGAGGACATCACCTCAATCCACCACCCATGGGGGGTCTACTGCCCCGGAGCACCTCGGGTCACGTAGTCTAAGGAATCGGGATCAGGAATCAACCAAATTTGTCCCAGACCCGGCTCATTGCGATTCTCCCAGTTGTTGAGCAGAATTTCGAGAGTATGGACTTCCAGCACAGCGGTTTTATCGGTGTTGCCCTGGCGGGTTTGGCTGGCATCGTACTGACGCGCTAATTCCTGAGCTTGCTCCTGCGAGAAGAAAAAGGGCACAAATTCTTCCCCCGTTTCGACCAATGCGCCTTCGTCATTGCGAATGGTGCGAGGCAGGGTGATGTAAGCCGAGCTGTTCGCATCGACATTCGCGCCCGCCGTACGAACCTTGACAGCAAAGAGGGGCACACCGTCGATTGTTGTATCGGGAGGCGTGAGACTCTGGGCAAATTCAAGTTGACTCGCGGAGGGGACATAGACGAAGTCAACAGCTTCGCTATCGGTGGAGGCGGCTCTTGCTGCGGCCTGCTGCTGATCGAGAGCGTAAATTTCTTCGAGGGAGACCGCCGTCACCTGGACTTGTTCACCAAAAGCGGGGTTTTCCCGGATGACGCTGTTGCGAAAGGCGATCGCATCTTGGGGGTCAATGAACACCCCCGCATAGAGCCCCGCCTGAACCCGTGCCACGAGGGGAGCCCCATCGCCCGTGGTCACCGTAAACACGGGAATCTCCTTGAGGCGCGTATTAATTTCTTCGGGTTCGAGGGCGATCGCCGGGAGCGCGTTCCCCAGAGCCAGGAATAGACCGCCGATACCCATGCTTGTCAGCCAACGTTTGAGTGATGTCATCTTGTCTTAATTGCCAGTTTCTATGCTGTTCACCAACCTATTACAACGAGCGATTGGGCAACCGGGCCGGGTCGCTGTGCAACTTCTCGGGTCGTCTCTAGGAGGGTTGGACTTGCGTCAGGGGGATTCGGTTCCAACCAAGTATCTTAAAGTTAAATTTATATTTTAGCGGCTAAGAGGCTATGGATATGCTGTGGCTTGATCGGTTATGTATGGCATTTTCCCTCAGCGCCAACGCTGTTACCAAAACTGTAACATTGTCCCCATTCCCCCAGCGCCCCGCCATACTGAGGGAAACACCTTAGCCCTCCCCCTGCCTCATGTTGCGCTCCTCGTCCCCCCGGTTGCTCGGTCTTACTCTCACGCTTGGTCTGGCCTTGGCCAGTTGCGGTGGCCCACCCGAAATGACGGAATCTGCCAGTGAGCAGCCCACAGCGGTGGCTGAGGCGGATCAGGCGAATATGAGCCCGGAGGAGGCTGCCAAAGAAAGCGAGTCCGGCGGGGCCTCGGCAACCGATGCCCGGCAGGTTAAACCGCAACTGATTAAAACCGCCCGTCTCGAACTTGAGGTCGAGTCTGTGGAAGAGGCGATCGCCGCACTTGGGCAAATTCTCAAGCAGCAACAGGGCGATATTCTCGAACTGGATCATCAGCGACCCCAATCGAGCGGTGGCCAGGAGTTCGCCTCACTGCAAGTGCGGGTTCCCCAGGCGAATTTGGAGGACACCCTGGCGCAATTTGGCGAGCTGGGTCAAGTCACTGCCGAGACTATCTCGGCTCAGGATGTGAGTGATCAACTGGTGGACTTGGGCGCCAGGCTGCGCAACCTGCGCCAAGCAGAAGAAGCGTTGCTCGATATTCTCGATCGCGCGGGCTCAATGAGCGATGTGTTGGCGGTTTCTCAGGAGTTGCGATCGGTCCGTCAAGAGATCGAACAGATCGACGCCCAGCGCAGCGACCTCGAAAACCGTGTCGCCTACTCGACGATCACGATCCAACTGGATGCGCTAGTCACGACCTATCCCGATCGCAACCCCCTGGGTCAACAGTTTGGCCAAACCTGGCGGGCCGCCACGCGATCGCTCCAAGACTTCACCGTCGGCTTTTTGCGCTTCTTGCTCTGGCTCTTGATTTGGAGCCCTTACTGGGGCGGAATCGTTTTGCTTGTTGTCTTAGCAAAGAAATGGCGCAAACGCTCGGCAATGTCAACCTCCCCAGCGACGAAAGAGAGCACCTGAACATTTAAGACAACATGAAAAAATATCGCCCATGCCCCAGCTTGCTGCCTTGATTTTTGATGTCGATGGCACGATCGCCCAAACCGAGCGAGATGGCCATCGGGTCGCCTTTAACCAGGCCTTTGCCCAAGCCGGTCTCGACTGGCAATGGTCCGTTGAATTCTATGGTCAACTCCTAGAGATCCCCGGCGGCAAAGAACGCCTACGCTATTATTTGCAGCAATATCAATCCCAGTTTGAGCCGCCGCAACCGCTCACGGAATGGATTAAGACCCTTCACGCGAGCAAAAATCAATATCAACAACGCCGCATTGCCCAAGGCAAAATTCCCCTGCGACCGGGGATCAAACGCTTAATCCAGGAAGCCAGGGCGGCCGGGCTTAAGCTGGCGATCGCCACGACCAGTGCCCTGCCCAACGCAATGGCGTTGCTTGAATATCACCTCGACCCGAGTTGGTTTACGGTCATTGCTGCGGGGGATATGGTGGCCCATAAAAAGCCCGCCCCCGACATCTACCATTACGCCCTGCGGGCGCTACAGTTGCCCCCCGAACAATGCTTGGTACTCGAAGACTCAGCGCCCGGACTCAGGGCCGCAAACCAAGTGGGTCTTTGTACGGTGGTGACGGTGAATGACTATACCCGACACCAGGATTTGACAACGGCACAGTTGGTCTTGAGTGATCTGGGTGAGCCCGACGCTCCCCCCGCTGTCTTGCATGGCCCGCCCCTCAACGCAGCCTGTTTTGACCTGAGCATGGCTCAAGCCCTGCTGAATAATGTTTTTAACGCAAATACAGGCAATAACTGAGCCAGCCAAAAATGAGGATGAACTGGAGTTCATCCTCACATCAGCCAACTTTAAATTGGGGACGTTGAGGCTCTAACGGCGTTGAGGGCGGCCACCACCTCCCCCTCCGTTCTCCTCCCGAGGGCGGGCCTTGTTGACCTTGATGCTGCGGCCCATCCACTCCGCGCCATCAAGTTCTTCAATGGCCTTGTCTTCGTGTTCTTCTTCTCGCAGCTCCACAAAGGCAAAACCCCGAGGGCGACCAGTTGTCCGATCGGTGGGCAAGCTCACGCGCCGCACCGGGCCATATTCACCGAAAACCTCTTGGAGGTCTTCGCGGGTAACATCATAGGAAAGGTTACCGACATAAATGGACATCGAGCGTATATCTCCTGAATCAATCAAATCAAACAATAAAACGTAGCGAGTTAAGCGGAGATATACCTGTAACCGAAACTGGAAGTAAGCTTTAAATCAATTCAACCAGCGATGCGCTTAGGCAAGCCAGCGGCAGACCTAAAAGATTTGAGGTTGCACAGCGTTGATTGCCAAGATTTACTGTGAAGATTTCAGACAAGCGTACTCTACCGAAAACCGACTATCACCCTACACAATAACATAGTCTTTCCGAGAAACAAGCCTTGATTCAAAAGGGCTCAAAAGTCGCTCTAGGACAAGCCAACGGCAATTTCAAAATGTCTGAACGATCGCGTTTTTATGTTGGCGGAATTCCTTAACCGAAACTCACGTTTAATAGGGAACCCAGGCCCGATAGCGATAGTTCACCGTTGGCACTTGAACCAACTGCCGATATTGGCCTTCGATTTGAGTGATGTTGTGGCTGAGGGTGTAGTGGGCCAGCACCCGCTGACGTGCTTTGAGACCCAGCAACTCGGTCAGCTCCGGATGCTCACAACAGAGGGGCAGCAAGGTCTTAAGTTGCTCGGTGACACGCTGGGGGTCGAGCACAATGCCCGCCCCGTCGGCCAGGACTTCACCATCGGCCCCAGCATCGGTCGCCAGGCAAGCCGTGCCGCAAGCCATGGCTTCGAGGAGGGCCAGGGAGAGCCCTTCGACGAGGGAGGGCAAGATAAACACATCGGCCGATTGCAGCAGATTAATCCGCTGCATTTCATCCCCTTCAAAGCCATGCCAGAGAATGCCTTCCCTGCGGCCATATTGCTGCTCTAAAACTGGGCGGAGGGGCCCATCGCCAACAATCAGGAGTTTGGCCCGATCCCCCAGCTTATTGGCCAATTTGACGGCTCGCCAGGCCTTGAGCAGAGCTTCGACATTTTTCTCAGCGGAGATGCGCCCCATGTACAGGAATAGGCGATCGGCATTGAAGCGAGCCTTGCCTGTGGCAGCGCCCGGTGTGTATTTCTTCACATCCACACCATTGGGAATGATGATGACTTGCTCGGCGGGAACCCCCAAGCGCACCAGTAAATCGCGCTGGGCTTGGGAGAAGATGATCACGCGATCGTAGCGGGCCAGGCAGGGGGCGTAGAGTTGGTAGGCAAGATATTGGGTGCTGGACTTGAGGCTACGGATCTTGCTGTCGAAGGGCGGGTGGAAGGTGGCGATCAGCGGCAGACCTAGGGCTTGGCAGATTTCGGGCAGTTGAAAGTCGAGGGGGGAGAGGGTGAGGGAGGCATGAACCAGGTCGGGGGCGAGGTCTTGGAGCGATCGCACCAGAACCTGGCGAGCAGACAGGGTCGGAATGGTATAGATCTGAGACTTGTAAAGACAGGGGAGCTCAATTTCGGTGTGCTGCTCGGTGGCGAGGGGCTGGTTTTCGTCTGCTGTTGTGTCCCCTCCATGGAAATGTAAGAAGCTCACCTGATGACCGCGATCGCCCAGGGCATTGGTCACTTCCCGCCCATAGGTCACGTTGCCACAAAACGGTGTTTTCTTACCCAGCCAAGCGACGTGCATTCAAGTTAGAGATAAACCAACGGTCAAAAAGAGCGATTCCGCAACAATGGGGCGGAAAAATCAATCTTTTGCTGAGATTCCTTAGCTCTTCTTAACATTTGTTGATGTTACCATGGCGGGCTGCGCCAGCAATGAACTCCCCAGCCCTCCGATCAGTACAACAGCCGCTAACCCCACCAGCACCGTTGGCAGGCCCCAGAGCGACGCAGCCACCCCCGCGAGAGCCAAGGGCAGGGAGAGGGCAATATTCACGGCATTGTTTTGCAGACCAAACACCTTGCCTCGCATCGACTCCGGGGTTTCGGACTGGATCAATGTCTGCATGGGAATGCCGATCCCCGCCGCAAAAAAGCCCAGCAGGGCAACCGTGGCGATCGCCCCAGTCAAAGATTGCGTAAAGGCCGCCAGCCCCAGCAGAGCCACTGCCATCCCCACCAAGCCGCCCCGAACCAGGACGCGGGTCGGCAAACGCTGGCCCCAGTTGCCCACTAAGACTGCACCCAGACCCATCCCGACGCCGCCCGCGGCCAAGAGCACACCAAACTGTTCCGGTTTGAGCCCCGGCAACTCAGCAGCCAGGGAAACCGCGAGTACCGCCAAGGCGGCAAAACTGCAAAATAAGATCACCAGTTGGATCAGGGCATTGCGGACGCGGGGCTGCTGCTGGAGGTAGCGCAAGCCCTCGCGGATATCTTGCCAAGGGTGGGGATGGTTGTGAGAGGCAGGGTGCGATCGCTCCTCCGTTTGCAAGCCCAACAGTACCAGCCCCGCCACCAGATAGCCTCCGCCCACGAGCAGCTCCTGGCCAAAGCCCCAGTTCGGGTTGAGGGCGAGGAGGGCGCGATCGCAGGCCGCCAGTAGGGGCTCCCCGGCGGCAAAACCAAGGATCACTAGGGCCAGCATCGTGGTGGTGTAGAGAGAGTTGGCGGGCAACAACTGGGCCCGGGGCACGATCAAGGGAATCGTCGCCTGCTCGGCCGGGGCAAAGAACTGGGTCAGGGTCGAGACCAAAAACGTCACCAGCAGCAGGGCGACAAAGCCACTGGGGATGCTGCCCCACCGGCCCAGACCCAGATTGCCGACATCTTGGTTGAGCCAGAGCAGCAGCGGAATCGCCAAGACAAACAGGCCCCGCACCAGGTTTGTCCCCACCAACACATCTTTCTTGAGCCAGCGATCGACATAGACCCCGGCCAGTGAACCAAACAGCACCGCCGGAATCGTAAAGGCGATCATAATCGCAGACACCCAACTACTGATCGTGTCCTCCTCGACCTGAAACACCTGGGTGATCAGGGCAATCATCATCACCAGATAGACCTTATCGGCCAACTGCGAGGCAATCTGCCCCCCCCAGAGCAAGACAAAGCGGCGATTGCGCAATACGGGGCCAAAGCCAGATGGCGTCGGGGCGGTTTCAGTTTCAGCATCTGGATCGGCTGGCGCGATCGGATTAGCGTCAGTAATGGGCCAGTCTTCAGGTTCTAGTCGGGGCATGGGGCGATCATCGCAGCGGAGGAGATTGCAACATAGAACATCCCCTCTCGGGAGGGGCGGTCAAGCGCAGCGCAGACCGGGGTGGGTTCGGGGTATCGGCCGCCAATGCAGCAATTGAGTTCTGGGAAGTTTTCAAAAATCTTCCCTAAACAAGGTATCAAGTAATGTCGCCGAACGAATGCCCCGCCCCAAATGATGCTGAGTATAGTGGCGCAGCAGCCGCTCAACGCCGCGCCAGGCAAGTAGCGGAATCGTCTCTTGGCGGGGCAGTTGGCCAAACTGCAAGGCTTGCAGGGCCAAAACTTCACTCCGAGTTAGCTGGGCATTGAGCACCACCGCTTGACTGGGGGGGAGCGTGATCAGGCTGCCCAGCTCAAAGCTCATGCCCACCCGCCAAGCCGGATCATCGTTCGGGGGCTGGATCGGCTGGCCCGAGAGCCCGCATTGCCAGAGTGCCGGGGCAATGCCGCCCCAGGTCAGGCAGCGCCAAATACCCTGGTTTAGCTGCCAGAGCAAGGTGTCGAGGTCGGCTTGGGGCGGCAGCATTTGGAGCTGGGCGAGCTGCTCCAGGAGGGCGGTATAGAGCTGCTCATGGGGTTGGTCACTCAGCTCTAGAGCGAGGACAATTTCTGCCCAATATTGAGCGATCGCCAACTTCGCCAACTGCCGACTCAAACCGGGATAGGACTCGATCGTGTCCGCTTGGATCAGCTTGTCGAGCGATCGCCCCTTGACCAGCAGCAACTGATTCACCACAAAAATCTCGGTGCGTCCCCGCAGCCGGGACTTGGGCTTACGCGCACCGGGGGCGATCGCGCGCACCACACCAAAATGGGGAGTCAGAACTGTTACCAGCTTGTCTGACTCCCCGATTGGGGTTGATTTGAGAATGATCCCGGTCGCCGGATAGGTTTGGCTCATGGGAAGATATGCGGATGGCGAGACTCGAACTCGCACGGGCTAGCCACACGCCCCTCAAGCGTGCGTGTCTACCAATTCCACCACATCCGCGTAGGTCAACGGTCTATAAATATAGCATAGCTTGGCTTTAGCCCATCAAAATCACGTTGTCAATCACATGGATCACCCCATTGTCAGCGACTACATCCGGCATGACCACCGTGGCATTTTTAACTTCAAAGTTCTCCGGTTGACAGCGGATGGGAATCGGGGAGCCTTCGAGGGAGGTAAGCGTATCAATGTCTCGGAGTTGCTCCGTCGTGTAGTTCCCAGCAACCACGTGATAGGTGAGAATGCGCGCCAGTTGGGGCACGTTTTGCACCAAGGTATCGATCGTGCCCGGCAGCAGCTTGGCAAAGGCGTCGTCCGTGGGGGCAAAGACGGTGAGGGGGCCAGGCGACTGCAACGCTTCGACGAGTCCGGCGACTTTGACCGCTGTCACGAGGGTTTTAAAGGCGTCGTTGCCAACGGCAATTTCAACAATGTTGGGCATAATTTCTGGGAGGTGTTGTCATTTAGATTTTAAGCCCTGACTGCGACGGGTTTACTGACTAACCATTATGAGGTTTTCAAGGGTTGCCACGTCAGCGTCAAGATCAGCGGTGGTGTAGTCCATGAGGATCTGGTGTTCTTACAGAAACGCTTCAACGGCCCAGCGGGAGGACAGCTTGAGCAGGGTTTGAATCTGGGCGGTAGTCAGGGTGTTGCTCGGTAGGCTTCGAGAGCGATCGCTTCCGAGGATGCGCTGGGGGAGGTTGTCCCATGGTTGGCTGAGGTGTTGAGCAATGCCTTCGAGGAGTTCGATTGCGAGGTTCATGGTTAGGGGGTCAATGGTTTTGCGATCCCTTTTTGGGTACGATTTTGCTATGGAGGCGAAACGATTACCCGCTAAATTCTACCGAACGGAGCAAGACAATGAACCTGTTCGCAAATGGCTCAAACAACTAACCCCATCAGAGCGACTCGTTATTGGGACTGATCTGAAGACGGTTGAATATGGTTGGCCCATCGGAATGCCGACTTGTCGTTCAATGGGGAAGGGGTTGTACGAGGTTCGCTCTGACTTACCAGGTGGCAAAATTGCACGGGTTCTCTTTTGTGTGTACCAGAATCAGATGGTTCTACTGCACGGGTTTATCAAGAAAAGTCAGAAGACTCCTAAACCGGATTTGGATTTGGCCATTCAGCGCAAAAGGACTTTGGAAGCACAATGAGCAATACAACACATATCGGTTCTACTTTAGATGATTTCTTGGCTGAAGAAGGAGTTCTCGAAGAAGTTAATGCCCTAGCCATCAAACGTGTTTTGGTGTGGACGATCGCTCAGGAAATGGCTGCGAAGGGTTTGAGTAAAACGATTATGGCGGAAACCATGCAAACCAGTCATGCAGACCTAGAAGCGTTATTGAATCCGGAGAATACAGGGGTTACGCTCCAAACAATGGATCGGGCTGCGATCGCTTTAGGGAAACGATTGAAAATTGAACTGATTGATGCAGGATGATTTCAATTTCGGGATTGCCGATAGCCAATATCGACAGTACTTCAGTTTGCGGACCAACCGATTCGTGCTCCTCGGCCAGGCGATCAACGACCATGCCATCGTAAGGCGCGATCAGC
>JBMYQW010000205.1:0-8843 GCA_049601735.1 Spirulinaceae cyanobacterium
TGCGAGATTGGGCAAGAGCGATCGTGTTTCCAATTAATCCGATATAACCCCATCGGTGAGGGATATTGCTGCGGGCCGCTGGGAAGTGCGGGACGAGTTTCCAATTAATCCGATATAACCCCATCGGTGAGGGTTTTTTGAACTCTGCTGGGCTCTCCCTCGCTTGGGTTTCCAATTAATCCGATATAACCCCATCGGTGAGGGTTTGGTGGGGAGTAAGGTGCGGAATAGGATGTTTGTGTTTCCAATTAATCCGATATAACCCCATCGGTGAGGGCGCAGGGATCCGAACAGCGGAAGCATCTGTTCTTTGGTTTCCAATTAATCCGATATAACCCCATCGGTGAGGGGTCACACGTCATCACCCTGAAGCCCCTCTGGTAGGTTTCCAATTAATCCGATATAACCCCATCGGTGAGGGTGTCCCCTTCCCGAAAAATCAAGCCTATCTATTTCGTTTCCAATTAATCCGATATAACCCCATCGGTGAGGGCTGAGGAGATCGCCGAAGGTGAACTGGTGAATGAAGTTTCCAATTAATCCGATATAACCCCATCGGTGAGGGTCAGTTTGGTCACACCCTGCGCGATTGCGCTCTGCGCGTTTCCAATTAATCCGATATAACCCCATCGGTGAGGGATTTCGGAGGCAGTCACGACGTTGAGCGCCTTGGCGTTTCCAATTAATCCGATATAACCCCATCGGTGAGGGTTAAAGGATGATGGCGAGACCCAGCAGAGCATAAGGCGGTTTCCAATTAATCCGATATAACCCCATCGGTGAGGGTGACTGTATATTTTCGTCAGGATTGCCTGTAAGCGGGTTTCCAATTAATCCGATATAACCCCATCGGTGAGGGTGACTACAGCAATGCTTCCGCCAAGTATTGGATTGATGTTTCCAATTAATCCGATATAACCCCATCGGTGAGGGACGCGGTACGGAGGTGGCGATGGAACGTAGCTCAACGAAGTTTCCAATTAATCCGATATAACCCCATCGGTGAGGGAATAGCAAGGGGGCTTTCTCCCGCTGCTGGAAACGTTTCCAATTAATCCGATATAACCCCATCGGTGAGGGGGATAGACACGAAGTTATAGATGGCGAACTCTAGTTTCCAATTAATCCGATATAACCCCATCGGTGAGGGCAATACAATTGCAGAGCTTCACGGTTTTCCAGCAGGTTTCCAATTAATCCGATATAACCCCATCGGTGAGGGTTAGCGATCGACGCCTCTAGATTCATTGCCTCCAGGTTTCCAATTAATCCGATATAACCCCATCGGTGAGGGTCGTCGCCACGATTGAGCCAGGGCAAAGAACTTTCAAGTTTCCAATTAATCCGATATAACCCCATCGGTGAGGGTTTCTCTTCCTGGGCCGCCTGAAGTTGAGCCGCTTGTTTCCAATTAATCCGATATAACCCCATCGGTGAGGGGAATTCCGTGAAGAATGGCTCATGCTTGAGGCAGAAGTTTCCAATTAATCCGATATAACCCCATCGGTGAGGGACTGCCAACCAGAAGCCTTGGCCAGAGCGAACTCCAGAGGCGAAATTGGCGAATGGCTTAATTTAAGCATCGTTCCTTGCCCCAAACACAGAACAGATACATTTCGATAAACTCCCAAACCCCCATCCCACAAGCATCTTGAGCATTTGGCAAATCCCAACGACAGAATCAGGGTTTCAGCGATTCTCTGGGATACGCCAAACGAGCCTCTCAATTAATCCCGACTCGGCATGACTGCGCCCCCCAACGATGTAGCTCGAGAGATCACGATCGCTCCACGGCCAATGCATAAGTCTCATCTATAAATTCTCAGAGCCAAGCTCAAAAGTCATAGAGTGGGCTATTGCCAGTCCTATACATTACGTCTGGATTTGGGGTGACTCCGTCGTGAGCGTTGGGGAGGAGCGATCGCCCCCACATCGCGCTGGTGCAAGCCGTATTGCAATATTTGCAATATTTTTTACGACATTCTCTGCTTTTTGTATCAACCGCTACAGAAAGTATGCTATTGTAGGCTTGTAAGCAAAACGTACAGCCCCCTCAAGGGCACATAATTGGAGGTTTGTATCACAATGAATACCCAAAACCAAGCTCGCGCCATGATGATGAACCGCACCAAAGCCGTGCGCAACCGTCAAGAATCGCTCCTGGGCCGTACCGCCGCCGAGATCGGGCTCGACATCAACCCGGCAGAATACCGCAACTCCGTTCAAGGTAAGCCCAGTGCATCGGCTCGTCGCGGCTATAACCGCAGCGGTGCAGCTCTGAGCTAGTCTGAGCTGAACCCGAAGGACTCTAAATGAGTCTGATATCTCCCGTTTTTCAAATCTTTTTCGTTTCAAACTTGTGCCCTCAGTGAGCCCTGCTCCTCCCGTTGTTAGCGGGGAGCAGGGTTTACGCTTGCCAGCAGGGCGGTGCGACCCCACCCCGCGATCGCGTACAGTAAAAACCAAATCACTCAACTTTTCCCCCATGATGAATCTGGGCTCTCTCAAATTTTTGTCGAGTCTCCAGCGAGATAATCGCCAGTTTGCCGTAATCGGTCTCGGGCGCTTCGGGCGAGCGGTCGCCTCTAACCTTTCGGCGATGGGCTACGAAGTCTTGGGCGCTGATGTCAATGAAAAGCTGGTCTGCTCGGCGCTGACTGCAAAAGTGGCAACCCATACCATTCAGCTCGATTCCACTGATCCCAACGCGCTCCAAGAGGCCGGAATCCTAGAGTTGGATACGGTCGTGGTGGCGATCGGCAACTATGTTCAAGAGAGCATTATCACGACGCTCAACATCAAGGAAGGTGGCGTTGCCCATGTGGTCGCCAAGGCATCTTCTGTCATTCACGGCAAACTGCTCGAACGCGTCGGGGCCGACCAAGTGGTCTTTCCAGAACACGAAGCGGGTTCGGCGTTAGCCTACACCCTGACCAAGCCCGCTATCCTCGATCGCTTTGATCTTGATCCCAACCACAGCATTGTGGAAGTGCTCGTACCTAAAGAGTTTTACGGTAAGACGATCGCGGAAATTCAACTGCGTAGCTACTACGGTCTGACGCTCCTGGCGGTGGGTGAAGACGAGAAGAATTTTGACATCAACCCCCTGCCCGATCGCTTGCTCCAGGCCGGAGAGGCGATGGTAGTGTTGGGCTCCAACAAGGACATCCAAAAACTGCCGATTTAGCGTCCGCCTCCCATTGCAGACATCATTGCCTAATGGACATTGCCTAGGCAGTTCACTCTGCCACTTTTTAAGCCGATTAAGCTCATGCAAAAACCGTGTCGGGCAAGATGCCCGCGCTAAGGGAAATTCAGCCAATCAACCGTAGCGCAGGCGTCCCGCCTGCCAGCACGGAAACTGCCTAAACTTTGCTAATCGCAAAGCTCACAAAGTAAACAGCCTAGGCATTGCCCACCAACAGTCCCTTGCAGCGATCCCATTGCGCGACGTCATTTTCTTTACGTTCTATCCCCTTGCAGTCCCCCCTCACCATCCTCCGCACCCTCCAAGAATTATCTCAGCGACCCCATGCGCCCTTCTATACCCCCGGCCATAAGCGCGGCGTCGGGGCCAGTGCCGCTTTTCAAGAACTGCTCGGTGCAGCCGCCTTGCAGGCCGACCTCCCAGAACTGCCAGAACTCGATAACCTGTTTGCGCCCGAGGGAGCGATCGCCGCGGCCGAAGCCCTGGCTGCTCAGACCTTTGGGGCGGAGCAAACCTGGTTCTTGGTCAATGGCTCTACCAGCGGCATCATCGCCGCGATTCTGGCCACTTGCGGGCCGGGCGAGAAAATCCTTGTGCCGCGCAATCTGCATCAGTCGGTAGTTTCGGGGTTGATCCTCTCGGGCGCAGACCCCGTCTTTGTGCAGCCGCCCTACGATCCGGTGACGGATCTGGCCTATGGCTTAACCGCCGAGGCGATCGCCGCCGCGCTCCAGACCCATCCTGATGTCCGTGCGGTATTGGTGCTCTACCCGACGTACCACGGTGTTTGCAGTGATTTGGGGGCGATCGCTGCCCTCGTGCATGACCAGAACTTACCGCTGATTGTGGATGAAGCCCACGGAGCGCATTTTGCCTTTCACCCCGAGCTGCCCCCCAGCGCCCTCAGTTGTGGCGCGGATCTGGTGGTGCAGTCCACGCATAAAACCTTGGGCGCCCTGACCCAGGCGGCGATGCTGCATCGTCGGGGCGATCGCGTTGCGCCCCAGCGGATCAGTCGGGCGCTGCAACTGGTACAGAGTACGAGCCCCAGCTATCTCCTGCTGGCGTCCCTTGAAGCAGCTACCGTGCAGATGGCCGAGCAGGGCACAGCTCTGATGGCCCAAACGCTCCAACTGGCCCAGCAAGCCCGTACCCAACTCAGCCAACTCACCCCCCTTTCTAAGGGGGGCAGGGGGGATCAGACCGCACTGTCTATGCCTCAATCGCAACAGACCTCGCAGGGCAGGGAAACCCAGCCCCTACATCAAGCGGATTCTGGAAATTTACAATCCGGACAAGACAGCATGGCTCCAAGCAACCCATTCACCCCCCTTGTTAAGGGGGGCAGGGGGGATCAAGCGCCACCCCTAAAAATCCTCATACCGCCCCCCACGCCCCAACCCGGCTTCGCCCACCTCGATCGCACTCGCTTGACCGTTCTCTGCGATCGCCTCGGCAATGGTTTCGCCCTCGATGAACAGCTCCACGAACAACTGGGTGTCACCGCCGAGCTGCCCCTGGAGCGCCATCTAACCTTCATCATTAGCCTGGGAAATACGGCGGCCGATATTGAGCAACTCGTTCAAGCCTTCAAGATTTTGATCCAGAACGCGCCCCCCCAGCAAGAATCTAAACCCTACCCCCTACCCCCTACCCCCCTGCCTACCCTAGCCCTCTCCCCCCGCCAAGCCTGCTTTGCAGCTACACAGAGGCGATCGCTCCCCGACGCGGTGGACGAGATCTGCGCCGAAATCATCTGTCCCTATCCGCCGGGAATTCCGATCTTGATGCCGGGGGAGGTGATTACGGCAGGGGCGATCGCCTATCTCGAACAGATTCAACGCCTCGGCGGTCGGATCACCGGGCTAAGTGTGCAGAACACCGTTCAGGTAGTGGCTTCGCCTGCCCGGTAAACGCGCATCATCGCTTGGGTTCCCTGTTCTGCGCCCTCATGTTCTGCCACCCATTGGAAGAGGCGATCGGCGAACTGAGTGCCAGGTAGCTCCTGCTGGTGGGCCTGGGCAATTTCTTGGACGAGGCGCAAATCTTTGCGGATATGCTTGACCATAAAACCGGGGTCAAAATCATCTTGAGCCACTTTCAGTCCCAAATTACTCAGCGCCCAGGAGCCCGCCGCGCCTGTGCCACAGACGTTCACAATGAGCTGCGGATCAATTCCCTGAGCTTCGGCCAGCAGCATCGCTTCACAGATGCCCACCAGGTTCATGGCGGCCAGAACTTGGTTGCACATTTTCACGGCTTGACCGCTGCCTGCGGGGCCGCAATGGGTGATATTTTTGCCCATGGCGGCAAAGTAGGGCTGGGCAGCGGCAAAGTCCTCGGCCGCGCCACCGACCATGAAGGTCAGGGTGGCCTGTTGTGCCCCCACATCACCACCGGAGACGGGAGCATCCAGAAAGCGGAGCCCTTTTTGGGCCAGGGTGGTGGCAATGCGTTGGGCGGCGGTGGAGCCAATCGTGCTGGTTTCGACAATTAAGGCGTTAGGGGGGGCAGACTCGGCCACGCCACCGGGGCCGAGCAGTACCGCTTCCACATCAGGCACATCGCCGAGGCAGGTGAAAATCACCTCGGCGTTGGCCACGGCATCGGATATTGTGGGGGCGATCGCTACCCCCGAAGCGGCGGCGGTTTGACTACCGGGGCGATCGGGCGTGCGGTTCCAGCCGGTGACAGGGTAGCCCGCTCGGGCCAGGTTGGCGCTCATGGGGCAGCCCATAACGCCGAGACCCAGAAAAGCAAGGTTTGAAGACATATTTATGATACAATTGAACGCAAAATATTGTACGGGGCTGCTATATATAGCGATAAGCAGAACGGCTAGAAGAGATTCAAACACTGATACAGAGCGGCTTTCGATTCTGCCTTCTGCCTTTAGCTATACTGTGACCCTCCACAAACAATATCGCAATCGTGTAGCCCCATTGAGAGGACGCTGAGATGGTAATTTCCGCAGAACTTGAACAAGTCTCCAAATCAATTATCTATCTTCATCGAGAGCTATTTGCTGAGAGCCCTTCGCCGATGAAACTCCAGAAGCTCTGCTATTACGCCCAAGGCTATGCCTTAGCTGAATCCAAAGAGCTTTTTCCTGAAGATTTTCAGGCTTGGCAACATGGGCCTGTGGTTCCAGAACTTTATCATCGCTACAAGCATTTTCAATGGCGACAGATCAGTGACGAGATTGATGCTGCTGAACTTGTTGAGGATCTAGATTATTTACGTGACATTGTCTCTGCCTATGGACGCTATGATGGCGCAGCGTTGAGCACCATGACGCACAGAGAGAAGCCCTGGCTAGAAGCTCGGATTGGTCTAGATGAAATGGATGGCAGCGATAATCCGATTCCCAAGAATTCTATCTGTATGTTCTTCAGGACTCAATTGAAAGAATATGGCGAAGCCGCAGAATAGATACAAGGATATTGCCGATAGGTCTGCTAGAGCAGTTACGGAGGAAAACCTAAAACTCTCTTTTGACTATATCGATTGGGATGCAGAATATTTTTTCTTTGAGGGGCTAACGCGCGATCATTACAAAAAAATATTCGATTGCCTAGCGGAGCTAACTAGAGCCAAAGAGGAACAGATTTTAAAGCGAACTCATCCTAGCTTGATGCCCAAACCCATCTTCAATACCAAAAACTCAACTGAGTCGGCTTTTCCTGAGACTGTTGTTGAGAAGATGGCAGCTCGGCTCTACGTCGAGTCTGAGAATAGAGAAGAAGCAGTCAAGCAGGCAACCGAGTTTGTTAACAGAGCTTTTGAGGTCAGAATTGAGGGTAAAAGACATGGGCGGTTGCATGGCTTTGTGTGGAATAACATATTCCATCTCGTTTGGTTTGATCCAGCCCATAACTTATACCCTACAGAGGGACTGACCAGACCCAAAGATTTTTTGCGTGTTAGATCTTTTGCACCTGATCAAGTTAAAGAGCTTAGAGAACGGATCGAAGAACTATCGAGAGAGAATGCAGAATTGAATGAAATCTTGGAACAGCAAACTAGACCAGACAGTAGCGATTAGGGCGTGTCATCCCTGATCCATTCAAGCCACAACCTCCCGCTCCCCTTGCTGACTCAACGCCGCATCCTGCTGCTGCGTCGCCTGCCGGGGCGAAACACCCACCCCCACTCGGTAGCGATAGCTCCAGCTCAACAGGCGCAACCAGAGGCGCGGATATTGGGCTTCGAGCCAGGGGCGCGATCGCCGCAGCCACCCAGGGAACCAGCCATTGAGCGCCCAACCGATCACCGACTCCAGGGCAAACAGCAGATAACTCAGTACCCAGCGCAGAAAATCCTTTGCCCCTGCCTGCTGCCAAATCCAGACCACCAGCAGCGGGTTCATCCAGGCCGCCTTAAGGGCCAGACGGTTAAACGTCCACCAGTTGAACTTGTCTTTAATGAAGGTATCCGCCACTTCCGGGGGCTCCGTCGCCAGCAGCCCAAAGAAAGTATTGAGCATCGCATTGACCCGTTGGGGCGGCAGGGTCTGACCCGTGGGCACCATCATGCCCTTGGAGAAGAGCCAAGTGACAGCGGTGTTGCTCTGGTAGGCGCGGATTTGGTTGAGGTCTGCGGCCGTGAGTAGATCCTGCTGTAAGGCGATGTCGAGCAGCGTGGTCAGTCGTCCCAGGTTGCGCACCAGGGAACCAAAGCCCGTAAAGACCAGGGGCGATTGCAAGGATGCGGCATCGCCGATCGCCAACACCCGGTCAAAAGCAACGGTGCGATCGCCGCTGCCCACAGAAAAATGCCCTGGAATATAGCCAAAGGTGGGCTTTTTCCATTGCAATTGTTCTAGATCGCAACGACGATATTCCGGCAGAATCGTGAAGAAGTCCTCGTACATCTCGAGGAGTGAACCGGGGTTCTCTGGGTGGACTTGATGATAATGGAAGAGATACACCGTCAGGTCATCCCCCGCCGCTGGAAATAGCTCCCAAATCAACTGTCGCCCCCGCGAAATATCACCGTGGGAGTTGAGCACATCGCCATAATCGGGGTCCCAAACGTCCTCAGAAATTCCGCTCAAGACCGCCCCCACCGTGGGGCAAACGCTGTCAAACGTGCGACCGCCATTCAGTTGCCAGGCGATCGGGGAAGCCGTACCCATCGCATCCATCACCAGCCGTCCGGTGGCTTGTTTGGCCTCATTCGTTGTCCGGTGCTGGGTAGACACGATCGCCCCCCCGGTTACAATCTCCACCCGAGTAAATTCAGTTTGATCCCAGATGATGCCCCCCGCCGCCCGGAGCTTCTCGCCACACCGCTGGAGTAATTGTTCCGAATCAATGGCAATATTTAAGACCGTCGGTGTATGCAAAACCTGGGCTTTTAAATGTTTTGGTAAATTGCCATCAAAAAACTTGTTAAAACCATCCTTATATTCCCGCGCGATCATCGCTTCAAACTCAGCTTGGCTAAATAATCCCAAGTCGATTAAGCTCTGAAACTCGCTGCGGGAAATATTCCATTCCCGATTCATCCGCCCAAAGGGTAAACGCTCGATTAATAAAACCTTGTAGCCGAGTCGCGCCATCACCGCCGCATGAATTACGCCTAGCGCCCCACCGACATAAACCAAATCAAAGGTCGGTAAATTGGTGTCCGG
>JBMYQW010000206.1:0-8813 GCA_049601735.1 Spirulinaceae cyanobacterium
GGTATTGCCGCGTCTCAAGCCTTCCTCGTTCTGAAGAAGAAGCAAATCGAGCGGGTTCAAGCGGCCGAGATGAACTTCTAAAGATAGAAGGCAGAAGGACGTAGGGCTCTGCCCGTGCGAAGCAGGCAGAATTGATGACTGCGGACGTTGTACTGCTCTCTCATTCCTTTCTATTGACTGCTCCCTGGTGTTTGGCACTGGGGAGCAGTTTTTGGTTAGCGATCGCCCCTCTCAAAGAAGCGATCGCTATTGCACCCCTATTTTACGAATGCACTAGAACGAGAATGTGGTGCGAACTGCGCCAATTAAAATGTCGCTGTTGCTATTGCTCTGGTCGGGGTTGAGCAACCAGATCAGACCCGGTGTGATCGAGATGTTCTGGTTGAGCTTGTATTTGTAAGCCACCTCAATATGCCAGGGAATATCATTGTCGAAGCCTGCACTTTGCCCCGTGGCACTCAAGCCCCCTAGATAGGGTTCTGCACCGCCGAGAATGTAGCCCATACTGCCTTCGCTACCCAAGTCCGGGAAGGCCAAGCCAAGGGCATAGTTCCAGACCTGCGCATCACCATTCCCAATCAGGCGAGCGGCGGTGTAGCCCCCCCAGGCCCGGATGCTGATGTCATCGTTGAGATCAAACTTCGCTTGGAGACCATAAGAATTACTAGAAATCCCCAGGCCATTGCTAACCCCAATTGTTGAGAGTGCATTGTTATCTAGGCGACCCAGGTCAGTGCCAGTGCCCCCCAACCACAAGTCATTCCCGCCCGTTTGGAAGCGGTCATAGCTGTGAATATAGGTCAAACCAAACTTGAGTTGGCTGGTCGGGGCGATCGCCACCTGCGCCATGCCAGAATAGTTGCCCGCAAAAAGCCCTGAGGTTGCATCATTCCCAGAGCGAGCCATGTAACCCAGTGATAGCTCAATGTTGTCTGTCAGTTGGGAACGCACCGCAAAGCCTTGACCCCCAAGACCCTGACGGTAAATTGGGTTGCGCTCGGCAAAGCGCGAGAGTGCGCCATTGGCCCCACCGCCCGCTTCTAGGCCTGGGTTGAAGGTATCGGCATAGAAATGGTGACCACTCAGGTTAGCCATTGCATAGCCCTTAGTGGCGTCATTAATGGGGAAATAATAATGGAGGCGATCGATGCCCACCGTGTTACCGCTGCGACCATCAAAAGCAAAGCGCCCTTCCCAGGTGCCAATTTCATCGGCGAAGGAGTTTTCAATGTTGCCTGAAGTGAGACGGGTGTAGAGGCGATCCTTGCCCGTGAAGGTGCTCACCAATTGCAAACGTACCCGATTGTGGAACACCAACTCGGTTTCGTCAGTATTTGCGCCATTGACATTGGAATTGCCAAAACTGTCGGCCAGGGTCATGGCTACTTCACCCACCAGCCAGGTGGTGGTCGAGAACTGGTTATCCTCAAGGAACGTAACCCGCGACTCTAGCGCATCCACCCGGGCCGAGAGCACCGCCAGCTCCGTTTCAAACTCTGTTATCAGGCGCTGCAAGGCCGCCATATCTTCGCGGGTGACAAAGTCGGCGGTGGTTTCCGCGATCAGGCGCTCGATCTGGTTGAGGCAAGCATTTAAACCGGCAGCAAATTCGTAGCGAGAGAGGGCGCGGTTGCCTCGAAATGTGCCATTCGGGTAGCCCTTGAGGCAGTCGTAGCGACGCACCAGATCGTCGAGGGCTTGGTAGGCCCAGTCACTGGGGCTAACATCACTAAATTGAGCCGCCCCCACCGCTTGTCTCTGAGTGGTACGCGACTGCTGGTTATAGGTGTTGACCTGATCGAGCAGGTCATTGACGGAGCTACTGCTCTGAGCAGCGGCAGACGGGGCGATCAGCAGCACACCCAAAATGAGGGGATATTTCACCCAAGATCGTTGCAAACGTTGATTCACGGTTGACTCCTCAACACATTAGAAATAGAAAAAACTGGCTAATACCATCCATCGGGTTAACCAAGATCACCGCAGACGTTAACGTTGCGCTGTGGGGAGGATTTGTATTGGTTAATACGGAATTAAGGTGTTGATGCGGAGGGCACATTATTCCTATGCACTTTTTGTGAATCTTGAAAGACCGTTAGATTCGGAAGCGAATCGGGACATCACAGCAGGAGAGGGGGATGAACGTCGTCGAGGCTGAGAGCCGCTCCTAGAATCATCGCCGCCCATGAGCGGGATGCGATCGCCATCTCCGACGCGCTAACATTAAGATGTGTAAAGAAAATGAAAATTCCCAGCCGATCGTGACTCAACCCGCGACTTCCTCCGTCGTCCCTACGCTCCCCCCCACTGTGCCCTCTGCACCCGCTCAATATTGGCAATGGCGGGGTCATCGCCTCCATTACGTCCAGGCTGGAGCGAATGCCCAGCGGCCGCCCCTGCTATTGGTGCATGGCTTTGGTGCATCTACGGATCATTGGCGTAAGAATATTGCGGATCTCCAAGCGGACTTCGAGGTCTGGGCAATTGACCTCTTGGGCTTTGGGCGATCGGCGAAGCCCGACCTCACCTATAGCGGCGATCTGTGGCGCGATCAGTTGCACGACTTCATCAGCGAGAAGATCGGCCGTCCGGTGGTCTTGGTGGGCAACTCGCTGGGGGGCTACGCCAGCCTCTGTGTGGCGGCGCAGCGTCCGAATTCGGCGGCGGGACTCGTGCTCCTCAACTGTGCTGGGCCGTTCACAGAACCCCCGGATGTCCCCCAACCCCCCGCCTGGAAGCAGGCGATCGGCAAGCTGACCAAACAGATCTTTTTGCAGCCTTGGGCCAGTTACTTGTTCTTTCAATACCTGCGGCAGCCGCGCACCATTCGCCGCACCCTCGAACAGGTCTATGTGAACAAGGCGGCGGTGACGGATCAGTTGGTGGCGGATATTCGTCGCCCTTCGAATGATCCGGGCGCTTTGCAGGTGTTTGGTTCGGTGTTTAAGTCACCCCAAGGTGAGAAAAACGATGTGCTGCTGCGCCAGTTGCAATGCCCCCTGTTGTTGCTCTGGGGAACGGGCGATCCTTGGATGAAGGTGAGCGATCGCGCCCCCAAGTTTCGGGCGGCTTGCCCGGAGTTGACGGAATATTTCCTGGAGGCGGGCCATTGTCCCCATGATGAGGTGCCGGAGCTGGTGGATCAGCATCTGCGAGATTGGGTTGCGCAATTAGGCGTTACGCTCAATTGAAGGAGAAAGCGCCGTATCAAGCGTCAACAATGTATGAAAATCGGTATCTAGCGTAGTCATGATACGCCCCTGCTCCAGATAAGAAGCCATAAAAATCAGGGCTTGCTGGATGTCTGCTTCCTCTAGTTCGGGGAGTTCTTGATGCCATTCTTCTCGATCGGGATCCGTTACGAGGCGTTCAATCAATCGGCACACGATAAGGCGAAGGTTGCGAATACAAGGCTGTCCATTCATCCGGCTGGGGTTGCGAGATGATGCGATCGAGTTTCATTGTCACTGTCTCATTTACAGGGATTTTGAATTAGGTTGAGAATGGGGTGTGGTGGATATTGCCCACCCTACAGCTCAGGTCTCCTTCAAGATACCCAGTAAGCTCTTGAATAAGGGTTCCAAATCATCGGGAACTTTAAACAAATTAAGATCTTGCGTGATTTGCTGGCGATCGCGTTCTAGCTTGCCAAAACGCCAGACATCTCCCATGGTTACAGCACCATACAATATGGGTTGCTCTTCAATATGCGATAGTGCAATCAACTCAACGGCGAGTTGCGTAAACCCTCGGGTGAGGTCATCATTTTTGGCTTCAACCACGAGTAAGCTATTTGTGGAGCGCAAAAGATAATCAAAATTTCCCTTGAGCCAACGATTGACTGTTAAGGGATATTCAATGCGCATCTGGCATTGGCAATCACGAACCACTTCGAGCATGACTGGAGAGACAAGTGTTTCGCGTCTGGCAGTCTCGTTGCTTAAACTAATAAATGGCAAGGTGTCTTCTATTCTTTGCTTGAGTTCCGGCAGGTAGTCTAGAGGTTTCGTGATCTGGGGTAATGCGAGACGCGCTTTAACCAAAGAATAGTCAAACTCGGCTAAGATATCATCTGCTTCGTAGGGCAACTCAAAATAAGACCGAAATGTGTAAGACTGCTCTGCCTGAAGAATTTTGAGCTTCGTCATGGTGCATTGATCCCCAAGATAGATATTATCCACAATAACCGAAGAGAATCCAAACACATCCCGGAAGTCTATAATTCATCTAACTCAAATGGTAACTGTCCCCTGAGCGGAGTCGAAGGAGAGAGTTCCAGTTGTACCTTGTTGCGATGGGGCGATCGCCGCAATCAAGGCAAGGCGATCGCGTGGTGATAGCTTAAAGATTTGTGCTTTCAGTTCTTGCAACAAGATGAACGACTCCGAAATTCAAGAAGTTTATCGTCTAGTTTGAGGTGGGTTGTGGTGGGCAATGCCCAACCTACAGCTCGATCATGACAGTTCCTCTCGTAATTCTTGCAAAGATACCGACAAAGGCAATAAATCTATTTGTACCACATCCCAGATAACTTGAATATCAACACGATCGTATTGATGGGCTAGAATATCTCGCATTCCGGCTATTCCCCTCCAATCAATTTCTGGATGTGCTGCTTGAAACGCCTGGGATATGCGCTTACTTGCCTCACCCATGATAATTAGAAAGTAAAGTATGGCGGCTTGTTTCTCTCGATTAGCTGAGAATTGAGTTAAGCTAACTCCTGCCATCGATCGCCTGATTTCTGCGATCGCGTTAAGAATATCAATCACTGAGTCTTGATCCTTGGACATAGAGCAACCTGGCTGATTCCAAAATATGCTTTTTGCGATTCGGGTTATGACTGGCCATGACCTCAGAGATCATCACTAAATCCACAGGGCGATGACATAAGGCTTCCAATTCCGTTTTCATTTTCACCCTGCGCAGCAAGCTCATATTGGTCTTAGGAAGATGCCTAAAGAGCAAATCTACATCACTGGGGTTAGCACCATGCTGACGAAAATCATCCCGCAAAATCGAACCAAAAACTGCGAGTTCCTGAATTTGCCATTGCTGACAAAACGCCTGAAGCTGTTGTGGTGTTATATTCATTCGCTCATAAACTTGCGGCATTTTTACCACATCTCTAACAATATCCACCGTCTGGTAATTCCTGTATTGGTCTACTTGCTCTACCACACCGTTAAACTCCTTGATTTAGAAAGAATGTAGAGCCATAGGGTGAGCATTGCCCACCCTACGACTTAAAGATCTGTGCTTTCAGTTCTTGCAACAAAATGGATGGCTCCGAGATTCAAGGAGATTTATCGTCTAGTTTGAGGTGGGTTTTGGTGGGCAATGCCCACTACGACTAATCTGGAGGCAACAACCGAACGAATCCTTGGCGTATGCTCTAGCAAGATCGGCATCAATCTGGTCATTGTCTGAACCTGTAGCGTATCCTAGGTCGATTGAGCCTGCATGATGTTTGAACTTCTGCCGTGCTTTCTCTTGCTGTTCTGGAGAGAGTGGCATATGAGTTGGCAGCTCAATGATGCGATCGTCCAAGTAAGAAGCTACAAAAATCAGGGCTTGGTGGATGTCGTCTTCCTCTAGTTCTGGAAACTCCTGATGGAGTTCTTCTCGATCGGGATAGGTTGCGAGAAGTTCAATGACTCGGCGCACGGTCAGGCGAAGGTTACGAATGCAGGGTTGCCCATTCATTCGGTTGGGGTGGCTGGTAATGCGATCGAGCTTCATTGTTACTGCCTCGTCTACGGGGATTTTAAATAGTGTTTGAGGTGGGTTATTGTGTTTAGAGTGAGTTGTGGTGAGTATTGCCCACCCTACGACTCGGTGACAGTTTAAAGATTTGTACTTTTAGTTCTTGCAACAAGATGAATGGCTCCGAAATTCAAGGAGAGTTATCCTCTAGTTTGAGGTGGATTGTGGTGGGCTCAGAACAACGAAGTTCCTCAGCTATCGTAGCTAATCATTGCACTAAACACACTTCCGTTGTTAAAAAATGGGACATTGTCTTCATCTTCGTCATGGAGTTTGGCGATTTTTTTTTAAGTGCTCACATCCTGCTGATATTTCTATTATTCGATTGTTACTAAGATCAAGCTCCTTCAGATGGCGAAGCTGGTCTAGCCCAGGGGGAAGAGTGCGAATTTGATTGTCTTTGAGGTCGAGCAAAGTAAGGTTACGGAGTCGGTTGATTTCTGGTGTTATAGACCTCAGCTTGTTACTATCAAGATAAAGTTCTTTAAGATTTGGCAGTTCAGTGATCGCCAATGGAATATCTTTCAGGTTGTTACAACGTAGATTAAGTAATTGGAGTTTTTGCAATTGACCTATTTCTGATGGCAAGCTATCGAGTCCATTCCGAGCAAGGGTGAGTTCAGTCAATTTTTGCAATTGACCTATTTCTGATGGTAGTGAGCCAAGCGAGTTAAAACTGAGTCCCAGTTTAGTTAAGGAGCGGAGCTGAAAAAATTCTTGAGGGAGAGAGCCAAGTCGATTTCCTGACAGGTCAAGCGAATCCAGCTTAGATAGTTGAGCAATTTCTTGCGGTATCTGAGTTGTCAGTCCATTAGAATTAAGTCTTAAATGAGCAAGATTGTGGAGTTGACAAATTTCAACTGGAAGCTCACTCAGTTTATTATGATTAGCGTAAAGACTCGTTAGATTCTTGAGCTGACCCATTCCCGGTGGCAGCTGATTGAGCTTGTTATAGCCAATATCAAGATGCGTAAGATTTTTGAGCTGATAAGCCTCTGTTGGGAACTGGCTAAATTTGTTGCTACTAATGGTCAGGTGAGTAAGTTTCTTGAGCTGACCAATCTCTGGTGGAAGATTACTGAGGTCATTGTAGTGAAGATTAAGGCTAGTGAGATTACAGAGGCTGGCGATTTCAGGCGGTAAATGTCTTATCCCATTGATACGATCTTTGCCTACACCTCTACCCTTTCCACAAAGCGTTAGGGCTTCAAGCTGTTTGAGTTGCCATAGTTCTTGGGGAAGTTCAGTCAAGGCGTGGTTTCTGAGCGTCAATCGACTCCAAGCCCCTTTTTTGGCAAGATAAATCAGTTCAAGAATATATTTTTCTTTCATATTATCAAGATGTCCTTTCCTGTCACTGAAACCAAGTAGGGTTGGCAATGCCCACCACCTGATGGTATCCAAATCGCCCGAATCTTTGCCTGAAACTTGAGAATTACAAGGCAACTGTAAAGAATCTTATTCAACATCAACGATCGCCCCCACCTCCCCCAGCGACAACCCCAAAGCCTCAGCAATTTGTTCCGAGTTTAAACCTAGCTTTGCGAGACGAGAAACCGCATCTTTTTGGGACTTTTCTGCCCTTTCTGCCTGTTCAAGTATGGCGGGAAACGTTACGACTTGGGTCATCCTTTGCTGCGGTTGCGTTTGGGCGACTCGGCATAGTGAATTAGCTCATTTTTAAACCGCCATTGAGGCTTGGGGCTTGGCAAAAATCATCCGCCCCGCCGACGTTTGCAGCGCCGAAGTGACAATCACCCGCACCTGATCGCCCACGTAGGGCGATCCCTCTTCCACGACCACCATCGTGCCATCATCCAGATAACCCACCCCCTGATTCGGCTCCTTGCCCTGCTTGATGACTTTGAGGTCAATGTCATCTCCCGGTAGATAAATCGGGCGGATCGCCTGGGCTAGATCATTGACGTTTAGCACGGGTACTTTTTGCACATTGGCCACTTTGTTCAGGTTGTAGTCATTGGTGAAGAGAAAACCGTTGATTTCTTGGGTAAAGCGCACCAACTTGGCATCGACGGTGGGGATATCATCGTAGTCGGTGGCGTTAACGACGAGGCGATCGGGGTAGGCATTTTGCATCCGGTTGAGCACATCGAGCCCCCGACGCCCCCGTACCCGCTTTTGGTCATTGGCGGCATCGGCTAGGGCTTGGAGTTCTTGCAAAATAAACTGGGGCACAATGATTTGCCCTTCAATGAAGCCCGTATCCAGCAATTCTTCAATGCGTCCGTCGATGATGCAGCTCGTATCCAGAATCTTGGCGGTGGCGGGCTTGAGCGTTCCTTCCGCGACCAAGAGCGTTTCAATGCTGTTGGGATTGATCAGGCGCAAAAAGGTACGACCATGGGTATCGGCCAGACTCACGCCCAGGAATGAGAAAATGATGCTCACCAGCACCGCCAGCATCGGCTTGACCAGGCTCACTTCAGCGGGAATCGGCAGCAGAAAGATGGGGGCCAGCATCAGGTTCGCCAGCAACAGTCCGATCACCCAGCCTACCGCACGGGTCAAAATCACCTCAATGGGCAGGCTGCGCACCCGCGCTTCAATGCGTCGATAGGTCGTTTGGGCGGCCAGACCAATCGCCAGCCCGAGAATGCCGCCAAAACTAGCGACGATCAACCGCACCGCTTCCAAATTCGTGACCTGCTCACGCACCTCGGGCGGGAAGGCATCGATCGCCTCATAGCCCACCCCGGCCAAGGCGACGACAAATATGCTGATAATGAGTGCATCGAGCATGGTGCTGATTCCCTAAATAATGATGAATGGTGCGACCCAGGATTTTGTCAATTATATCGCTTGGCTTTGACGGCCTTAGTTGGGCTTAATGTTCGGTGAAATTTTATTGTTCTGGTCTGGATGCGATCGCCCGAGATCCTGTCCATGCCAACCATCCGTATGAACTCAAGCGTGAAATCCCTGGTACAAGAAGGCTTCAATAGTGGCCAACACCCGACCCACCCCGGTCTGCGCGACGCGCGACCGCCCCTCCCAAGAGGGGACTTTCTCGTCTCTTCTTGGGAAGA
>JBMYQW010000207.1:0-8790 GCA_049601735.1 Spirulinaceae cyanobacterium
ACAACCGGGTTTGGCAACGAGATTTCAGTGCTTTGAGGAATGCGATCGCTTCGCTGATCCAGAACTCACGTTAGATAGCATCGGTTTGATAGTACACCGCTGAAAGTGCGATAGATTAAGGCGAGTGAAATTTCGCCCTGCTCTTCTTTCAATCGATTGATTTCATGTTCAGCCTCTTGCAAGCCGCGATCGAAAATAGTCCTGTACCCGCCGATTGGCTCGGCCTGCGGGCAGTGCGGGAAGTGAGCGATCGCCGCGCTGCAAGGGATGGGAAGCCGACGGGCAATGGCCGCAGCACCACCCAGGGCGTCATGGTCGAAGTCCTGGCCGAGGGGCAACTGGGTTACGGCGCAACGCACCATTGCACCGCAGCTGGGTTACACCAGGCCATTGAGCAGGCTTACCACCAAGCGATCGCCGCCGCCGCCTGGCCGATTCAACGGTTTACGCCCCAGGTGCGCCCGCCCGTTACTGGGGAATACCGCTCGCCCTGTGGACAACCGCTCAACACCCTGAGCCCGGCGGACATCCATGATATTTTGGGGCGTCTGTGTCAAGAACTCCAGGCGAGTGAGGCGATCGTGGCCACGACCGCCAGCGTCACGACCACCGCCACCGAATCCTGGCTCCTCAGTAGCCATGGCACGCGAGTCTATCAGGAATTCAGCCGCGTGATGACCAATTTTGACGCCACCGCCCAGTCCGAGCAGGGGGTGCAGGAACGCAGCCACGATGGGGCGTTGGCCCATTCTTACCAGGGGGGCTGGGAGCAGTTCGTGACCGATGATCTCTGGGAGCAAGCCCGCCAGGTGGGGGAACAGGCCCTGGAACTGCTGGCCGCACCCGACTGCCCCACTGAAACCACAACCCTGGTGCTGGCCCCCGACCAGATGATGCTGCAAATCCATGAGAGTATCGGCCATCCGCTCGAACTCGATCGCATCCTCGGCGATGAACGCAACTATGCCGGCGGTAGCTTTGTCAAACCAGCAGATTTTGGCAGTCTCACTTACGGATCGCCCCTGCTCAATGTCACCTTCGACCCCACCGTCCCCGAAGAGCTGGCCAGCTATGCCTTCGACGACACCGGGGCGATCGCCACCCCGCAGCACCTGATCAAAAACGGCGTGCTAGAGCGGGGGCTGGGCAGTCTGGAGAGTCAAGCCCGTCTGGGCGTCGAGGGGGTTGCCTGCGCGCGGGCCGCCTCTTGGAATCGACCGCCGATCGATCGCATGGCGAATATCAATATTGAGCCGGGCGATCGCAGCTTTGAAGCTCTCATTGCCAACATCGAATCGGGTGTGTATATGGAGAGCAATCGCTCCTGGTCCATTGATGATCAACGCTACAAGTTTCAGTTTGGCTGCGAGTACGCCAAGCGGATCGAGAACGGCCAGCTCACCACGACGCTGCGCAATCCCAACTACCGGGCCACCACGCCCCAGTTTTGGCAGAGCCTGGTGGCGGTGGGCGATCGCAGCACCTGGCGCGTCTACGGCACGCCCTTTTGTGGCAAGGGGGAGCCCAACCAGATCATGCGGGTGGGCCATGCCGCGCCGGTCTGTGCCTTTGACCAGGTGGAAGTGTTTGGCGGGGCAGCATGAGCGACTCAGTAGAGGGATTAAATGCCTTACCGACGCAGGAAGGGTTTGCGGCGATCGCTGCCCAACTGCGGGAGGCGATCCAGGGAGAGGAAGCCTTCACCCTCCGGCTCACCGCCGAAGCCAGTCAATTTCTGCGCTTTAACCAGGCGAAGGTGCGCCAGACGGGCTGTGTCACGGCCAGCACCTGGACGCTGACCTTGCTGACGCCCCAGCGCAGCGCCTACCGCAGCCAGGACTACAGCGGCGATCTGGAAACCGATTGGCCCCTGATTCGCGGTGCTTTGGCCGAGTTGCGGGCGGAGTTGACGCTACTGCCCGATGACCCCTACGTCGTCCTGCCCCAAGGCAATGCCCAAAGTCAGGATGTTTACGTGGGCGAACTGCTTGACCCCAGGGCGGCCGCTGCCGAAATCCTCACCCCCTTGGCAGGTCTCGATGCCGTGGGCATCTATGCCGCTGGGACACAACTCCGGGGCTATGCCGACTCGGCGGGTCAGTTGCATTGGTTTGCCACCGAGACCTTCACCCTGGACTATTCCTTGTTTACGCCAACGGGTCAGGCTGTCCATAACACTTTTGCAGGCAACCGCTGGCAACCGGACGCCTATGCCAAAACATTGGCTGGAGCGCGGGAACAGTTAGCTCGTCTGGCGCAGCCGCCCAAAACCCTGCCCAAGGGGCAATATCGCACCTATCTGGCCCCCATGGCGGTGGCGGAATTGATGGGGATGTTGAGCTGGGGGGCGGTCAGTGAAGGGGCGATGCAGCGCGGCGGCAGTGCGCTGCAACGGCTGCGCCAGGGTGAAGAAACACTCTCCCCTCTGTTCTCGCTCCGGGAGAATTTTGCCCTCGGGCTCGTACCCCGGTTTAACGATCGCGGCGTCATGGCCCCTGTGGAAATGCCCGTGATCACCCAGGGAGAGCTGACCCAGACGCTGATCAGTGAGCGCACGGCTAAGGAATATGGCTTGGTGGCCAATGGCGCTGACGCCTGGGAGGGGCTGCGATCGCCAGAAGTTGCCCCCGGTGACTTGGCCCAAGATGCAATCCTCTCCAGCTTGGATACGGGGCTCTACGTTTCTAACTTGCATTACCTCAACTGGAGCGATCGCGCCGCCGGCCGGATCACGGGCATGACTCGCTATGCCTGCTTCTGGGTGGAAAATGGCAAGATTGTCGCCCCGATCGAAGACCTGCGCTTTGATGAGAGCCTCTATCGCCTGTTTGGCGATCGGTTGCTGGCCTTGACCCAAGACCAGACCTTAGTGATGGATGTGGGCAGCTACGGCTACCGTGACCTGGGGGGCAGCCTCATTCCGGGAGCGTTGGTTGAGTCCATGACCTATACCTTATAGCCCTTTGCGAAAACATAAGAACACCACCTCCCCCTTTTAAAGGGGGATTGAGGGGGATCCATATACCTCGCTTTTGTGCAACCCGCTATTATAAGGAATAATTTTAGTATTAAGGTGAGAGCATTCTATTGTTTAGGAGGTATTTTTATGGCTTACAGTGACTTCAGCTTAGTAAAAGTAAAAAAAGAATTTGGCTTAACTGAGGAAACAGTTCTTTTGTTTGAAAGCATTGAAACGCTGCCGCTAAGTAACTGGCTAAAAACAACACTTGCCTATGGAAAGCGACTAAGTCTATATTCACCCAGCGAGAAGGCTAAATCAGAATTTATTGTTGCTCCTATTTTAATTGAGGTCCAGGGAAGCAGAGAGGATTTAGCACTTTATTCTGGCAAGAGTTTGGATGTAGATAAAAGCAAAGGATTGAACGGAGAATGTGATTTTATTTTGTCGAAAAGCAAGCTAACCCACACGATCCAAGCTCCTATTCTCGGATTGGTAGAAGCAAAAAAGAATGATATTGAACTAGGCATGGGGCAATGTATTTCACAAATGATTGGAGCGAAGCTATTTAATGAACAAGAACACACCAACCTGGATACTGTTTTTGGTTGTGTAACCACTGGAGATGTTTGGCTGTTCTTGAAGCTGTACAATGACACGTTTTTCATCAATGAAGAGAGATACTATATTGATAACATAGGCAAGATATTAGGTGTATTCAAGAAAATAGCCAGCTATTATGATGATTAGGGCGTGTCATCAATTAACCGCGGAGCAGGTAAAAGGGATCGGGAGTCCGACTCCCAAAACAGAAAAAGGGGCTGTAAGTTCAAACTTGCTACGCCACAACGAGAGAAGTGATCTAACGATGCGGATCGCTAAACTGCGGATTTTGGATAAAATCTGCGTCAGTTAAACTCTCTAAAAAAGCGATCAAGTCTGCCTGTTCCTGTTCAGTGATTGCAAAGCCACTGATAAACGTGCTTTTAAGCGGATTCTGGCTGCCCACGCCAACGCGAGGCCCCACGGCGATCGTCCGTCCGCCTTGGGCATAATGCTGGATGGCTTCTGCTAGGGTCGCTACGCTGCCATCGTGCATATAGGGCGCGGTCAGGGCAATATTCCGGAGCGTGGGGGCACGGAAGTGACCCATCTGAGCCGGGTTTTCGGTAATTTCATAGACGCCGGTGTTTTCCGGCGGGTATGCCCCTTGCTCATCGAGGTTGTAGAGCCCAGTGTTGTGGAAGGCAATTTCTTTAAAGGCCAGGCGCTCATGCATGGTCGAGTCCGAGAAGTTAAAGCCCCCGTGACAATGGAAGCATTCGAGGCGTTCGCTGTTGAAGAGGACTTCGCCGCGCTTGGCCGACGCTGAAATGGCATTGGCGTCGCCACCGTAACGGTAGCGATCGTAGGGCGAATTGACTGAAATTAGGGTGCGCTCAAAGGCAGCGATCGCCTGGGTCAAATGCCGCACCGTAACTGGCTCGTCTGCCTCTGGAAATGCCTGGGCAAACAGCGGAGCATAGTCTTGATCTTCCCGGAGCATTGCCAGTAGTTCCTGCTCTCGACCGCCCAGACCCATTTCAATCGGTTGCTCACCGAAGAGGGGAACCAGGCTCTGGGTTTCCAGGCTGCGCATCAGCGGGTTGCCCCAGGTCAGCACGGAGTAATACGCCACATTGGTCAGGCTCATGGAGTTGCGGGGATGCACTTCCCCTGTAGCCCCCACGGCGACGGTTTTGCCATCGGTGAAGCCCAGTTCCTGACTGTGGCAGCTTGCACAGGAAAAATCCCCGGTGATCGAGAGGCGTGGCTCATAAAAGAGCTCTCGCCCCAGCTCGACCTTGACCGCCGACATGGGGTTAGCGGCGGGGACAATAGGTTTGGGCAACCAGGCAGGTAAATCCCATTCATAGCTAGCCGTCGCCACCGCAGGCTGGAGATTGAGCAGGGTGCTCAAGACCACGGCTAGCGCCATGGCTAGACCCGCCAAAATTCCATAACTTAACCAATTGTGCCAGCGCATTGCCGCTATCTACAAGACCTCTAAAGATTCATCATTCGAAGGCAGGCGAGACGCAGATCATCCCTCCGGGAGGCTACGCCAACGACATTGCTCACTGACCACCTGCGCTACGGCTTTTCTCCGTTTTAAAGCTCCGTAGCGCAGCCATCTTGGCTGCCACTGTCTGTAATCGAAGCAAAATCCTTGCTAAGGAGATTTCTGGTAATGAATGTACCAACAAGAGCTCGAAAATGGTGCGTTACGCTGTCGCTCTAGCGAAGCCATGCCTGAAAGGCTATACAGCACCCTACGCGGTATAAACTTTTCGAGACATCACCTAAATCGTATTCTAAACCTCGTTCAGTTTGAAACCGGTCGTTTGTTTTGTAGGGGTAATGCCCTTCTACCCCGGCAGGGTCTGGGACAACCACGGGGGGATTGCCCCTACAACATCCCGAAAACTACGGATCTCAACTTGGTCTTGGTTTAGGACGCATAAAAAATTTATTACGGCTGGGACGAATGTCCCTGATGATTCCCAGGATGCTCTCCCCGATCGCCCATCTGGAAGAACGCAGATTCGCCCGTGATGCCAAGTTGTTCAAACAACGGTTCGCAGTCAGCATCTTCAGGGCCAGACATACAACCGGGCGGGGTATTCGCTTCATTCTGGCTTAAGTCATTGCCCGCCACGAGCGCGGCGAGATCGGCAATGATCACATTGTGGCTGGGGTCAAATTCGGGGAAGGCGATCGCCACCCGATTCGGGTTCTGGCAATAGGTCGGCTGTTGGCTCTCCCCCACAATCTGGCAGCCCGTACTGCCCAGATGGATCAAAAAGCCCGAACCCGCGTGGTGGGACGATTCACCATGCCCCGCTTCGCCATGCCCCGCTTCGCCGTGATCCCCATGATCATCGTGACCCTCATGATCACCCTGATCCGGTTCACCCTGATCCGCTGCTGCGCCATCTTGATGATGATGATGGTCGCCAGATTTATGCTCAGTCTCACCCGAATGATGGGGGGCTGCGCCGTGGGGCGGCTGTTCGGAGGGCATTTCTTGCGGCATTGCAGTTGCGTCTGCCACCGCTAGATCGAGCCGCAGGAACTTGTAGCCGCCGCGCCAGTTCCACCACATGGAGGTCAGGTTCAGCGGCGAAGGGGCCAGCGTCGCATCCTCATGGTTGAGGTCAAAGGGGACACCGAGCGTGAAGACCAGACCCTGGTAGTCACCAGCGGGAACCGTGCCCACAATCTGGGTATTCGTCTCTGTCGTGCCGTTGGCGCAAGCCCCCGTCTTGTCTTCAAAGTCGAGCAGGGCGACATTTTCATGCTGCCAGCGGCCATCTTGGGTTAAGGTCACGGGGATGACTGTGCCCTCGGCAGTGATCAGGGCAACTTCGGAAACATAGAAGCGAAAATCGGTCGCGGCGATGGTGTTGTTGGCGGTGCCCAAATCGCTGTAAGTCGCATCGCAATTAAAAGGAAGTTCGCCCACCTGAGCCTGGAACTGAAGGGTGATGTCTTGGGTTTCGGCGGCAACGCTGCTGGCGGGCGCGAGGGTGAATAGCGTGGGGATAAACAGGGCGGGCGTGAGGAGAAGCAGGGGCGATCGCAGCATAGTGAAACCACAGTACAGTAGGCTCAAACTACCGTTGCCCATAGTGATGCTGTCAACAGACAGCCTGTCGTAGGTTATGGCTCAGGCATCTGCCCAATTTTTCATCGTTAGGGTTGGCAAGGCATCGATACTGAGGGATTGAAACGGGTTGATATCATGAACGGAGATTCAGCCTTAGAGATGAGAAGTCCAGTCGCATAAAGTCAAGCACGATGGTACAAGCCCCACCCCAACCCCAATCCTTATCCCTTAAACTTCCCCCCAAACTCACACTGCGGGTCACGCCAGCGCAGTTTGCTGACCTGGCTGCTGCTAACCGTGAGCTGAGACTGGAGCGTACTGCAACCGGAGAATTGATTGTGAACCCACCCACAGGCGGCATTACAGGTAAACGGAATCAGAGCATTGGCACTCAACTGGGGGTTTGGTTTGAGGCTAACGAAACGCTGGGTGAAGTCTTTGACTCTTCCACCGGGTTTGAGTTGCCCAATGGTGCCAACCGCTCCCCAGATGCCGCTTGGGTTCGCCAAGATCGCTGGAATGCTCTGACTCCTGAGCAGCGGGAGGGGTTTATTCCCCTTTGTCCTGATTTTGCCGTTGAGCTGCGCTCAAAGACCGACACGCTCAAAGGTCTGCGCGCCAAAATGGCGGAATATATCAAAAATGGCACACAGCTGGGTTGGTTGATCGACCCGAAAAACAAGCGCGTTGAAGTTTACCGCCCGGAGCAAGCAGTTGAGGTGTTGGAGCGTCCGAGCACCTTGTCCGGCGAAGCCGTGTTACCTGGGTTTGCGCTCACCCTAAAACGGATTTGGTCGGAGTCGTAGACCCAACTGAAGGCTGTAATCAGCATGAGCACCCATCCCCCTGAACTTGCCCAGTCAGATATTGCCGAGCTGCACCAGCAGATCGCGGCTCTGCTGTTGTATCAGGCCGTCTTGTCTGATCCCGTGGGGCAATCTTTTCTGGCGCTGCTGCGATCGCTCTCCCACGCAGACCCAATTCCTTGCCTGGAAGCCTATGGTCGCTGGTTTCATGCCCTGGCCGACATCGGGTGTAGTTGGTCAGATCACCTCATCCAGCAAATTTTGCTGGCGAATAATCCCTTTTCAGCTCAGGCCCAAGCTCGTCCGTCACTGCCCACGGCGCTCCTGAGCGCAGCTGAACAGGATTTAGCAATCCTGCAAACCCTGGCTCGATGCAACGAGATCCAAATGAGCCAATGGGTGCAGACGGTTTGTCAGCTGGAGCAACCGCCGCTTGCTTGGGCTGCTGAACGTCCCCAGACCCTGACCTTCTTGCATACGGCTCAAGATTGGCCCGCTCAACTGCCTCAACTCATCACCCATTACCAGCACGCAGGCGTCGGCAGTTTTGCGCAATATCGAGCCTTGCGCTGGCAAGGGGGGCAACTCCAGGGCATCGCCCATCCCGACCCGATTCGCCTGGAGCACCTGGCAAGTTACACCAGCCAAAAAGCGATTCTGATGCAGAACACCGAGTTCTTGCTGGCGGGACAACCCGCCTTGCACGTCTTGCTCTATGGCAGTCGGGGTTCCGGTAAATCATCCCTGGTCAAGGCTCTGGTAAATGAATGGTATGACCGGGGGCTGCGGCTGATTGAAGTGCCGCGATCGGCCCTGGTCGAGTTGCCCCAGATTATTGATACCCTGCGCACCGTGCCCCAGAAATTTATTGTCTTTGTGGATGATCTCTCCTTTGAGGCGGATGACGAGAGCTTTAAGGGGCTTAAGGTGGTGCTTGAAGGCAGCGTCACCGCGCCTGCGCCCAACGTGGTGGTCTATGCCACCTCCAATCGTCGTCACCTGATTCGGGAGTTTTTTGACGATCGCCCCCGCCCCCGTGATACCGATGAAATCCACCAATGGGATACGGTGCAAGAGAAGCTCTCCTTTAGCGATCGCTTTGGGTTAACCTTGACCTTTGAGCCGGCCAACCAAGACACTTACTTAGTGATCGTGCGTCATTTAGCCGAGCAGGTAAACTTACCCCTCGATGCCGAAACCCTGGAATTTGAAGCCAGGCAATGGGCCAAGCGTCACAATGGTCGCTCCGGTCGTACCGCTCGCCAGTTCATTGACCATTGGCAAGCTCAGTTGGCAACTCCCAATGCACGAAAACCCGTTGACTTCCAATCTTGAGATGCGGCAATTTTTAAGATCTAGCAAAACTTTTGTCAAAA
>JBMYQW010000208.1:0-8726 GCA_049601735.1 Spirulinaceae cyanobacterium
TGAAGCTGTCGCCAGGAACAGAGAAGTATGAGGAGAAAGGTGCTTAGGATAGTCTCATAGAACTCCAGTTTATCGATAGCACGATAAATATTACTGCCGATAATGAATCGACCACGGAGGAAGGATAGCCAATCGTATCGACCATTCCATAGAAACAGGGCGAGACTGGTCAAAGTTAGGACAGCTAAGTTAAGTAAATAGCGTCTGCATTGAGGGTTTTTAAGGTGACGTTTAATTGATGGCATGGATTTTTTCAACGATGCATTTGCTTCAAAAAAAAATATCATCTTTGGCGTGGATACTACTCCGAACTCTCTGGATAGGTTAGGAGCTTTAGTGGGACTGATTTTCTGCCTATTTTCTGCCCTTTGAAACTATTTTCTCAATCTTCAGGCTTCATTGGTGAATGACTATTGCTAGAACGGGATTTCAACTTCTGTCTTATTCTTTCGAGCATGACATCTCTCATCGAGTGATCACCAGACTCATCAATATGATGCTGATTCACAAACGTCCATTGGCTTCGACTAACCGTAAACTCCCAGTGTGCCTGATTCATGGCGCTATCAACACTGTCATGATATGTGTTTGTCAATTCCCCTCTATTTTCAGCTAAGTGAACTAAGTTGTAGCCACGCTCACCCAAAAATCGCACAATCTGAAGCATATAGGGCTTTCCAATTAGAGTCGCACCAAAAAAGTGTTTGGTTTTTCCTGTCGGGTGATTATGTTTCTCTAGGACAACTTCATGAAGAATAGTGTGGCTACTCATTTCTTTTTGGTAGTTAAGTATGCAGATCTAAAGCTAAACCCAAGCCAGATGAGGAGGGAGCATGATCAGGATACGGTAGGGTAGTTCTTTATCAGATTTTATCGCTTTGACTCTTTCCGCTTTCGGTTCCCTCGCTGCGATCGCCACCACCTCCCAAGCGATCGCCACCCTTCGCCCCTTTTGCCAAGACCACCAGATTCCGCTTCATATCCCAGCGATAGAAGCAACCGAGCCGAGCGATCGCCCCTATGAGGGTTCTTTACGTGAGCAGTTGGCAGACCTATGGCCGCAACACCAAGGCTTCATTTTTGGACTAGCGGCCGGGGCAGTGGTGCGGTTGATTGCACCTTTACTTAAGGACAAAACCACCGATCCCGCTGTGCTGGTGATTGACCCCCACGGCAAATTTGTCGTGAGCCTCTGTGGCGGGCATCAGGGCAAGGGCGATCGCCTCGCCCAAACGATCGCCCCCTATTGGCAAGCCCAAGCGGTGATCACGGGCGCGAGTGATGCGTTAAATTTGCCTGCGATCGACACGTTGGGAGAGCCTTGGGGTTGGACAAAAGGCACAGGGAATTGGACAGGCGTGATGGCGGCGATCGCTCGGCAGCAGCCAGTGGAGGTAATCCAGGAAGTGGGATCAACGCTCTGGCAAGAGAACTTGCCCGCTGAACATCCCTTTGTTCTCGAAGCAGGCACGGTGACACCCAGCGCCCGAGTATGGATTAGCATCACGCCTCGCAAATTCAGTCCCGATGCGGCTTTACCAAAGGTGCAATGGCATCCGCGGGTATTGTGGCTAGGGGTGGGCTGTGAGCGGGGCGTATCGCTGGCGTTAGTGGAGGAGGCGATCGCTCAGGCGCTCGAACAGGCGCAACTGGCAGCGGGGGCGATCGCAGGTCTGGCTACGCTGGATCTCAAAGCGGATGAAGGGGCGCTGCAAGCGTTTTGTGCGGAACGGGATTTACCACTGGTCACGTTTCCCCCGGCAGTCCTCAAAAATATTGAAGTCCCCAACCCTTCCGGAGTGGTTGAGAATGCCGTGGGGACGCCGAGCGTGGCGGAAGCGGCGGCGATCGCTGCCAGTGGCCAGGGGCGCTTGCTGGTGCAAAAACAGGTAGCAAAACAGTCAGGGCAGGGGGCTGTGACGGTGGCGATCGCCCAAGCCCAGCAAGAATACATCGGTCGCACCGGACAGATTGCCCTCGTCGGCATGGGGCCGGGGGCATTGAACCAAATGACGCCCGCCGCTCAGATGGCCGTGACTCGGGCGGATGTGTTGATTGGCTATGGACTATACCTCGACCTGATCGCTCCCCTCCAGCGCCCCGGCCAAATTATTGAAGCATTGCCAATTACCCAAGAGGTTGAGCGGGCCGAACGGGCGGTCAAGCTGTCCCAGCAGGGGCTTTCTGTGGCCGTGGTCTCTTCCGGCGACTGCGGCATCTACGGCATGGCGGGTCTGGTGCTGGAAACGTTGCAAGCTCAGGGCTGGGATGGCCAAACCCCCAGCATTGAAGTGTTACCGGGCATTACCGCGCTCCAAGCGGCTGCCTCGCGCGTGGGAACCCCCTTGATGCATGACTTTTGCGCCATTAGCCTCAGCGACTTGCTCACACCCTGGGCGGTCATTGAAAAACGTCTCCAGATGGCGGCCCAGGGGGACTTTGTGACGGCGTTGTATAATCCGCGATCGCGCCAACGCCAGACCCAAATCGTGACAGCCCAAGCCATCTTCCTGGCCCAGCGTGACCCTGCAACGCCCGTGGCCTTGGTGCAGTCGGCCTATCGAGACACCGAGCAAATTCGGCTCACCACGCTAGGGGAAATGCTCACCCAGCCGATCGATATGCTCACCACCGTACTCATTGGCAATAGCAACACCCGCAACTACGCCAATTGGCTGATCACCCCCCGCGGCTACCGGGTGAAACCTCAGTAAAATCTGTGATTTTGACAACAAATTGAATAATTTTCGTGCCGTGTTGGCCCTTGGCATCAAGCTACTGCACTAGAATGGCTAGCGATCAATGCTTTTGTCGGGGCGATCGCCCCTGTCCCAAAGCTGGGTATTGTCTGCTATTTAGAAATAACTGTGTGTGTTGGAGGATGCTACTAAACCCATGAACAATCGAGTTGCCTCGCCGAAATATCTGTCACTACCCTTACTCCTCTCCGCTTGGGGGGTTCTCTCTACGGTTGCAATTGCTCAAACTAGCCCTGAGTTGGCCCGGCTGCCAGACGTCTCCGTCGTGCAAGCGGAAACGGAAGATACAGTCAAAGCCTCCAACCCTTTTGTCTCCGAGATGCTGGAACCCATCGCAGGCGAAGCCGAGATTTTTGCAAGTAGTGTCAATCGTCAAGCGACCGACGATGTGGCTGTCTCCCTCTTGGGTTTAGCGATTCCCCTCAATGAATTAGAAGCGGTTGATACTTCGTCCCAGTCGCTTGTGCCGACTCAAGCCGGGCCCTTGGCCGCTCAAGGTATGGTGGGTTTTGGGCCGATGGGGGGGCGATCGCTCTCGACTCCCCCCAGTTCAGCACCCGAGTTAACCTTTGACGCGGATCTCGCCTTTGATAATGCCTCCGAATCCGCCTTTTCGATCGCCCTTGAGCCTGTAGGCAACTCAAGTGATGACCCCATGGCCCAGGTCAACAATGTCTTTGAGTTTCAGGATGTGAGCCCTGGCGATTGGGCCTACGAAGCCCTCCAGAACTTGGTCAGTCGCTACGACTGCATTGAAGGCTATCCCAATGGCACGTTCCGGGGCAATCGCGCCCTCTCGCGCTACGAGTTTGCTGCGGCGCTGAACTCTTGCTGGCAGGTGATGGAGCGGGTCTTGGCCGAAGCGAGCGATCGCTTTGCCACCCAAGACGACCTGGCAGCCCTCCAGCGGCTGATGGATGAGTTTGAGGCGGAGTTGGCTGCCCTCTCCAGCCAAGTTGATGACCTTGAAGGTCGGGTGGAGTTTCTGGAAGAAAACCAGTTTTCCACGACGACTAAGCTCTTTGGTCAGGTCATTATTGGCGTGCAAGGTCAAAATAGCCCCGAATTCCAGCTCGCGGGCAATACCCTCAATGACAATAACGATGAGATCTTCCTAAGCCACACGACCCAGTTGAGCCTGTTTACCCAGTTCAGCCCCCGCAGCCTGCTGTTTACCAGCTTTGCCATGGGGGATGGTCGCATTTCGGAAACGTTTAGGGATGGCGTGGTGAATTTCACGAATTTGGCCTATCTCAGCGATACTGGCAACCAGATGAACTTGACGGATCTCAACTATCGCCATCTGATTGGGCGGAACTTTGCGGTCATGGTCGGTCCCCAAGGGATTAGCCCGGTTAATGTCTTCCGGGGCTCGAACCGGATTGAGAGCTCCGGGAGTGGGCCGCTCTCTCGGTTCGCCCAGCGTAACCCCATCCTCTCCATTGGTGGGGGGGCTGGGGGCCTCGGGGTGGACTGGCAAATTAGCTCTGACCTGAGTGTGCAAGGGGTGTACGCAGCCAGTGCTCCTGAGGACTCAACCAGTGGCCTGCTGGGGGGGGCGAATGGTAATGGTTCAACGACCTTCGGAATGCAAATGGTCTATTCCCCAACGTTGGATTGGGATATCACCTTCCAATACATCAATAGCTATTCGCCTCTAGGACGGCTGTTAACAGGGATTGGTGATTCACGACTCATTATCGGTAACACGGCTCAAGCCTTCAACTTTCGGGCCCCGATGAAAACCAATGCCCTTGGCTTGGGTACTGAACTGCGGATTACCCCAAACATTAACTTTGGCGGCTGGGTCGGCTATACGTCTTCCGACTATCTGGCCGGTTCAGGAGAGGTCGATACGTTCAATTGGATGAGTTTTCTGAGCTTCCCGGATCTGGGTGGCGAAGGGAACCTCGGGGCGATCTATTTTGGCCAACTGCCTCGGATTACCCGGAGTACGATCGTTGATCCGAACCAAGCGCGGAATATTCCGACCTTCTTTACCAAGGGGGATCTTCAAAGTGATGCAACGGGTGGCCAACCGGGGACGAGCTTCCACTTGGAAGGCTTCTACCGGATTCAGCTCACGGACAACATCAACATCACGCCGGGCGTGGTGGTGGTCTTTGACCCCTTGCATAATCCCAACAATGACACGGTCGTGATTGGGGCACTGCGGACAACGTTCTCGTTCTAGGGGGTTATTGCCAAACGCTCTGTCAAATCTGAGATCAATCCAAGCTCCCCATTGCTCCTTCTGTTGTAAGAGAGCGGTGGGGAGCTTTCTTAAATTGCACATGAGGCAAGCGGCATCGAATAATTCGGCTTGGTCTACTCCCCCCGCTCAGGACAGTTCACAGTGCAACAGGAAGACAAGACCGCAAGTATTTCAGATCACAGCCTCCAGCCGAACCGAATCACCGCAAAGGCTCTCTTCCCCTACTGTCCTCCGCCAATTCACTGAACCTTCACAGAAAAAGCCTTAATCTCCACATAAACTTCACCAACGAAAGTTGATTCCGGCATATTCTGTATTCAGTGAGGCAAAAGCAACCGCTGACTGCACCTCATCAGAAATTTATCTACACATCACAATCCTGGGAGAGATTTAAATCCATGAAAGGACTACTCGCTAAAACCGCCGCTGCCGCTCTCGTCACCACTAGCCTCATCACTTTTGGAAGCAACGCGGCCCAAGCTCAAGGACGCGGCGGCTTTGATCTGGGTACCGACTGTAACGCTGGCTCCGTCACTACTGACATCTACAGCTACGCCGCCTGCAGCACCAACGCGGGTAACGACACTGGCAGCAAAGGGACTCTCCTTACCCAGCTCGGCGATGGCACCCTCTTCAGTGGCATCGACACCAGCCTCAGCGGAAGCTGGAGCATTCTCGGCAAGTCCGACGATGGTCAAGCTAGCGTCACTGCCCAAAACGGCAATGTTTCAGGAACTTGGTCATCGAGCCTCGGTGACGACTTCTACGGTGACGTTGTTGTCAGTGTCAAAGCTGCCAATGGTTACTTTGCCTACCTGTTTGAAAATGTGAGTGGCCCTGATTTTGGCGGTGACTTCAGCCTCGCCAACCAAAAGGGACTCTCTCACCTGACGATTGCCACGGTGAATAAGCCTGGTGGCCCTGGCAATCCGAATGAAGCAGTTCCTGAGCCCTTCTCTATGATTGGTGCGGGTTTGGCACTGGGTGCAGGTGTGCTGCTTAAGAACCGTAAGAAGTAAGTAAGCTCCTTGTTGATTGCTTGACCCTTCACGTCTCTAGTCTCGTCGGGCTAGTGCAGCGTCAACTCTAAATTGTAGGTTGGTGTTGAGCGGAGCGAAACCCAACACAGCCCTTGCTGATACTGGGTTTCATGATTCAATTCAATTCGTACGACAACCCCTCATTGCACTCTTGACAAGGCACTAGCTTAAATTTTCCCTCCCCAGGAAAATATCGCCCTTCGCTTGTTGGCTGGGGCGATTGCCTTGGGGGTACAGTGCCGAAAGCCCGCTGGTTTTGGTCAGCGGGCTTTTGGTGTTATCGATGCCAAGATTGCTCAATCTAGAACAAACCTGTAATTAGATCAATGACGGTATTGGCTGAATCGACAATCGCCAGGTTATCGCCCACAACAATAATATCCACGTCGTCATTGGGCAATTCGAGATAACTCACAATAGCCCTTGGCAGCGTAACTTTTTTGGCAATGCCGGGTGGGAGGGTTCCTCCCCGGGCCAGCTTGCGTTGAATGCCAGGGGGGAGTGGCGAGAGATTGGTGATTTCGAGTCGGATCGCCTCGCTCAAGAGGTCATTATCATCGCCTGTGCCTTCCACCAGATTAATCAGCCAGGTGCGTTGGCTGGTGGTCAGCGTAAGTAGCTGGCTCGATTCGACGGTTTCAACTTCTACATTGGGATTGCGACCATTACCCTGCCCATTGCCACGTCCGTTGCCGCGCCCTGCAAAACTCGGGGTGGCGATCGTACCGATCAGCACCACTACAGTTAAAGCAATACCCGTCTTTCGCCAATTCAATCTCATCATGATTCTGTCAGTTGTCCTTACGTCAGTTTTCAGAGGTCGAGTCTGTTCCTTGAGACTGGCATTAAGCATCGAAGTTCCTTGATGTACTGCTTGATTACATCTTTTGAAACCTCTCTGGCTCGTTAGTAAGCGATAGTTTGATTCTCTAGGACATTCAGCCATTTGGCTGTATGTATTGCTAAATGGCTGATTCAGAGACTTTTTTTGATTTCTTGGGAACTTAAATGGCTGGCAAAAACGTCTCAGGGAACAATTGGCGCATATAGATGCGGTTGAGTTCTGGTCACAACCTCCACCGCAACTAGCATTGCCTTAGTTTATTCGCTGTTCTGTTCTCTGATTTTTGGAGTCGATTTCCTGATGATGTCCCAACGCACAATCCTTTCCGCTGGTCTAGCGACCCTTGCTCTCGTCATTGCCCCCGCCGCCCAAGCCCAAATTCAAGTCACGGGTGGCGTCATGAATGGTGATGCAGCATTCTTCACACCCGATAACTTGGCTGATGGGCCCATGAGCCTCTTCGACTTGAATATCAGCAATATGCAACTACGCAGCACCAATGGTGTGCTGACCAACCCTGACTTCATCCCCACCGCAACAGGGGGTTTTGTCGATACCGATAACAGCGGTACGGTTAACAATGGTGATACGGGTTTGGTCGTCGGTAAACTGAGCGGGATTGGCTTTGATGAAGGTGGCGCGATCGTGCCTTTCTCAAACGTCACTACGGCTGTTGCCTATCGGGTTAATGCCTTTGCGAATATCACCAGCACCCTTGATGGCTTCCTTGTGAATGGTGACTCAATTCCCCAACTTTTCTTTGAAGGCGCTATTGATCCCCTTGGTGGCGGTTCTACCGGTTTCACCAGTGTCGAGGGAGACCTCGAAGTGGGTCGTCTCAACTCCAAAATCACGGCGGGTGTCATTGACTTGCCCAGCACCCTAACGCTCTCTAGCTCGGGTGGTTTCAGTTCTGTCTTTGACCGGGAAGTGTTTGTCTCTAGTTTTGGCGAATCAACCGATACGGCCTTGGCAGATGCTGACAGCGAAATCGCCAATGATGCCAACAACGACCCCATTAACATCGTTTTCAATTTCAACGGGACGAATATCACCTTTACCAGCACACAAACCTTTGAGGTTGATGGTTCCACAGATTTCACCACCTCTAGCTCTACCTCATTAAGTGAGATTCAGGCGCTCATTGAAGCGATTCTGGGCGACTTGGATACGGAGAACCTGAGCAACTATGACATTGCCAGTCTGCCGAACTATAGCGTCCGGGTTCAGAAAAAGCGTAATGGCGACATCAAGATCAAAATCAAGGTCAAGAATCGCGGCAGCCGTCGTTACTTTGTCGCGCTACGGGGTAGTGTTTTGATCGGCGCATTCGAGCAGTCTGGCCCTAGCAGTCGTGCCTTCCCTGGCTTGGTGGGTCTAGAAACCCTCTCTGAGGAAGAAGCCGAGGAACTCTTGGCTGAGATTCAGGCTGAGGAAGCTGAAACCGAAGTTGAAGACGAAACTGAAACTGAAGGTGAAGAACCTGCTGCTGAAGAAGAACCTATCGCCGAGGAAGAGCCCGCTGCCGAGGAAGAACCCGCTGCTGAGGAAGAACCTGTCGCCGAGGAAGAACCTGCTGCTGAGGAAGAGCCTGCTGCTGAGGAAGAGCCCGCCTTCTCCAGTGAGCCGACCTTCGAGGGCTTAGATAGCCTCTCTGAGGAAGAGTCGGAAGCGATTCTGGAGGAAATCAACTCCTTGGGTTCTGAGGGTACGGAAGAAACCGAAACGGAAGCAACGGAAGACACCACGCCTGCCGAGGATACCACTGCTCAGTAGTCCATAGCTCATTACTTTACTTTGCTGAAAACTCCACCATCCCCAAGAGAGCGCGATCGCGCTCTCTTTTTTTTGCAGGCATCTCGGCGCAG
>JBMYQW010000209.1:0-8661 GCA_049601735.1 Spirulinaceae cyanobacterium
ATTTCCAGGGAGTCGGGGACATGGTTCTAAAAGAATTATTCCAAGAGGAGTCGAAGGAGCAGGAGCGAAAAATTTAGCTGTTTTAGGATTGAGTGAGCATATCGCCCAGAGCAAGCCAGTCGGGTTGGACGGTGATAACGGACTCACCCAGCATTTCGGGGTGCATCAGTTGGGCAAAGCCCACCGGCTTCGAGCAGAACGAGCCTAAGTCTTTTGTGTAGGCCCTAGAAATCCAGCCCGAACGGAGATGAGGCGCACTCCATATTTCTCCAGGGTAAATATCACCGTGATGACTGGTGATACGAAGCCAACGCCCATCAGCAGATGTTTCTAAGGCAACCACAGCCCAGCCATTGGGAACGGCCCCAATAATTGCCCCACCCGGAGTCGCCCGGATGCGCAGATCGTCTCCCTCATGGGTAACAACTTGCACATAACTTTTTGGGCGGCCGTATTCGCAACGCTGGGCGACGGAATTGGGACTCGCTTGGGCTGGGGCCGTTGAGCCGAGGCCAGAAGCCAGACTGAGCAGCAGGAGTAAACTTTTCCAGGGGGTTTTAGGCATCGGTTTCGTAGAAGGTTGGGAATTGATAAAGGTTGGGATGGACGAGGTGCAGCCAGAGGGAGAGTCTAATCAGAACTTATGTGCAAATCCCGATTCTGGCAACCAAGAATCAAGGGTTTTAGCCGGATCTAACCGGATTTCCTGAACCGTTCCAGGCGGATCGCTGACCGGATATCCTTGCCAAGGCAATTTCCAATATACTCGCCCCACTTGGCTGTCGCTGGGGTTGTTTCACTTTCTGTTACGGCGACGGGCATTGGCGATTAATGACAAATCTTAACGACTTGGCAACCGCCCTGTTGTTTGTGAAACAATATGGGTTCGCACCTGATTTTTGATAAGGAGTGACGCAATCTCGTCAGCCAGTCCGAATCGTCAGATCTTGACTCAAACCTATTGGGGCTAAAAGATCGCGCCATTGGCGTAACAGAGGCAACGCGATCGCCTCCTGCTCCCAAAAACTCAAGGCACAGATCTGCCGCTTCTCGCCTGGTTTCACTCCTGTTGCACTCGACTCTCAAAGAACCCATGACCTCAGAAACTCGCACTTGGAAAGCCGCTCTCGCCGATCAGATTCCGCCCCATATGGCCGAGGAGATTGACACCTTCGAGAACCAAATGGAACTGCGGCTCCAAGACAAACTCGACGAAAAAGTCTTTGCCGAACTCCGCTTACGTCGGGGGGCTTACGGTCAACGCTACGACAATGGCTTCCGGGACAATGGCATCGAGTCCGTGGAAATTGATTTCCCTAACAAAAATCTCACCAAGGGCCCCGGCACCAAATGGGAAGCGCCGGGAATGCAACGGATCAAGTTTCCCTACGGCGGCATGAACGCCGAGCAAATGAATGTTTTGGCCGATATTGCCGAGGAATATTCTGACTCGATTGTGCACATTACTACCCGGCAAGATATCCAGCTCCACTTCCTCTCCATGGTGGATATCCCGAATATGCATCGCCGCCTGGCAGCAGTGGGCGTTACTGTCCGGGAGGCCTGCGGCAACTCCGTGCGCAACGTGACCGCTTGCCCCCTGGCCGGCGTCTGCCGAGATGAAGCCTTTGATGTCACGGGCTATGCCAATGAGACCGCCCAATATTTCCTCGGTCACCGGGATGTGCAAGATTTTGGCCGCAAGTTTAAGGTGGCTTTCTCTGGCTGTAAGCAGCATCCCTGCGGCCTGACTTATATGCATGATCTGGGGCTGATTGCCACCGAGCGCGAGGTGGATGGCCAGACCCAATATGGTTTTGAGATGTATGTGGGCGGGGGTTTGGGTGCCGTGCCGCATCTGGCCAAACTGTTTGATGAATTTGTGCCGCCGGAAGAACTGCTGCCCCTCTCGCAGGCGATCGCCCGCGTCTTTGCCCGCCTGGGCGAGAAGCAAAACCGCAACAAAGCCCGGATCAAGTTCCTGGTGGCCAAGCTGGGCATTGAGGAATTTCGCCGTCTGGTACTCGAAGAGCGCGCCACCATTGAAGATGATCCGGAATGGACCAGTTGGCTGGGTAAGATTCCCGAATACGAAGAAGCAGGACTCCCCGAACCTGTCACCCAAGGCGATGCCCCGGATCTCGGCGCAAACCTGGAGCTGTTTGAATATTGGCAGGCAACCAATGTGTACCAGCAGCGGCAAGCGGGCTTCAACTGCATTACGATCGCCCTGCCCCTGGGGGATATCACCGCCAGCCAAACCCGCCAGCTTGCCAAAGTACTCAGCCGCTTCACCCGCGACACGATCCGCACCACCGTCGAGCAGAATCTCTTGATTCGTTGGGTGCATGACGCGGATCTCCCCGCTCTCTTCTTGGCCCTTAAGGAACTCAACCTCCATACGCCGGGGGCTCAGACCATTGTGGATATTACGGCTTGCCCCGGTACTGACACTTGCAAGTTGGGGATTTCTAGCTCGCGGGGCTTGGGCAGTGAGTTGCGCCGTCGCTTGGCTCACAAAGCGATGCAGTACGATGAGGCGGTGCGCAATATCCGTATCAAGGTCAGTGGCTGCTTCAACTCGTGCAGTCAGCATACCGTGGCGGAAATTGGCTTCTACGGCTCTAACCGCCTGCTTTCCCAGCGGCGTGTGCCCCACTTCCACCTGATCCTGGGCGGCAAATGGGACAACAACGCGGCGGAATACGGCCAGTCGTTGGGGGTTGTGCCCTCCAAGCGTGTCCCCGATGTGGTGGAGTTTTTGGTGGACTGGTTCATGCGCGATCGCCAGCCCCAAGAAGCCTTTCCCGCCTTTGTCAACCGCATCGGCAAGAAGGAAATCAAAGCCCAGGTGAAGCCCTTCACAGAAGTCCCCGCCTACGAAGTCGATCCGTCTTTCTACGTGGACTGGGCCGATGCGCGGGAATATACCCTCGGTGATATTGGCATTGGCGAATGCGCCGGCGAAGTCGTGACCCTGACCGACTTTGGCGTTGCCACGGCGGAGAGTGCCCACTTCGATGCCACCCTCTTGCTCGAAGGCCAGACCCAAAACGGCAACATCCAGCAAGCCCAAGAGAAGGCGTTTGAGTCGATGGCGAAAGCGGCCCAAGCCCTGCTCAAGCTGCAAAACATCGATATCTCCGATGATCCGGCTGAGATTGTGGCGGACTTCCGGACTTATTTTTACGAGACGGAACTCATCTTTGACCCCTTTGCTAAGGGCAAATTTGCCAGCTACTTCTTCAATGCCTACGACAACCGGGAGGCCCCGGCCACCCTCGACAGTGCCAAGCAACTGATCGAGGAAGCCCGCCTGTTTATCGAGGCGGCGCACGAATGCTACGGACGCATGGCCCAAAAGGGCATCACCAGTCCGGCCAGCTTCAAGAAATGGCTCCTCGATCGCCAGTTGGTGCAGACCTAGTGTTGATCTCTAGCGTTGATCTCGATGGTGGGCATTGCCCACCCTACATCTACATTTCCTATAGGGGCTGGGTTTCCCTGCCCCACGCCCGTTGTCACTGTAGGGTGCGTTAGCAGGCCCAGCGATTGATGGTTGGGCAACCCTACCCTTGCCTGCGTAACGCACCAAGCGTCGCGTGAGGCACGTGGAAGACTGAAACCTGGCGATCGCTGCGTTACCAGTTCTGGTGGGCAATGCCCACCCTACGTTTCCTATTTTTTTTGATCTCTATTTTGAACTCTAATGTCGAACCGATTCTGCATTAAATTTCCGGCTCAACCCGAAACTCAACTCGAAGACGAAGCCATCCTAATTCCGATCTTCCATGACTGGATTCGGGAGCGGAAAATTCCCGGTGTCCTGCTCGATGTGGTGGACTATCGCCATGTGCCCGAGGGGCCCGGTATTATGCTCATTACCCACGAGATCAACTACGCAATGGAGCATGGTGGGGGGGAATACGGCCTCTCGGCCCAACTCAAGATTGCCGAGGGTGAAACCCATACCGATCGCCTGATCAACCTGGTTCAACGCACCGCCAAATTTGGCGCAATCCTCGAAGCCGACAGCCGCGTTGCTGGACAAATCAAACTCCAAGACAACCAGTTCTACTACATCGCCAACGATCGCCTCAATTTCCCGAATACGGATGAGGCTTTTGCTGAAGTCAAAGGGGAGCTTGAAGCTGCGGCAAAAAACATCTATCCCGGTAAAACAGTAACCGTGACACGGGTGGAGAATGATCCTCGGGAGCGGTTGACCGCATTAGTAGCGGCAGCCTGACGTGGGGTGTTGAGGGACGATCTTGGATTCAATAGGGGCTGGTTTTCGGGAACTCTGCCTCAGTTCTATCGATCCTGCCACTGCAAGGTGGGCACGTAGCAAGACAAAAGCAACTTCAAACCTCTTCGGAGATAATAGTTGAATTTGATTCAGAAATAATCCCCTATCAAGGATTTGAAATTGGATGGAATTTGGATGGTTTGACTACGGAGACTCCAGATTAAGCCATAGACATAGCAGCGATAAGGCTGTAGGACATCCTGGACAGCTAAACTCCTCAACTGTTGAGCAATGCTTACTCTACGGGATGTTCTCATTGAAATGTTTAACTCCCGACCTGAATCACCTCTCGTTTCAGGTAAGGTTGCAACACTTCCGGGACTTGCACCGAGCCATCGGGCTGTTGGTAATTCTCCAGAATCGCCGCCATCGTGCGCCCAACCGCTAGACCCGAGCCATTCAAAGTATGAACGTAGCGCGTCCCCTTCTGACCCACTTCCTTAAAGCGAATATTCGCTCGCCGCGCTTGGAAATCCCAGCAGTTGGAGCAACTGGAAATTTCCCGGTAGGTGGCTGTTGAAGGGAGCCAAACTTCTACGTCGTAGCATTTGCAGGCACTAAAGCCGAGATCGCCCGTACAGAGTTCAATCACGCGGTAGGGCAGCTTCAAGGCTTCCAGAATCGCGGTGGCATTCTTTAGCATCGCTTCGAGTTCAGCCATCGAGTTGTCCGGGTGAACGAGTTTGACCATTTCCACCTTATTGAATTGGTGGAGGCGAATCAGCCCCCGCGTATCCTTGCCATAGCTGCCCGCTTCGCGGCGAAAACAGGGGGTAAAGGCGCAGTGGTGGATGGGCAATGCCTTGCTCTCTAGCACTTCATCCCGATAGAGATTGGTCAGGGGCACTTCCGCTGTGGGGGTAAGCCAGAGGTCATCGTCGGCACATTTAAAGCTCTCTTCCGCAAACTTGGGTAGTTGACCCGTACCTGTGAGGCTGGCGCTGCTGACCAAGACCGGGGGCATCACTTCGGTATAGCCCGCCGCCACTTGGGTATCGAGCATGAAGTTGGCGATCGCCCGCTCCAGCGCCGCGCCCACCCCCCAGAGGTTCACAAAGCGGCTTTGGGCGACCTTCACCGCCCGCTCAAACTCCAAAATGCCCAAGTCTTTACCCACCTCCCAATGGGCCTTGAAGGTCTCCCCTTGGGGCTTATGCTCATCACCCCAAACCTTCACCTCCACGTTCTCAGTTTCGTTCGCTCCCGCAGGCACAGTGGCATCTGGCAGATTGGGCAGCGCCAGGACAAACTGCTCAATCTGCACCTTGAGGTCTTTTTCCTGGGGTTCAAGTTTGGCTAATTCGCCCTTGAGGGCGCTGCCTTCCGCCTTAAGGCTGGTGACGTCTGCACCCTTTGGGTCGCCACCGCTTTGGATTTTGGTTTTGATTTGCTTGGCGACCTCGTTACTGCGAGCCTGCATCTGGTTGCGGGTGGTTTGAATCTGCCGCTGCTGTTCATCCAAATCGAGGATCGGTTGTAGGCGATAGCTGCCGCTCCGCTGATTGAGGCACTCTTGCACCTGCTCAGGGGTTTCGCGGATGAGTTTGAGGTCAAGCATGGGATTGTGGAGAATGAGCCGTGATCAGTTATCTCGGATCCTGCGGAGCCTGTCAATTCTCCAGAGCGCCTCGGCTTTAACATCCAGTTCTCCACAAGGCTGAGATAATATCTTAATAAAGTGGCGATCCCTAACCGCGCCCCATCGCGCTGCTTACACCGTTTTCAATTCCATTTTCCGCTTCGAGCGTATAGCGCAGCAGCAACAGAAATCGCTCAGATGGATTTACATCAAGCCTTTCGACCCTTTTTGATCGTTGCCCCGCAATGCTTAACCAGAATAACTTTCAGGAATATTGAGAAAGAGTTGCAGTTGTCACCAAACTCTGTTTGAATAATATCCAGCAACTGCATATTATTATCAACTACTCACACCGACTGACAAGAATGAAAGTCACACGACGTACCTTTGTTGCGGGGGGCACGGCCCTCACCGCCATTGTGCTGGGCAATCTGCCTCGCCGCGCGACGGCTCAAAGCCGCGAGATCAACCTCTATTCTTCCCGTCATTATGATACGGACGAGCGCCTCTATAGCTCCTTCAGTGACAACGTGAATTTGATCGAAGCAGGCGCAGGTGAACTCATTGAACGGATCAGAAGTGAGGGCGCTAGCAGCCCTGCTGATATTCTGCTCACCGTTGATGCGGGGAACCTCTGGGTGGCCGATCGAGCGGGTCTGTTTGCGCCAGTCAATTCCTCCCGACTCAATCGCAGCATCCCTGAAAGTCGGCGTCATCGTAATGGTCATTGGTTCGGCTTCTCCACTCGTGCCCGAGTCATCTACTACCGCAAAGATCAGGTGGATTTACCCGCTGACTTCAGCTACGAAAATCTCGCTGATTCTGAATGGCGGGGACGGGTTTTAATCCGTTCTTCCAGCAATATTTACAACAAGTCCTTGGTGGCTTCGATGCTCGCTAACCACACTGAGCGCGAGGTGAAGGAGTGGGTTGAAGGCCTGAAAGCTAACTTTGCCCGTGAGCCCCAGAGCAACGACACCGGTCAGATCAAAGCCTGCGCTGCTGGTGAGGGAGACATTGCCGTTGCCAACACCTACTACTATGCCCGCTTGCTCAAGGCAGCTGCAGGCGGCGACGCTGAAGCTCAAGATGTTGTCGATAAGGTGGATATTTTCTTCCCCAACCAGGAAGGTGAGCATGGTCGCGGCACTCACGTCAACATCAGTGGTGGTGGTGTTTTGGCGAATGCCCCCAACCGCTCGGCTGCTATTGCGTTCCTAGAGCACCTAGCAAGTCGTGACTCCCAACGCTGGTTTGCTGAGGGCAACAATGAATACCCAGTGGTTGACGGGGTGGATGAATCTGCAACCTTGGAGTCGATGGGCGCGTTTAAGGAAGATACTGAAACTCCCATAGAAGTCTACGGTGAGTATCAGCAAGCAGCAGTTCGTCTAATGGATCAGGCGGGTTGGGCATAAGCTAACGGATCACTTTCTGGACTTTCTTTTTGGACTGCCTCACATTGATAAGATTGCGCTGGGTTAATTCACGGCGTAATCTTTTACTATTTTTGTGTTTTTTGCTGTTTCGTCTGGGATGACGCCTAAACCGATTGTGTCTGATGCCCCTAACCCATTCCCCAAGCCCCCCAAGTCGCGTTTCTCGCTCATCTTCCTGTCGCTGGCGGTTCTAATATCGGGCGGCTTGCACGTCTTGCTCTTGCGCCTCCCAGTTCCTGAATCTGAGGTGGAGGTGGAAGAGCCAGAACTCGATACGGAAATGTTCGTCCCGATCGCCACCGCACCCACACCCACGCCGACTCCCAGCCCAACACCAACTCCTAGCCCAACACCAACACCCAAGCCCACACCAACACCAACGCCCTCGCCAGAGCCGGATGAATCTACTGGATCTGCAAAAAACACAACCACCTCGAAAGCGCCCTCAAATGATGGGGACGGGGAACCAGAAAACTTAGGCGATGAGCAAACCGACTCAGGTGATAACACGACCCCTGGCTCTACACCACCTAACCAACCGCCCCCCCCACCTCCGGGCCTCACCCCTGGCGTTGATCTCACTCAAGGGAGAGCAGATACAACCGTAGGATGTTTCGCCGTTAATTCTAATGATTGTGCCACTGTTTCCGGCACGGGCGGTGCCAGCCAGGTGGTTAACAATTTTAGAGATCTTTACCTCGGTGAAGGCTACGATGTTGAATCGAGCTATTACTATGACGGCCCAGGTGTTTTTGTTTATAGGATGGAGGATACTAATAACAATAATAAAGAGCTCTTTCTTGGGGTATTCTCTGATAGTGGACAGGTTATTGTTGCTGTGACGGAACAGCCTTTTGAGAGCTTAACGAAACTCCAAGAGCATTATAAACAGTAGCCATAAGCAAGTGGAAACGTTTTTTTCGAGCGATCGCCCTCCCATCACAATGGCGCAATTTCATCGTCCTTAAACCGTTCTAGTGCATGGTTGAGGGTGGCACAGTTTTATTAACTGCGAACTGAGCTAAGACGACTCATTCTTCAACTCACTGTTCTGCGCCTTCCGAATGAACCTTCTGCACTGTTACGATCGCCGCGCCTTTAGTCAAAATTACGTGCAGCGTCTGAACGGGTTGTGAGTTCATCTCGCACTTGCATCAAAATGTAGCCCAAACGATTTTTGCCGGTTCCGTCTTGGCCACAGCCCCAGTAATAGTCATGGGGGGCGTTTTCGACAATTTCTTCTGTGCCCGTCGCTAGGAGAATCGTGCGGATATTATCGTGGGTTTGGAATTTGGTTAAGACGGCTTGATGCATGACGGCTTCTTTAACGCTTT
>JBMYQW010000210.1:0-8590 GCA_049601735.1 Spirulinaceae cyanobacterium
CGACACCAAACCCGACTCGGGGGCGGAGGTGCGCAGACATTGAATCTTGGGCAGCAGCGACAGGCCCTGCCAGAGGTATTCGCTGTTTTTGACGATTTGGGTGTAGCGTTCGTGGGGGCTGCCCCATTGATTGTGGAGGGCGATCGCCGCCCGCAAGCCCGCATAGAGCGGATAGGCCGACGTGGCAACCTCAAAGCGGCTGCTGTCACCTTTCCAATCTTTAGGCATCCCTGTACTGTCCATGCTGATGCCGCGCCAACCTGCGTAGGTGGGGTGGAGCTGCCCCAACGCCGCCGGGCTGACGTAGAGTCCGCCCACACCCGCCGGGCCACAGAGCCACTTATGCCCCGTAAAAGCATAGAAATCAACCCCTGTTTCGGGCAAGTTCAGCGGCAGTGAACCCACCGACTGCGCCGCATCCACCAAGACTTGGGTGGACACCTGGGACTGATGCTGATGACAGACCTGAACAATCTCGCTCAGGGGCAACACCTGGCCCGTATTCCACAAAATATGGGAGAGCACCACGAGGCGGGTGGTGGGTTGCAAATATTGCTCGATCACGCCGGCCGGATTGCCGCGATTGAGGGTGGCCATCATCGGGCAGGTGGAGACGCGCACCCCAAAGCGCCGAGCGACTTCCTTAATGATGGCGATTACGCCCGGATGCTCACAGTCGGTCAGCAGAATATGATCGCCCGCTTGCCAGGGCAACCCCCAGAGCACAATGTTGCAGCCAGTGGTGACGTTTTCGGTGAGGGCAATGGTTTTGGCCGCAACTCCCAGTTCGGCGGCGATCGCCGCTCGGGTCGTGCTAATTTCTTGCTGAATCCAGTCATTCACCTTGCTGGAGAACGGCCCCTGCTGCTGGACATATTCGTAGGCACGGTAGATCGCCTCCATCGCCGCCTTGGGCATGGGCCCCTGGCCGCCAAAGTTGAAATAGGCCTTGTTCACCAACCCCGGAAACTGTTGGTGATACCGCTGAATCGACGATGAGCTAGAGGAAGACATGGGGAGAATAACTAAACCAAAGGACTATGACCCAACGCCAAACCTGCCACCAACATTCCCAAAACCAAGAAGGGCTGGGCACTAGCCTGGTACTTGACATCATTTTCGAGCGGATCACGCAAGAAGTACATATCCTGGAACGTGATTTGGGGAATCACCAGCAACAGCAGGAGCGTAGCGTAGAGGTTTTGCCCAATCCAAAAGAGGTAGAGTGCAACCCCGGCTTGGAAAACATCAATCATCAACACACAAATCCAGGTGGCTTTTTCGATGCCAAACATGACGGGTAAAGATTTAAGCCCGAGTTGGCGATCGCCCTCCACGCTCTTGAAGTCGTTGACGATCGCAATGCCCAAACCCGCCAAACTATAAAAGAGCGTCAGCCAAACGATCGTCGGGCTCAAGGTGCCAAACAGGGCATGGCCCGCACACCAGGGCAGGGTAATGTAGCTGGCACCGAGGGCATAGTTGCCCAGCCAGCCGTTTTGCTTGAGCTTGAGGGGGGGTGCTGAATAGATGTAGGCCAGGAAAGCACCGATCGCCGCGATCAGCGTCACCATGGGAAACTCGTGACCCGCCCATTGATCCAACGTGACGGCCAAGACCAGTCCCGCAATCAGCAGCACCCAGATTTGCGTGATCACGTGGGACAGTGGAATCGCGCCTGAGGGGATTGGGCGATAGGGCTCGTTAATGGCGTCGATCTCGCGGTCATAGAAGTCATTGAGCGTCTGGGTATAACCCGCCAAAATTGGCCCCGAGAGCAACATACAGGCTAGCGCCTTAAGCAGATCTTCGAGGCTCCAGACGTAGCCCCCTGAAGAGGCCGCACCGCAAACGACACCCCAGATCAGGGGAATCCAGGTGATGGGTTTGAGCAGTTGTAGGCGGATCTTCCAGAGGTTGGTTTCCCCCGTTGAAGCGCCTTTCATGCCCAGGAGTTGACGGGCCTTACTACCGTCAGCTTTACTGTCGGCGTTACTCTGGCCAGGTTTGGAGTCAGGAGCAGAGGTCATAGGGAAATAATCAGGTAGCGATCGTTGAATTTTGCGCCCTTAACGGGTTGGCCCTTGAGGGAGGGCGGCAGCAGAATATTACGCCGTTGGTCGCCCGCCTCCACGGTCAACTCCGGGCCAGACTGGGTCAGCTTGACCTGATCTTTAGCAAACCCCGGTAAGAAGACGCGCACCTGACGCGTGGCCACATCAATCGTCAGGGGCTGGGGAATATGGGTCGTGGCGCTAAAGTCGGGTAAATGACTGCCCAGCTGTTGCCAAGTCGAGGTTTGCCAGCTATCCGATTGGGTGGGCAAGGTGGTTTGTACCAGGGGTTCAAACGGGCCTTGCTGCTCGGGGCTCGGTGTCGTTTGATTCCAGATCACGCCGCCCACCGACACGCCTGCCTGTTGGGCGCTACCCCAATAATATTGAGCAGCGGCTACCGCTTGGGGGTCTTGGGTTGTCACGAGATACGCCAGCACCCGTTGGGGATCGGCTAGTGCCGTTGTGCCTTCGGTGAGCAGTTCATCAGCCTCTTGAGTCGGTTCTTGGGCGAAATTGTCCCAAGACCAGCTCACATTGAGCACCGCAGCGGTGATGGGCTGGATGAGGGGGGCGATCGCCCGACCCAGATCCGACTCTAAAACCAACTTGCGGAAGCGACGCAGATACCAACTGCCCGTCTCGGGAATACTTAAGGTGCGCAGGGTACTCAAACCGCCCCAGCCGTCGTAGACAATGACATCGTAGGCATTACTCGCGCCATAGCCCCGAATTGTATACAGCGCCAGAGCCGCATCCATACCGGGTAAGATCCCCAGTTCCTGACCATAAACCTGCTTCAGGATCGGGAAGCGTAGATATTGCGCCTCTCGGGTCTTGACTTCATCGTCCCAGATCTGCGCCATGAGTTCAGTCGCCCGAAATTGCACGGCCCAGAGGTTCGGGGCGATAGCTTGGGGCTGCGTCTCTAAAGGCTGGCCGAGCAGTTGCCCCACCACCGGGCTAGGGTCATGGGCGATGAACAGCACCCGCCGACCCTGCTGGGCCAGATGGTGAGCCGCTGCGATCGCTACCGTCGTGCGGCCGACCCCTCCTTTACCGATAAAGGTCAGAAACTGTGCCATGAATGTTGTCAGGAATCGAGGTTTGCTTCAGATACAGTTTGAGACACCGTTGGCCTAAACCGTGCGCAGTTCATCGGCAAAGAACCAACTCGCGCTCTTGTCATCAAACTCCACCACCGCGCCGACACCGCTGCCATCGGTCATTTTGAAGCCAGTCACTGTGCCCACTTTGCCCAACTTATCGGCGACATCTTGCTCGACGCGATCCTTAATGCGATAAACCTGTACCTTTTGCCCAATATCCATTTTTGAATTTGCTTAATGTAAAAAGATTCTGAAGACCAATACACAGTTTAGGACAAAAGCAGGGCAGGGAAACCCACTGGCGTGAACTTAAGCGCAAAACTCCCTGGAGCAAAGGGTTGCAGAGGTGACAAACACCCGACCCACCCCGGTCTGTGCTACGCACGACCGCCCCTCCCGAGAGGGGATTTTAAATCTCCTAACCCGCCAACCGATCCTGAACATCCAACCGCAACCGCCACCCCGCCAGCGTCCCGGTATCACCGACGACGCGATCGCAGATCCAGAGTTGCCAGATGCCCTGCACGTCTAGGGTCTGCCAGCGGGCCAGCAAGGCTCGGTCTTGGGCCGTATAGGTGCGGTGCAAGCGGGTTTGACTCCCCAAATCACGGCCTTGGAGCAGCACGACCGAGCCATTGGGATGACGCAAATAAATTTCCACATCCCCCAGAAAGGGATGACTCAGAGCGACCGTCACCTGGATTTCATCGAGATAGCCCGCTTCCTCAACGGTGAGGTTACTAAAGAGCCCCTGGGGGTTGCCATCGGGAATCGGGGTGGTGTGCTGCATCTGCTGCTCGATCGTCCAATGGCGCACCGGAGGCGTGGTCTCACGATATTGCTTTGCTCGTTCCACCGCGCGCTGGGCATTGACTTTGCCATAGCCAAACCATTGGGAATGGCCCTTGCTGTCGTAGTTGCCCAGTTGCAGGTTCAATTGGCTGTCTCGCTGGGGGTCAACCAGCTTATCGGCCGTCTGTTCCAGGAGTTGCTTCACTTCCTGGGCCGTCAGGTCAGGGTTGGCCGAGAGCACGAGAGCCGCAACCCCTGCCACCATTGGGCAGGCGCTGGAGGTGCCGCCGAAGTCACGGGTAAAGTTGCCGCTGTCGTAGCCCAGATTCCCCAGTTGATCGGTGGTAAAAATGCCGCGTCCAGGCAGACCGTAGCCGATCGCAGGTGCAGTCTGAATAAAGCCAGTCTTCTGGAACCACATTCCTGGCGGGGCATTGTTGCTGGGCGCACAGACGCTAATTTGTTCGCCCCAGTTGCTGTAGGCTGACTTTTTGTTGAGGCTGGTACAGGCCGACACCGCGATCACATCCGGGTGGGTAGCAAAACCACTGAGCCATTCGGTGGGCCCCTGGAGCAAGTCATCCGGCCAGCTCTGTTCGTACACCGTGCCCTGGATCGGCCGGTTGGCATTCCCTGCCGCGAAGACAATCACACAGCCTTTGCCATCCCGCCCTTCGGTGGCGGCGCGATGAATCGCCGCCCGTTGCCGCAGGGAGAGCGGAAAATGCACCACCGCTGCCCCCCAGCTACAGGAAACTACGCTGGCGCCCTTGGTTCTCGCCCATTCAAAGAGGTCTTCAATGGAGCGATCGTCCAGGTAGCCTGTGGTGCGCAACGGCATCAGGGCGCAGCCGGGCGCAACGCCCACCACGCCCTGACCGTTTTCTTCGGCGATCGCAACCCCCGCACAGGCCGTCCCGTGACTCTCTTGGGAAGATTCGGGCAGGGGAGAAAAGTCCTTACCGCGAAAGTCGCGGGGCGCGACAACTTTGCCCACGCCTTGAAAGTCGGGATGGCGAATGTCGATCGCATCATCGGTAATCGCCACCACCACCTCGCGGCTCCCGCGGGTGATATCCCAAGCGGCTTCAGCATGGATATGGGAGTTGGCATCAAGCTGGGAACCGCCCGTATGGTGCAAATACCATTGACGGTTGTAAAGGGAGTCCTGGGGACGATAGAACGACTCGCGATGGAAAATAACATTCGCCTCGGCCGTGAGTACATCGGCATGAGTCATCAGACGGTTGGCGAGCTTGAGCGGGTTTTCGGGGGTTTGGGGCGTGAGTTGGTAGATACCCGTGTTGGCGACCCCGGCCAGGGTTTGGACGAATTGCAAGGCATAGGGCGCGAGTAAGGCTTGAATCGCCTCGGAGCGCAGGTGGGGCGAGAATTGCAGCGTGAGTTCATGGGTGGGATAGACCAGCGTCTCGGGGCTGCTGCGCAGTTGATAGACATGGCTGGCAAAGGCTACGTCTGGATGACGCCTTGCCATGGCGATCGCCGTATCCAATTGACTGGGTGCAATTAAGCTCTCCCAGAGGTCGCCCTGGGGCAGCGGCGTGAGGTTCAGGGGCGCTAAATCTGGTGGCAGTTGACGGCAATGGTCGTGGAGGCGCAGCGTGAAGCGATCGCCCACCTTGAGGAGCAAGAGTTCTTCACCCCCCCGCTGTAAAATGAGCCCCCATTGGGCGACTACATCCTGATCCATCTGCCGCTCATCTCCATTTCGCTGCTCTTAAGGATAGGTTGTATCACGCTCTCGCTGGCGTTTAAATCACAAGGCTTAAATTATTCAGGGCTAGGGACTGCTATTGTTATTGATTTCAAGCTCTGATCGTGACTGGTTTACAGCTCCTCTTTATCTAATGCTTGGGTCGGGCGTTCTATCCCTGTCCCCATCCGGTTGCTGCGGTTCATTGATGAAATGCCCTCGATCGCAAGGCTTAAACTACAAAATTGCCCTCGTCTCCTTGGGCCGCCTGCCAACTGCGAGCGTCGTAATACAACTCTGCCAGCGTAATGTCGTAGAGCAAGGCTTGTAGCCGCTGGTGGAGGCGCTGCCACAGGCTATGGGTAACCCAATCTGCCGCCTGTTGGTGTTCGGGATCAAACGGGGGGATGGGGTCTATGGTTTCACCCACCGCGGCAAGAATTTGCCCCAGGGAAATTTGACTCGGGGGCTGCGCCAAACAATAGCCCCCCTGCGCACCCCGCACCGAACGAACTAAGCCCGCGCGGCGCAACTCAATGAGCAGTTTTTCCAGGTAGGGGGCAGGGATATCTTGGCGGGCGGCGATCGCGGTTACAGAAACAGGTTTTACAGTCGGTTGTAAGCTCAGATCTAACAGGGCTTTGACACTGTAATGGGCCCGGGTTGTCAGTTTCATTTCTGTTGCCTGGAGTCCGACATAAATTAGCGGGCAAATTCACCGCTTCTGCCCTACTCAACAGCGCATCATCAGCTGGTCGTCTGTTATTGTGATCTATAGTCTCAAAAAGAAGGCTAATTATGCTAATTTTATTTCTTTGAGAAGACGATTGAACTTTGAGTGTGATAAGTTATAAACCAACTGCTAAGTGAGTTGACTTCTGTTGTCTCATCTTGCAACCAAGACAGTCTCTTCTCAAACCTTAGCATCAACATTTGCAGTAAAATTCGTAAGTCAATGACTCAAACATCCAGCCCAACCCCGCTAACGGGTCAAGAACTCGTTGATAAGGTGAATGACCTCGGCAACCTCAGCAAAGAAGAGAAGGCCAAGAAATGTGGCTATTACACCACGACGAAGAATGGTCTAGAGCGCGTCAACATGATGAAGTTCTCTAACGCACTCCTCGATGCGATCGGTCTAGAACTCGATGGCAATGGCAGTCGCTCTGGTCGGGGCGGACGCTCTGCGAGCTATCGCATTAGCGTGCAATCCAATGGCAATCTCTTGATTGGTGCAGCCTACACCAAGCAGATGAACCTTGAGCCAGGTGATGAGTTTGAAATCTCGCTCGGGCGTAAACATATCAAGCTCAATAAAATCAATGGTGCTGGCGAGAGTGACGCAGAAGATGAATAAGTCGCCGATCGCCGGGGGATAACTGACCCCACTTGATCGCCCTCTAGACCCTTTTTCTAGGCGGCGATCAAGGAGAATAAACCAGAGCGGCTCAATCTGTTTGCCATTATCGCCTCACACTTCAGAACGGCAACAGTTCCTGCTAGCAACAATGACAACCACACCGCCAAAGGTATAATTGTGCAAATCAAAGGGTCGTTGTTGATTATGGACGGATTTGAATGCCCGCTTTGAATATCGTCAATGTTTCAACCGGGGTTTACCCAATGTCACTTCCCATTGTTGCTATTTTGGGCCGCCCCAATGTCGGCAAATCGACCCTGGTGAATCGGCTCTGTGCGAGCCGTCAAGCCATTGTTCACGATGAACCTGGCATTACCCGCGATCGCACCTACCAGCCCGGTTTTTGGCTCGACCGAGACTTTCTCGTTGTTGATACGGGGGGCTTGGTTTTTGACGATGAAACGGAATTTTTACCCCTGATTCGGGAGCAGGCGATGGCCGCTTTGGCAGAGTCCCAAGCGGCTATTTTAGTGGTCGATGGTCAATTCGGCCCCACCACGGGGGATCAGGAAATTGCCCGCTGGTTGCACCAGCAGTCGATTCCAGTTTTTTTGGCCGTCAACAAATGCGAATCACCCGAACAGGGCCTCATTCAAGCGGCGCAATTTTGGGAGCTGAATCTGGGGGAGCCCTACCCCATTTCGGCGATTCATGGCAATGGCACCGGCGACTTATTGGATCAGGTCATTGAAGCCTTGCCCCCGGCACAACTCACGGACGCTGACCCAGAAACCAGGGTGGCGATCGTCGGTCGGCCCAATGTCGGCAAGTCCACCCTGCTCAATACCCTCACCGGGGCCAATCGCTCGATCGTGAGCCCGATCGCTGGCACGACCCGAGACGCGATCGACACCCGTGTGAAGCGCAACCAGCAATTCTATCGCCTGATTGATACAGCGGGCATTCGCAAGAAAAAAAATGTCCGCTACGGTGCTGAATTCTTTAGTATTAATCGGGCCTTCAAAGCGATTCGCCGTGCCGATGTAGTGCTGTTGGTTCTCGATGCAATCGATGGCGTTACTGAGCAAGACCAACGGCTGGCGAACCGGGTGATGGAAGAGGGGCGAGCCGCCATCATTGTCATCAACAAATGGGATGCGATCGAGAAAGACTCTTACACCATCTATGAGCACCAGAAGCTGATCCGCGATCGCCTTTACTTTCTAGACTGGGCCGAGATGCTTTTCATTAGTGCCCAAACCGGTAAGCGTGTGGAGCAGCTTTTTGAGTTCATTGACCGGGCTCAAGCGGCCCACCAGCGCCGTGTCAGCACTGCTGTGATCAATGAAGTGTTGCAAGAAGCCCTGCAATGGCATTCCCCGCCCACTAGCCGTCAGGGCAAGCAGGGCAAAATTTATTACGGTACGCAGGTGAGTAGCCAGCCGCCCGCGATCGCCCTTTTCGTCAACGATCCCAAACGCTTCAACGAAGGCTATCGTCGCTACATTGAGCGCCAATTCCGTGAACAGCTCGACTTCACGGGCACGCCCGTGCGCTTCTT
>JBMYQW010000211.1:0-8569 GCA_049601735.1 Spirulinaceae cyanobacterium
GAATCTCATTTTCCGCTTGCCAGACTCGATAGGCCGCCTGGGACGCCACCAAGTCCACGGCATAGTCGGCGGCCAAGAGGTGTTTCACGGCCCGCACCGCATAGATCAAGCCACTTGCCCCCGTGACACCCAAGATGATCGGTCGAGCGGGCGATCGGGGCATCAGGTGCTGCCTCCACGACGACGACGCCCCCGTCCTGATCGGCTACTCGTTGAAACATCAAACTCCAGCGCCGCTCCCATACAGTAGAGCACCCCACTAAAGACGTAGAACACATCAAACAGACCGCCGCTTTCGTAGTCGCCTGGGAGCTTGGTGGCGAGTTTAAAGGCTAAATCGGCAACGTATTTGGCTAACGCTGCCGCCGCAATCATCCGCCAAGACTGGGAAAAACGCCCGCCCCAAAAAGCCAGCAATAGGGTGGCGGCAATGATCATCAGCGCCACGTCAGAAATCGTGTAGAAGGCGTTGACAGGGTTGGCAAAGTTCGACAAAACGTCATCCAGCGCCAGAATGAAGCCGGGGGCATTGGCTTCCTCAGACTCTGGCACTGCTGCGGGGGGCACTGCTGCGGGGGGCACTGCTGCGGGGTCTGCGGGAGCAGGCGGTGCGTTGGGGTCAGCAGGCGCAGGCGGAGCCTGGGGCGCAGGCGCTTGGGCATAGGCGACGGGGATGGCACGCGGCAGCCTCAGGGCATCTTGGTCTTCGGTGCCAAAGGAGACCCAAAACGAGAGCAGAATACCCGCCGCTGCAATGCCAGCGATAATCAACCATTGACGTACCTCGAGATTAAGACGCCGGATTAAGACCGCCAAGATCATGCCCCAACCCACCAACACCGTAAAGCTCAGGTAAAAGAAATCCGCCGGTGAGATCTCGGGGTCTAGACCAAAACCCAGCTCCCAGATGCCAAACAGCACGTTGCCAATTGAGTAGCAGGCCATGCCCAAGCCAATAAAGAGCCAAACTTCTCGCCCACTGACAATCTGGGTGCTCTGCCAGTTGCGATAACAGAGCCAAGTTGCCAGAAAGAAGGGGGCGGTTTCGAGGATGTACGTGCCATACAAATACCAGTAGGGCGCATCTTGGCCGGGCGGCGTAATGCTAAAGAGCATGAAGAAGAGCAGGGTGAAGATCGACCAGGCGATGCCACCGAGCACGACATTTTGACCCGTCATCAGGGCGGCGATCGCTTCGAGTTGCTGCGTGGCTTTCCTTGTCGATTTAGACATGATCTTCCCCAGATTCCCAAATTTACTCTCAGCGTAGCATTAACCCGAAACGCCGCTTAGATCTAGGGTCAGAGAAACTTCATCCAACCCCAGCAGGCGATCAATCTGTTGCCACAGCTCTGGGGAATGAGCGATCGCCGCCCCGTCGCCAATCCAGTCCTATGCTGGGTTATCTTCATCAGCGTCCAAGAATTCTTCGAGATCCGCACCCGCTGCCTCCCACTGCGCTTCATCTTCGCTGGGAGCAGGGACTTCTGTGCAGGTTTCTGGCGGTCTCTCTGGGGGGTCAATCAGGGTTTCTAACTGCGCCAACGACTGTTGGAAGGCAGCATCTGCTTCACGGCGCGCTTCGGAGGGGCGCTCTTCGGCGGGTTGTTGTTGCGGAGAATCACTCGGCGTCATGGCATTTTAGGGAATCCGGCAGGGAGGGGTGTTGGGTCTAGGGCTACGGTCATTAGGATACTCAACTCAACGCTCAAACCCCAATATGTGCCAGCGCATCCCTGAGCGGATGATGCCGCAGGGGCGCAACGCTTGTGCCCAGGAAAGCCCTGTTACTGCCCCGATAATCTGGATGAGTCAGCCGGGCTAACTTCGAAAATCCGGGCGTTCCTGTGGCTATTTACGGAATATTACGAGTTTGGCTTAGACGATGATGCTGCGATCGCTCAAGGTTGAAAGTGCGATCGCCGAGTTGTACGGGGCGATCGATTGTGACCTGGACAGTCGCTAGGATATTGAGTTGTTTTTCTGGCAACTGGCAGAGAGAGAAACGTAAACGCTCAGGGTGCTTGCGTTGTCCATCGTACAGACAGAGTGATACACAACTGTCATGCTCCTGTCTACAATAAAATCATGAAAATACTACTCATTGGCGATCTTCACGGTCGGGTTTATCACCTAATTTCAATTGTCAACAATATTCTGCGCACCAACGAGATTGATTTTATTTTGCAACTGGGAGACTTTGGCTACCATCTGAACGAGTCTCAGCTCGATGAACCGACCAAACGCTTTGCCGAGGGCGATCGCTCCCAACTCCATAGCTTGGACTACTTCAACCAAACCGCCGCGCAGAATCAGCGTTACAGCCAGTACCTGACGCACCTCAATCAACCGATTCATTTTATTGAGGGGAACCATGAATGCAATGCGGTTCTCTCAACGTTAAAGCACTACGATGACCCGCTGCCGCAAGACGCGTTAGGGCTGTTTCAATACATCCCGAACGGACACATCATTGAACAAGATGGGGTAAAGATGACCTTTCTGGGCGGTTGGGAACATCAGGGGCATTACACCTGTAGTGATGGCGAGATTGATCCCCAGACGTTCCAGGGTCAGACCACGGATATTCTCTTTACCCATGATGGCCCCTATGGCATTCAGATGGGGTTTCGGGGGCGGCTTCAGGGCTCACGTGTTTTGAGTGAGATTCTGGAGATTTTGCAACCGAAGTTGCATTTTCATGGTCACTACCACACCACCACGGGCCCGAATAAAATTCATCAGACGCGTTCCCAAGGTTTGGCGGTTTTTATGCGACCCCTCCGAGATACGCCGGTCATGGATATTAATCCTGGCTCGATGGGGGTATTGGATACGGAGAAGAACGAGTTCTACTACATTATTGATGAGCAATTGCAGCAATATCGTCGTGAGGATGATATCGAGACGATCTTGAGTACAAGGCTGGAGTTGGATTTGTCTTGAAAATACAGGGGGCGGCATAGCTGGTCGCGAAAACTGACCAGAAATAAAACCTGCATTTGTCCAAAACACCCCGAACCCACCCCGGTCGTCGCTGCGCGAGACCGCCCCTCCCGAGAGGGGATTTTAAGTCTCCTCTGGGGAGGAGTACCCGTAGGGGGAGGTGGGTCGGCCCACTGGAACTCCCACCTGGAGCTGAATACAGCGTTAAGTTCACACGGATGGTTGCAAACCCTCCCAAACAACCGATTTCAAACGAGACCCCGTTTAAAACGAAAACGTCGTCCGAATCGCCCCGATCAGCACCGTGTCATTGCTGGCATTATGCCCCGGATTAAACACCGCCACCAGACCGGGCGTAATCGTGATGTTATCGGTCAAGCGTAAGCGATAGAAGGCTTCGAGGTGATAGGCCGTATCGTCGCGCCCCCCTTGGAATGCCGTGCTCCCGGTCTCAAAAAAGCTCGGGATGTTTCCGGACAGCACCCCATTAGCCGTTAAGTTACTCTCGGTGATGCGGGGCGGCACACCAAAGAAAATCCCACCATAGTTACCCCCGGCAAAGAGATCTGGAAACTGCAACGAGAGCATCCAGTTATTGGTTTGCACCGAGCCATCAAAATTGAGCTGACGGGAGGTCGTCCAACCAATCCAGCCGCCGAAGGTAATGTCATCTGTGATGTCCCAGTTGGCGGTGATGCCAAAGGCATTGGTTTCTAGGTCTACGCCATTGAGCGAGGAAACCTGCTCATCCCCCACACCTGTCTGGAGAAAGCCCCCACTGGAACCGGATTGGCCGTTGAGGAAGTATAGGGCAATATCGGTATTGCGAGTAGGGGTAACCAGGGTTTGGAAACCAAGAGTATAGGAATCATTAAATAACCCTGCACTGGCAGTGCTGGCAAAGGCGGCTGAATAGACGCCCTGCACGCTGACAATAGGGTTTGCTTGCCAGTCAAAGCCAACGCCTGCACTCGTGCCGCCAAGCTGGATAATCGGGTTGCGCTGGGCAAAGCGGGAGATGGGCCCGAAGCCCGCACTCTCGACCCTGGAAGGTCCCCGAAAAACGTTAACGGGGTTCACGCCTGCGGGGCCGACGATCATGGCGAAGTTATCGGTGACGCGCTGGCGATAATTGACATCGCTGAGGAGTAGCCCGTTGGTTGTATCTGACTCGTAGCCCAAGCGCAAGAAGTTGTTGTTGACCAAGCCGTAGTTGGCCGGATCGCTGACAGTGGTGTTGAGGTTGCCCGCTTGCAGCCCGGTGAGCAAAAAGCTACCGGGAGCGAACTGGGTCAGCAGCGTGAGCTGGGCGTTGTAGCCCAGGCTGATTTCATTATTCGGGTCAGCCAGATCGGTTTGCCCATCGCTGCCTGTGGCTCCGGTGCTGTTGTTGCTGAAATCCACAGAGTTGGGGAAGCGGCCTTGCAAGCCGACGACGACCTGACCGAAGAGTTTGGTGGTGGTGGAGAATTGATTGTCTTCGAGGAACTGTACCCGTGCATCGAGGGCCCTGAGTCGTTTTCCCTGATTCCCCCAGCGACCACTGCAACTGCATCGGTAATGAACAATGATCCCTCGCTCAACAGCTCTCGCTTCGGTCAGCCTGAGCCCACCACTCAACCAGACTTCCCCGGCAACCCCAACCAAGACGGCCGCCCCCAAGGCAGCAACAGCAACAACAACGCTCCCGGTCAACGCGCCTTCCGTCCCAACGGTGTCCACACCCGCATTGTTCCCGAGTGGAGTCCGGGGCTGTATCAGTAGCAACCGTAGGGTCTGGGTCTCCCTGCCCTGCGCGGGTTCAGGTGCTCTGCAACCTCCACGAAACCAAAGGAGCAAACCAATATTCGGCTTGCTCCTTTTGCATATTTCTGCCATCAGTAGCTGAACCAGCGGTTTGTAGAGTAACCCACTAAAGGGGAGTCAATCCTGCTCCGTTTCCTGCTCCTCAAGGTCTAACTCCGCCGCTGTGATGCCAACAAACTTGAGCAATGGCGCGATCGGCATCCCCAAACCTTGAAAGAACAACACAACTTGGCGCATGATGCTAATGCGACCTTCCTGACGCCCTTCCTGACGACCCCGCTCAAAATTTTCCTGAACCAAATCCTGATAAAACGTCGATTCTTGCATTGCTCGGCTCCTCATCAGCCTTTTTCCTGCTGATCATCCCCATCAATTTCCGCCAAAGTCATCCCCAGCGCACTCAAAATTCGCTCCACCGGAAACCCAACCTGTTTCAATATCGGCAGAATGGTTCGTAAAACAAAGACCCGTTCTAGTCTCCTGCCCTCCTGACGACCCCGCTCAAAGTTTTCCTGAACCAAATCCTGATAAAACGTCGATTCTCGCATTGCTCGGCTCCTCATAATCTGTTTAATCACCGCTGCCTCTAATTTTAAACCCGCCAACATTGCCGTTGCCGCTTCCAGGTTTCCCTGCATCCCCACATCGTCTGTCACCTCAGTAATCCGCAATCTTAGACGCTCCAGCAGGGCCACAGCATCTTGATCAGCGGCTTTCGACAAAATCGCCAAGGGCAACAAGCCCGGTACATCCCAAAAAACATCCTTGGGCTGCTCCCACAATCGAATCACTCGGAATTTATGAGTCATGCCCCCAGAGCGGAACACCGTCTTTTTCACCAGAGGCGAACCCGTTTTGCACAAATACAGCACCACTTGCACAATTCGCTTCTTGGGGAATTTTCGTCGAATTCGCAGATAGTAGTTGGCAAGGCGCTCCGGGATCTGGGCATCGGGACGGGTTTGAAACTCGACGTGCAACACCACATCGTGTCCCTGGAGCATCAGGGAATCAGCCCGAATGGGCTCACTGATCAGCTCCGTGGGTTTGAGCTGAGTGAGGGAAACGGGTTTGCCAATGAGCCAGGTGGCAAAGTCTTCAGGATAGGTTTCGATGAGGTATTTGCAAAAGTTGTCGTACACGCAGAGATAGTTATTCTGTACTTTTTGATCGTAGTATACTTTTCCAAATTGGGAAGAATGCAGCTTAATCGGCAAACCCACTGCCCAAAACCTGCCCGAAAACGGCAACGCCCCCGGCCAGCGCACACAGTCTTTAGGACGGGTTGCGCGGCGTATCGCTTGCTTCTCGTCGGGATAACTGCGCCCCGCCTGCTTTAGGATAGTTACTCTCAAGAAATGCTCGACAAGAAACAAAACCATGCAGTTCGGTAGCCTCCTGGGACTGGCGCAAATGGCGATCGCCCTTGCCTATCCCTTTGTCATCCTCCCCCTCATTGCCATCAAACCCCCGAAAAAAAATGGGGGGAGCAATGAAAATGAAACGACCCGGTTTGCGATCGCCATTTTGCAGTCTGCGCTCGTGGTTCCAGTCACACTTTTCCTCTCGGGGCTGATTCTTTTTTTCAATGGTTGGCGGCTCGACCCCATCCTGCTCGTTGCCTACGTTTTGATGTTAGCTCTCGTGTTGTTTTTGACGCTCAAAGATGTTCTGCTGCGCCTGCTGCAAGACTGAAGGGTTCGGGGCGAAATCGTACTGCATCGTGCAGCTAAACACCTCACCAAAAGCGATCGCCAGATCTTGGTAAACCGTTTCCAGCGCGATCGTGGGCACAAACTGCGCCAAACTCCCCACCGGGCGATCGCTGATGCCACAGGGCACAATCTGGGCAAACCCCGCCAGATCCGGACAGACATTGAGGGCAAAACCATGCATCGTCACCCAGCGTTTGACCTTAATACCGATCGCCGCTACCTTATAGCCCTCCACCCAAACCCCCGTGAGCCCAGGAACGCGATCGCCCACCAATCCGTAATTGGCCAGCACAGTAATTATCACAGCCTCCAACTGGCGCAAATACCAATGCAAATCGGTACGATAGCGACGCAGGTTCAGAATCGGATAGCCGACGATTTGACCTGGGCAATGATACGTCACCTCCCCCCCGCGCTCGGTGCGATGCAACTCAACTGCGTGCTGATTCGGGTCAAACCTGAGGTGCGCCAGCGTACTGCCCGTACCCAAGGTGTAGACGGGGGGATGTTCGAGCAGTAGCAGGCGATCGGGTCGATGGGGCTCCGTCAGCAACTGCTGGCGCAATTGCTTTTGGTATTGCCAAGCCTCCGCGTAGGCAACTCGCCCTAGGCGCTCAACGTACACTGGGCGATCCCCCCCTGCGCAATTTTGTGGCCCGCCATGGGGGTGATTACTTGAAGAAATCGTCACAAAATATCAAGGGATGCAAACGATAGTAAAGAGACATCACAAGGCAATCTGGCTAAGAAGACAAGGTGCTAGGGTAAAGGAGAGGTAAAAAAGACGCCAAGGCTCAAAACCCCCCCATTAGCTTGGATTCTGGGCTTGACCATCTGGTTCACAGACCCTGCGCTGTCATTGGGACAATAGCCAACCCTTGATGCTAATTCGTTAAAGCAACGCCATGCTGCGTCAGGCTTTACGAGATCGTACTCGGATACCAGCTTATCACCATCACTGTTGATCGAGCTACGGTCGTTGAGCGATCGCCTCAACCCCTGCCTCAGCGCACCCCTTTTTCAAAACCGATGCTTTAAACCAAAGCTAGACAGCATCAATGCCATCGGTTTTTTCGTCACTTTAGGAGTAGTCCATATGAAGATTTTAATCCAGGGCAATAACATTGATGTCACGGAATCGATTCATCTCTATGTACAACAAAAACTCGCCAAAGCCGTCAAACATTTTCAGCACCTCACGACCACAGTAGACGTTCATCTGTCCGTTGGACGCAACCCCCGCATCAGTAAGTCTCATCAAGCCGAAGTCACGGTTCATGCCAATGGAACCGTCATCCGGGCCCAAGAACAAAGTGAAGATCTCTACGCCAGCATTGATCTCGTCGCCGATAAAATTACCCGTCAGCTGCGCAAGTATAAAGAGAAGCACCTCCATAAAAGCCACAGTCAAGTCAAAACTGCCCTGCGTCCTGAAGAGCAAATTGTTGAAGCGGACTTGATTGGCGATCGCGAGCCGACATTACCCAGCGAAGTGGTGCGGATGAAGTATTTTTCGATGCCCCCCCTGAGCATTGATGAAGCCGTCTTGCAACTTGAGCTGGTGGATCATGATTTCTTTGTCTTCCGCAATCGTGAAACGGACGAAATCAATGTGATGTACCATCGCAACCATGGTGGTGTTGGTGTGATCGCGCCTCATCCGGCTGAAACCCACAATGGCCATCACAATGGCAACGGACATCATCTCAATGGCAAAGATGCCAAGCACTTAGAAAAGGCGGCGCGATCGCTCTCTTAGCCGCCGTCTGCCGATGATTGTCTTTCTGTAAGGCGATCGCTAACACCAGAATCGCTTAAGACAAGCCCTCTGCTGCCATAGGTTTATGGCGCAGAGGGTTTGTTGGTTTAGGTTGGAGGGGGCGAAATGACATGATTGGCTGCTTATACGAAAGACGAGATTTAAACCGCGTCTAGCTTGAAACCTGGAGTTTTTCCCTTGTTATACCTAAGCGCAAACCCCAGTAACAGAGAGGGTTGTGTTGGGTTACGCTGTCGCTAACCCAACCTACTGCCGTGGCACAGCTAAAAAGGTGCAATAGAATCTTGCATGAATTTTGTAGGGGTAGTGCCCTTCTACCCCG
>JBMYQW010000212.1:0-8565 GCA_049601735.1 Spirulinaceae cyanobacterium
CAGCTAAAACGGCGGTCAAAAAAATTCGCAAGTTGATTGATTCTCAAGGGTTTCAATCTTTTTTCCTTGCCATAATTTTGCTTTCTGGAATCCTCTTACTTCTCCAGGCATTAATGGGCTGGCAAGGGGTTTATCAGACCCTTTTGGATTATCTCTTGTGGCTTATCTTGCTGTTGCTGCTGCTAGAGAATATAGTTGGTATTCTCGACTGTTATCCACGACCCTGGAAATACTTCCTGAATTTTGGCAATCTTTTTTCCGTCAGCTCATTACTGCTCTTGTTGCTGTTTCCGACGCATCAATATGCAGCGATGTTGCGGATACCCCGAGCAATGCATTTGCTCATTGGACCATTACGTTTGGCGATCTTTAAAGGCTTAATTGCGCTGCGATCGATGCGTTTGAGCCAAATCAAGGCCTTTAATATTTTCTCGGCACAACTCCAGCAATCTTCCGTTACCCTCAAGCAAACTAAAGCCCGTAACCGTACATTACTCGAAGCGATTCCTGATCTCATCCTTGAGATTGAGCAATCCGGTGCTTGTCTAGATTTCATTGAAGCTGAAGGGTTTTGGCCCATTCAAGAACCGGATACAACAGCGTTGATTGGCAAAAATGTCTATGCTTTCTTACCCGCCGAGTTAGCAACGCAATATCTCAAGGCGGTTCATGAGGTTCTTGCCCATCAGCAGTCTCAAATTCTGGAGTATAACTTTGAATTTGAGGGTCAACTTTATAGCTACGAATCCCACGTCGCCCCTTTCGGTGAGCATTCGGCGCTCTTTGTTGTCAGAAACATTACCCAGCGCAAGCAAGTTGAAGCCGAGTTAAAGCAGAGCGAAAGAAATAACAAAATGTTGATCTCTGCAATCCCTGATTTTCTCGTTCGGATACGGCGCGATGGCACCTGCGTCAGGATTGCTCAAGAAAATGCAACCCCTCGCTCAAAGCGAGCCAAGGCCTATGTCGAGAATATGAATATTCGGGAAATTCTACCCAAGAATTTAGCTATTAAACGGCTGCATCATATTCAAAAATCATTAGATGCCGATCGCCCCCAGATTTATGAGCAAAAATTCACTGCTCAAGACCAACTCCGCTACGAAGAAGTGCGCATCATTCCCCTCGGCGACGATACCGTTCTCAACATTATTCGAGATATCACGGCCCGCAAGCAAGCTGAGAAGAGTTTACAGCAGGCGAATGAGGAATTAGAGCAACGTGTCACGCAGCGTACAGCGGAACTCCAACAAGAAAAAGACCGCTCAGAACATTTACTCCTGAATATTCTACCCGCCCCGATCGCCGAGCAATTGAAAATTTCCGAAGCCTCAACCGCTGAATATTTTGAGGCAGCAACGATTCTCTTTGCCGATATTGTTGGCTTTACCAGTTTTGCGGCTCGGGTGGAGCCGTTGACGTTGGTGAATCAACTCAATCAAATCTTCTCCCGTTTTGACCAACTCGTGGACGACTATGGCTTAGAAAAAATCAAAACGATTGGTGATGCCTATATGGTTGTGGGCGGGTTACCTCTACCGCGTCCGGATCATGCGGATGCGATCGCCAACCTCGCCCTTGCCATGCAACAGCATATGGCTGCCCAAACCGATGACCTCGGCAACCCGCTCCAGTTACGGATAGGCATTAACACCGGGCCAGTCATTGCTGGTGTGATTGGCCTCAAACGCTTTCGCTATGACCTCTGGGGAGATTCAGTCAATATTGCCTCTCGCATGGAGTCCCATAGTGAACCGGGTCGGATTCAGGTAACAGCAGCAACCTATCAGGCGCTGACGGATCAGTTTGAGCTAGACGTGCGGGGCAGCATTCCTGTTAAGGGACGCGGTGAGATGACGACCTATTGGCTCCGGGGTCAGCGGGAGTTTTGACCTGCATCGTAGGGGTAACAAGCATCATCGAGATCCAGTGATTCGGATTGCACTGCTGATTCTGCTGAGGCACTTTCTGACAACAAATTTTCTGCTGCCATCAGCTCTCGTTCTGGAACCGTACGGCAGGCCTTGGCTTGAAGAATACCGTCAAGGAGCAAACGGGTTATCTGTGTGGGGTCGATGTAGATCTCAGCAAAGCTAAAGGGTGAAAGATCAGCGTTGGGGTTGAGTTCATAAGCGCCAATATCCACTGTGCCCCCGAAGATCCGTGCGGCTAAACCTCGCTGATCGGTGGTTAAACCAGCGGCATTGGCGATGGCATTACTCCCGGCATTGAGGGCGGGGCTGTTAACCGGAATCGCGTGGGTTTGGGTGGTGGCTTGGCCAAAATTGTTGTTGAAGGCTAGAGGCTGGAGCAGCGGATCTTGATTGAGGATGTTATGGCTACCACTAATCGTTGCACCGCTCGGGTTGAGAATCAGGCTGTAGTTGGCGACGAAGGTTCCCGAGAGTTCGGGGCCAGTGGCAGCGTTATTGTTTGAGGCGATCGTGTTATTGAGCGTGCCAACCCCATTCAAGAGAAAAATACCGCCGCCATCGGTTGAAGCGGTATTGAAGGCGATCGTGGCATTGGTTGATATTAAATTTGTGTTGTTACCCGCATAAACGCCACCGCCTTGGGTCATCGCAACGTTGCCCGAAATTGTCGAATTTTTGAGAACGATAGTAGCATTGGAATTGAGAAATATCCCGCCCCCCTCTTCTCCCGCAGAGTTACCTGAAATTGTTGAATGGGTTATTGTGACAATTTCATTATTGAGTAAATGAATGCCTCCGCCGTCATCTCCTGTGATGTTGTCAGAAACCGTTGTGTTTGTTAAGAACAAACTTCCATCTTCGTCAAAATAAAGACCACCACCATTGTCTCCCGCAGAATTCCCAGAAACTGTTGAGTTTTTTAGGGAGAGCGTTCCGTCATCAAAGAAGCGGATTCCACCACCATCTCCACCGCTGACGGAATTTTCAGAGATAATTGTATTGTTGAGACTTGCACTGCCATTGTTTTGGAAAGAAACTCCCCCACCGTGATCACCTGCTCCACCATTGCCTGCTAAATTTCCCACAACCCTAGAATTCGTCATCGTCAAATTCCCATTATTACCAAAACGAATTCCTCCACCACTCAAAGATGCTGCGGTGTTTTTAGAAATATTGGAATCCTCAATCGTGAAGATACCATCTGCACCAAAGTGAATGCCTCCCGCTCTGCTACTTGCAAAATTTCTCGATATTGTCGAATTGAAAATATTTAACTGTCCACTTGCATCAACATAAATCCCTCCGCCATGATCACCAGAAGTATTTCTAGTGATCGTTGAGTTGGAAATCATTAATGCAGTATTATCTACCATCCTAATTCCCCCTCCATCTCCAGCCGTAGAACCATTACGGATCGTGAGGTTGTGGATGGTTGCATTGTTAGCTGAGATGTCAAAAATGCGGCCATTCTGATTACCATCCACCGTCGAGCCGTTGCCATCTAGCGTCAGGCGATCGGTTGCCCAAGTAATCTGTCCCGTCGTTAGCGTCACCGTCCGTGTTGTGTCGAACGTGATCATATCCCCTGCTGCCGCATCCGTTTGAATACGCTGCCGCAACGAACCCGCCCCCGAATCCGCCGAGTTTGTCACCGTCAGCGTCGCCAGCTTGCCCTCCCAGGTGCTGAGGGTTTCAGGGGTAAAGGGATTCCCCGCCTCAATGCTCCCGGTGCGACTTTCCAGCAGCCAATCGCCGCCATAATTGGCGCTCCCCGTCGCATCCACCGAAGCCGCTACATCAGCCCCCGTCAAGTTTGCCAGTGAATTCACCAGCGCCGCGCCCGTATCGCCCAACGCCGTGAAACAGCTGTAGAGCAACAAGTCTGCGCGATCGGTCAGGGCATCCTGCCAAGCCGTAAGTTGCTCACGGTAATCATCCACGTTCTCCGATGTTACCCAAGCATTCCCCAGCCAGAAATTGCCCTCATACCCCTCGGCGGTGATGCTCACGGCATCTAATTCTTCGCTTTCCGCAGCAATCTCACCCAGTTCCTCGGTGAGCACTGCAATCCCGTCTTCGTCTCGGTCAAGGATTTTGGCGATCGTGCCCGCCGCCCCGCCATAGAGCAGATCTTCAGGGTTTTCGGCGCGGGAATCAATCACGCTCAACGTCATTCGTCCGCTGGCATCGGTCAGGCGCACAACGGTTGTATCGCCTGCGATTTCACTCGAATTGTTCACCTGCACTCGACCCGCTGCAATTAAATTGACATTCTCAGCGGTGATGCGATCGCCCACGACAACATCGCCATTTTCTACCCGCAACTGGGAACCCACCAGCCACAGCGCACCATTCTCTGTCCGCACCACCTCATTGGCATTACCCACTTCGCTACTGCCATTGAGATAGCTGGGTAAGTCCACCGCCCGAATTCCCAGCGGTGTTTCTGGCGCAATCTCATCCACCGCCAACGCATCCAAAAAGAAGCTCAAGGCCATACCGTCGTGGGAGAGCTTGACCTTGCTCTCACCGGGGACTGCGGCGATCGTCACCGTACCATTCGGAGCCGCAATGCTCCCGGTGCTGATCACGGAACCGCCGATCATCCAGAGGCTGCCGTTTTCCACGTTGAGATCAGCAGCATTGATAATCGCGCCCGGTTGAACTGAGTCAAAGATCAAGCTCGTTGGATCGCCTGTCAAAGTCGCATAGTTGTTGTCCCCGGTGGTATTAAAAAACGCACTGCCAAAACCAATCCGGTTCGCAGTGGTGACGCCGAAGCTCCCCGGTACGTCTACGTTCGCACCCTCGGTGAAAACCCAACCTGCCGGATTCACCAGGAACAAGTTAGAGTTGCCGCCGGAAAGCCGAATCAAGCCCTCAATGACGCTGGGATCGCCACCAATGACGCGACCGATGACATTTTGAATCGTAGGGTTACTCAGAAAGTCGGCGATCTCACTCGGCTGAAGACCAAACTGCTGAAAGCTGTGGAAGAGGTTGGCTCCGGCTTGGGTTCCACCCGTGATGTGGTAGGTGTTGCCGTTGTAATGGATGATGGTGCCCGTGCCGTCGGGGGCGGCGGTGATGCTCTGGGCGAGAGTCCGATGCGGAGCAAGCAGACAAATGCAGGTACAGAGCGAGAGCAATGTTTGACAGGAAAGACTTCCGGCGCTCCGCAGACGAGAGATGAGATGCATGGGATTCTACAGGGGTTGACAATCAATCCTGCGCACAACGTATCACATCGGATTCATCTCTTGGGATGTTGTGACGCTCCTGTGTTTGTTTCAGTCTACGCAAGGCTCTCAAAGAGGCGTTGAGCATTGGCGGGCGATCGCATGACTCAATGCGCTGGCGGTCTGGAGCTTGGCTCTTGCTTCTGGGCTGACTCGCTCTAGCAGCTCTGGATATTGCTCATACAGCTTGTTTTCAAGGATGAATTCTTCTGTCTTGCTCTTGATTTCATCCTGATGAGATTGGGGCAATGCGGCGATCACTTCACGTAAGGTTCGTCCCATCTTTTTGGCTCCTATGAAAAGATTGCTGGTGCTGATGCTTCAGTTAAAACTGCAAAGGGGAGAACGTTATGGATGTCAGCGATCGCACTCTCCCTTGCCTCCTTCATTGATGTTGCTTCTCGAATGAAGTCGAAGGCGATCGCTCCCTGCCGACCAATCCCAATCAAGGCATCATTTCGCTTCAATCATTCGAGCAGAGGTAGACCGTTATCAATATGTTCACTTGCATTATTGATATTTCCTGAAATCTCAATTAATTCGATCGCACGCTCCAAGTTATCATCAACCTTTCGCAATGCCTCTCTCGCACGACTGTTACAGGCTTCAACTGCTGCATCCGTTTGCCGTTCTAAACTTCCAGGTGATGATTGTAGCTCTTCAACTTGAGACTGAATGGTTTGAAGTTGCTGCAATTGCTCTCCAGTGATTTGACCACTATTAATTGCAGCATCAAGTTCTTCCAAACGAGCCTCATCCTCAAGTAATGTGCTGACTTGGTGAATCTGAGCTAGAACTTGGGAGTGACAACGGCGGACGGAGATGATGATCTTCTGTTTTGCGAAATGTGCCGACAAACGATACTGCTGAATTCTATATTCTTGATCTAATCTACTCCTCTGGGTTTCTTCTTCATCAGCAAGAAGTTCAAGTGACCGTTCCAATGCTTGATCCGATTCATTGTACCAACCCAACTCCTGTAGTGCATCACCACGGTTGACCCATAAGGAAATATTGTTTTCATCTATTTTGATCGCGCGATCGCAAGCAGATAACTGTTCTTCTCCTGTTAAAGAAGCACAATCTTCTTCAAGTTGCTCCAATTCTGTTGAACCTTGAGCAAAGGTGACTTCAGAAGCGCCCAAAATTATTAAACTCAATAGTAAATAAAACGGCATCTGAGTGATGAGAATTTTAAAATTCATAGTTATCCTTAGTTCATAGCGATCGCCGCCTCTTTCTCCACCTCAAAACCCGGCCCCGCGATCGGCTCCACCTCAATCCAATCGAGGATTTCTGCATTTGAGAGCGCATCATATTCCACCGTTGCAATGGTGATGCCCGCCCATGGGCCTGCATCTCCCAACTCATTCGCCTGCACCGCACAAACCACCCAAGGCGTCGGAATCGCCACCGAATCCCGCTCCCTCGTGATCAAATCTTCCGTCAAACGCCGACCGATTTCGATTCTTGGTTGTTTACCCGAGTAGCAAATCATCTGACCCCGCGCCAGCAACGTCGAATATCCCCGCTGATTTCCACAGGGCACAACCATCCCATCGGAGAGTGATTCCACCACAAACATCACAAGCCACGGTTTAGCCATATCGCTTGTCCTCTCTGAACCTCTTTAAACAGCAGACACCACGCCAGGTTGAGGAATGTATTGATTTTGTTGCTCCCGATATTCGATCACATCTTTGACCAACGCTTTGATTCCTGCAAAGGCCAGATCAGATGATTCGTCAAGATGGCTGAGTAGCGAAAACTCTTCACATAAACCAATAAACTCTTGATCTTCCTCCGACCAAAAGACTCGGTATGAATACAGCTCAGAATCAATCATATCGAACGCTTTGAATTCAATGAACTGGTGCTCTGAAGTTTTTCTCGTACTTCTGGACTAACATCCTCTAACAGCTCGGGAAACTGTTCATATAGCTTATTTTTTAAAATATATTCTTCTGCTAGCTTTGCGATTTTGTCCTGCCGATATTTTGGCAAGGAGTTAATGACTTCATCCAATGTTCGTCCCATGACTTACCTCACAAACGTTTCAAATGATTATCAAAGCGTTGATCTGCAACTTTAATCAGAGCCTTATAAAATTGTCTTTGCGGTATCCCAGATTTATTTCCAGCCACTAACACAATAGCTTTGCGGTTGGGGTCAAAAGCAAATGCAATCCGCCACGGGCGACCCTCAAAGCTCAAGCGTAGCTCTTTCATATTAGCGTGCTTAGAGCCCTTGAGTGTATCTACAGCCGGCCGCCCTAGCTGTGGCCCAGTTTTAGCCAAGATACCCAGGCGAAACAAAATCACATCTTGTAGTTCTAGGGAAAATGCAGCGAACTCCTTGTCGAACTCCTCACAAAATTCAACCCTCCATTTGTTCATTGAGATCATCCATGCAGTGTAGTTCAGAGTGATGGTTAATTGGTGTTACTGGGTTGGGGGCAACTGCAATGATTACCCTCAACCTAAGTAATACTCTAATTCTTCATCACCACAAAATTCACCAACTTCCCCGGCACAATGATCACCTTCTTCACCGCAGCCCCCTCTAGATAAGGCTGCACCTTCTCCGAGCCTCGCGCCAGCGCCTCCAACTCATCCTTACTCGCCCCCGCCGGAACCGGGATCACATCCCGTTTCTTGCCCATGACTTGCACCACCAACGGGATTTCATCGACCACCAAGGCCGACTCATCCACGATCGGCCAAGCCGCTTGATGAATCGAATCGGAATACCCCAACTGGTTCCAGAGTTCTTCGGCTAGGTGGGGTGCAAAGGGTGCGAGAAGTTTGAGCAAAGTTTCGATGCCCTCGCGGTAGATGGGTGAATCGGTGCATTGGGCATCACTTAAAGCGTTATTGAGCTTCATCAACTCCGAAACCGCCGTATTAAATTGATAGTCCCCTTCGAGATCTTCTGTGATTTCTTTGATCGCCGTATGGATCGCCCGTCGCAGATCTTTTTCCGGCTTCGAGAGCTTTGCAGGTGTTTTGCCCGTAATCGGGTTCTCAATTGCTCCCTGCACCAAGCGCCAAACCCGATTCAAGAAACGGAACTGCCCTTCTACATCCGCATCATCCCATTCGAGGTCTTTTTCCGGAGGCGCTTTGAAAAGGATGAACATCCGTGCTGTATCTGCACCGTATTTGCCCAGCACGGCCTTGGGTTCAACACCGTTGTATTTGGACTTGGACATCTTCTCGAAGTAAACCTGCAAGGGGGTTCCCGTTTCAGGATCGCGGAAGACTTGGAAAAGTTCTCCCGACTCTAAGCGGGCGCGATCGCTCAGATCAAATTTTTTCGCCAACGTTGTGGGGGTGACAAATTTGTACGAGGCCGGTGCATTGAAGATCGTAAAGGTTTTTTCTTCTTTCCAT
>JBMYQW010000213.1:0-8501 GCA_049601735.1 Spirulinaceae cyanobacterium
GCGAGGGGGTGTTGAGTCAAGAGCAAGAATTTCTTTATCCCCAGATAAAACAGCTTGAAACGTACTCCAATTATGGGGAATGTCCTGGATCGTTGCGAGAATCCTGATTGGTAGATGCGGTACGGTTCCGAGGATGAGGATTGCGATCGCTGTACTAATACAAGTGACGATAATAACTTCCCTTTTGTTTAAGGTTTTCCAGGGAAAAATACCTAGAAGCGTTGCTGTCACTACAGAAAACGCAAAATTGCGACTTCCTGAAGCGATACCAATAATACAGCAGAGTAAGCCACTTAAGAATCCCTGATAGGGTTTTAAATATTTCAGCTTAGTGGCTACGTAGGCATTCAAAACACCCAATGCCATCATAACACCTAGCTTTGTGGGACTATCAAACAGAGACATCAGTCGATCTTTGGTATAAAAACCAAGAGGACGTATCCAAACAAGTGGAGTGAATTTAGGATAAAAATACTCAATCAGACCGAAAGTAGCGATGAGCAAAGTAAATCCCAAGAGAAATAGGTAGATGACTTGAGACTTACGATCGCGCACCAATTTGAATGACAAGGTTAATAGCGAAGGAAAAACAAAAAAGTATATACTATACTTGATAGTATATTTCACCGCAGTGGCCGTATGTCCGCCGAATAATGCACTAATCCATAACCACAGATAGAGGGCAAGCGTCAACAAGAGTGTCCGTTTATGTTGTTGCCAAACGTCAGGTAAAAGATCACGATAGATGGCTAAAATTCCCAGAGCAAACAGTGGAATAGCCAAGTTGTACATTCCCAGATTTGTCCCTGGAATATTGAAGTAGATTAGAACTGAGAAGCAATAAATTCCTGTTACAAAAAACATTGCCCAAAAGTCACGACTGAGAAAGCGATCGCTACAGTGTTGGGCTATTTTATTGACTGCTTTCATGGCATTTTTGGGTCACTAGAACAATTGATGGGAATCGTAGCAACCTAATATTACTTTATTTGGCCTCAAATGTGTTTTTTTTACACTAACCTAGGTCGTAGCATTACATGTTAGAATTGTAGTGTCAGGGGACGTCTCCGTCTACTCTCTCTGTCACATTTATGGTCAGGGCCAACATAGAATTTGTGGAATTCACTGAAATCTCTTGTCCATTAGTCCGATATTTCAGTATTATTAATGAAGCTAGTGTGCAGACGTGCGACATTCTCTCAAGTTGAGCGCATCGTCTGCTCGATGGCTGGGCAGATTCATCGTGAAACTTCTTGTTTTTTGCACTGTTTGCAATAGAAAAAGGTTTTTAAATTCAACAGTCTGGATAGCCATAAATCGCCACCGTTAGAATGCAGTTTTGAGCCTCAACCTTCAAGAGTTCTTGGAGCGCTGTAGACCGAGATTGATAGAGATGCTTGAGTCTCCATGGTTAGGGTTTGAATGGGTTATGCAATTCAAGGCCGTCTGGATTCCGAAAATCAACACCCTTTGCTAAAGGATATCACTGTGAATCGAATTGAGCCTCTACTAAATATTTTTCGCCGCATCTTAGGGTTCACTTTTTCTGAGCCATCAATAATGATGAACACCGAGTTCCCTGATAGTCCAGTCCCCCTTGATTCACCACTTTACGTACAACGTCCGCCGATAGAAGAGCAGGCTTATCGAGAAATTCAAAAGCCAGGCAGTCTGTTGCGAATAAAAGCGCCGAAGCGAATGGGGAAAAGCTCTCTTTTGATTCGTATTCTCGATCAAGCAAATAAGCAGAGTTACGATACGATTTCTGTTGATTTCCAGGAAGCTGATATTGCGATATACCAAGATATTCAGACTTTTTTGCGTTGGTTCTGTGCGAATGTTGCACGCCAGCTTGAACTGGAGTCTCGCCTCGATGAATTTTGGGATGAGGAGGTGGGGAGTAAAGTTAGTACAACCTTCTATTTCGAGAACTATTTGCTAAAAGATCTCACCAAACCAGTTGTTCTCACACTCAATGAAGTTAACCAAGTTTTTGAATATCCTAAGATCGCTCAGGATTTCTTGCCGCTACTACGATTTTGGTATGAACAGGCTAAAGTAAGACAACGATTCAAGAATCTCCGTCTGGTTGTTATTCACTCAACCGAGATATATGTACCACTGAATTTAAACCATTCTCCTTTCAATGTTGGGTTTTCTTTAGAGCTTTCTTACTTTAATGCTCAACAAGTTCAAGCATTAGCTCAACGTCATGAGCTTCACTGGTTTGATTCTGAATCCACACAGGAATTGATGAAAATGGTTGGTGGACATCCTTACCTAGTGCGAATTGCGCTTTACCATCTGCAGCAGGGAAAAGTCTCACTCGCACAAATCCTCAAGGATGCACCTACTCAGTCTGGCATTTATCATGATCATCTGCAAAATCATTGGGAAACGCTTTGTGAGCAGCCCCAATTGGGTGTGGCAATACAGCGGCTATTGACCGAGCCTGATGATGTTAAATTTGAGCCTTCAGTTGCTTACAAGCTCAAAAGTATGGGTCTGGTAAAAGTGAAGGGTGATGTTTGTCAGTTTTCTTGTCACCTCTACTTTCTCTATTTCTTGGCTCAACATTCAGAGGCACAGCAGCAGATTGCAACTTACGTTCCTGTATATGAAGAAGAAGACTAGGGGCTGTCATTATTTAGATTTCAAACTCTGACTGGGACTAGCTTACAGCCCCTTTCCCTGTTGTTTGGGTCGGGCGTTCAGTCCCTTGTCTTACAAGGCTTCTGAGTTTAATTGATGACACGTCCTAAGTAAGTAGGTCAGCCTTGAAATAAGCAACTAAGTTGCTGATGGGTAAACAAGCTCACAAGCCTGATCCGGGAAGGAATACAGCAATTTTTACATTTCTCAACGCGAGTGAGCTTTTTTGTCCCAACCTACTTACTTTTCGTGCATTGCGATCGCTGAACCCCTTTCATGTTGTGACATAGAGCTGGCTTATTACCTTGAACTCAAAAGACCCGTATTGACGCTGAATTACGATTGATCATCTACGGTTAATTGTTGTTTGGCTTGCTGCCAAAGCTGGTCGAGTTCCTCAGGATTATAGTCACTCAGGGGACGATCGCCCATGGCTTCAATTTTCCCGAGGCGGGCAATAAAGCGATGATTCGTACCCTGGAGAGCCTGGGCTGGGTCGAGGTTGTACCAACGGGCTAGGTTGATCACGGTAAAGAGTAAATCGCCCAGTTCAGCCGCTTGGTGCTCCGGATCATTCCCTTGGAGTGCGTCTTTAAATTCGCCCAGTTCTTCCTCAAACTTTGCCCAAACATCTTCTACGTTGTCCCATTCAAGCCCATTAGCGGCGGATTTTTTAGAGATCTTGGCACAGGCAGCGATCGGCGGCAAGGTACGGGCATAGCGGGCCAGTTTTTGGCTCAAGCGTTGCGCCACCTCAGGGTTTACCCCCTTTTCTTGGGCTTTGATGGTTTCCCAGTTGGCCCGCACCTGCTCGATATCATTGGTTTTCTGGTCGCCAAACACATGGGGATGACGTCGTACGAGTTTATCGCTGATGCCGTTGGCGACTGTGGCTAAATCGAATTGCCCGTATTCCTGAGCAATTTGGGACTGAAGCACCACTTGCAGCAGCAAGTCTCCGAGTTCCTCGGCGATATCCGGGGTGTTTTCACTCTGGATTGCGGCGACAGTTTCGTAGGCTTCTTCAATGATGTAGGGAATCAGGCTTTGAGGGGTCTGGGCTAAATCCCAAGGACATCCTCCCTCGGGCGATCGCAACTGCGCCACAATCTCAATCAGGCGTTGGAGGGCAAGGAGAGTTGAGTTTTCCATAGATTTTGAGGTTAGCCGATGCCACTGTATCCTGTCGGGGCGTACCGTGGTCTTTCCTGTTAGCATTATATTTTTCGTTGACATAGCTCTGTCCCATATTCCCCATGCAAAGCCTTTGGAACGCCCAAGACGCCGCACAATACACGACTGATCTAGAGCTACGGGTTTATACGTCTCGTCTCCTAGGGCGCGATCCTTCACTGGTGCTCCATGGGGGCGGCAATACCTCCGTTAAGGTCAAGGAAACCAACCTGGTGGGCGAGACCGAAGAAGTTCTCTACGTTAAAGGCAGCGGTTGGGACTTGGCGACGATCGAAGCGCCCGGCTTTGCCCCCGTGCGCATGGCCCACTTGCTCAAGCTCGCCCAGCTAGAACAGCTCTCTGACCCCCAGATGGTCAACGAACTCAAGACCCAGATGACGCTGGCGAGTGCGCCCTCCCCCTCGGTCGAGACGATTCTCCATGCGACGCTGCCCTATAAATATGTGGATCATACCCATGCGGATGCAGTGGTGACGGTGACGAATACGCCGGGGGGACGGGCGCGAATTGAAGAGATTTATGGCGATCGCGTCGTCATCATCCCCTATGTGATGCCGGGCTTTGACCTGGCGCGAGTCTGTGCGGCTCAGTTTGCCGCCGCAGCCCATGCGGGCACGGTGGGCATGGTGCTGATGAATCACGGCATTTTCTCCTTTGGGGCAACGGCTGAGGAATCTTACGAGCGGATGATCGAGCTGGTCGGGCAAGCCGAAGCCTACATCGAAAAGCATCAGGCTCGGGTCAGCTTTGCAGACATCGAGATTCCTCAGGTAAGCATTCGTCAGGACTTAGCAGCATTGCGTTACCAGATTTCTGAGGTGGCGGGTCAGGCGATGATTATGAAGAGCGATCGCACCGCCAAGACCTTGGGCTATATTCAGCGGGAAGATCTTGCTGAGATCTCGCAGCAAGGCCCCGCAACCCCGGATCATGTGATTCGCACCAAGCGTGTGCCCCTGATCGGCCGGGATGTAGATGCCTACGCCCGTGATTACCAGAAATATTTCGATGCCCATGCCCACGCCGGACAGACCATGCTCGACCCCGCGCCGCGCGTTGTTCTTGACCCCGAACTGGGACGCTGTAGCATTGGCAAAACTGCCAAAGCTGCCCAGATTGTTGCGGATATCTACGACCATACGATCGATGTGATCACCACTGCAACGAATCTGGAAAGCTATCAAGCCCTACCCCAGCAAGACCTCTTTGCAGTGGAATATTGGGACTTGGAACAAGCAAAATTGCGTAAGGGCGGCAAAGCGCCGATGTTCACGGGGGAAATTGCCCTGGTGACGGGGGCGGCTTCGGGGATCGGCAAAGCCTGCGTCGCAGAGTTGCTCAAGCAAGGCGCAGCTGTGGTGGGCTTGGATATTAATCCTGACATTACTGGGCTCTACGATCGCCTCGACTTTCTGGGTATTCCCTGTGATGTCACTGATTCAACCGCTTTGGATGCTGCTTTGGAACAGGCAGTGCAACGGTTCGGCGGCTTGGATATGTTGGTGCTCAATGCGGGTATTTTTCCAGGAGGACGGGCGATCGCTGACCTGGAAACCGACCTCTGGCGCAAGGTGATGCAAATTAACCTGGATGCCAATCTGGTGCTGCTGCGTGAGGCCCACCCGTTATTGAAGCTAGCTCCCAATGGTGGACGTGTCGTAGTCATCGGCTCCAAGAATGTGCCTGCGCCTGGCCCCGGTGCAGCGGCCTATTCGGCTTCCAAGGCGGCGCTGAATCAGCTCATGCGCGTGGCGGCGCTGGAATGGGGCAAGGACAAGATTCGGATCAATTCTGTCCATCCCAATGGGGTCTTTGATACGGCACTCTGGACGGATGAGGTGTTAGCCTCTCGTGCGGCCCATTATGGCTTGAGCGTTCAAGAGTACAAAACGAATAATCTGCTCAAAGTCGAGGTAACCAGCCAATCCGTCGCACAACTCGTCGCACAACTCTGTGGGCCGTTGTTTGCTCAGACCACTGCGGCTCAAGTGCCGATTGATGGGGGGAACGAACGGGTGGTATAGGGGCCAGAACGCCAACTGTAACCTGTGCCACCTCACCCCCTGCCACAGATTCTCAAACTTCGTGCATCACTCACCCGTCATCACTTCTAACCATTGCCCCAATTTTGAGTTAGGAGAAGACTTCCGATGCTGCGTACCTCCCTCGTTTCTGTTGCCGCCTTAGCTGCCTTTGCCCCCACGGCGATCGCTCAAGAGATTGCCCCCGTTGCTGTAGAAGCAATGCCCGAATTCAGCGATCAAAATGCTCATCAGCACGATCCTGAGCCTAGCCTCCAAGCCGCTGCCGATCTCTCCCCAGAGGAGTTACCCAGCGATCTGGCTGTCTTGGCAACCCAAGTCGAAGTGACGGGCGCATCGCCGGAGTTAACCCAGATCGCCTACAACACCCTCAGCACCCAAGCGGGTCGCCCCACCAGTAACGGACAAATTGAGGCGGATGTGGCAGCCCTCAAATCGACCCAGCTCTTCAAAACCGTCGAGGTGGCGGCTGTGCCCAACACCCAGGGTTGGGATGTGCAATATAGCGTCACGCCCGTGGTGATCAACCGGGTGCAACTGGCCGCAGCGCAGGTACTCTCGACCGCCACCGCCCAACAGCTCTTTGGTGCGCAGATGGGCCAAGCCGTCCAGCCGAGCGCGATTAACCAAGGCATCGCCGCTGTGAACCAGTGGTATCAAGAGCAGGGCTATGCGGTCGCCAAGGTAAAAGATGTCCAAGCCCGCAGCGATGGCAGCTTGCTGGTGGCGGTTCAAGAAGGCATTGTCGCCAATGTGGATGTGGCCTTTATTGGTGATGACGGCGAACTCACCGACGGTCGGACGCAGCCTGAGTTTGTGCGGGATTATTTAAATCTGCAACCGGGCGATGTCTTTACCGTGGCTCAGGTGCAAGACGACCTGGCGGAACTCTACCAACTCGGGCTCTTTGACCAAGCCCATGTCGCCCTGCGCGATAATGGCGATCAGGTGAATGTCACCTACGAACTGCGCGAAGCCGCCAGCCGGGGCATCAATGTGGGCGGTGGCTACAGCGCCAGCTCCGGCGTTTTTGGCACGCTCAGTTACAACGATCGCAACTTTGGCGGCATTGGGCAGCAGTTCAACGCCAACGTACAACTGGGCACGCGGGATCTGCAATTCGAGACCCGCTTTGGCAGTCCTTACCGTTCCAGCCAGCCCGACACTCTCGGCTACGAACTCAACGCCTTCCGGCAACGGGGCGTCTCCAGCAGCTTTGACAATGATGTGCGCCTGGAGAATGGCGATCGCGTCCGGGAAGGCAAGTTCGGTGGCGGTGTGGAAGTGCAAGGGGCGATCGAAGATTGGCAGACCAGCGTCGGCGTCAACTTCAGCCGCGTCAGTGTGCGCGATAGCGACGGGGCACTGGCTCCGGTGGATGAGTTTGGCAATGCCCTCTCCACCAGCGAAACCGGCATTGATGACCTCTACACCGTTCGCGCCCAAGTCACCAACGACCAACGCGACAATTTCCGTAACCCCACCGCGGGCTCGGTGTTTAGCCTCAGCTCTGAGCAGTCGATCCCCGTCGGCAGCGGCGACATCTTGATGAACCAGATCAACGCCAGCTACACCACCTACCAGGCGACGGAACTCTTTAGCGAGGAGAACCCGGAAGTGATCGCCTTCAACCTCCAAGGCGGCACGACGATCGGCGATCTGCCCCCCCATCAGATGTTCCTGATCGGCGGCGCGAATTCGGTGCGGGGCTACGGTGCAGGCGACTTGGCCGCCAGCCGCAGCTACATCCTCGCTTCGGCGGAATATCGTGTGCCCCTCTTTTCCTCGCCTGTCACCGGGGTGCTGTTTGCCGACTTCGCCAGCGACCTCGGCTCTAGCCCCCTCTGGCTCGGCGAAGGCGGCGAGGCGGATGACTCAAAACCGGGTTCGGGCTTTGGCTACGGGGCCGGAATTCGGGTTGATTCCCCCTTAGGCGTGATCCGGGCTGACTTTGGCTTGTCGGATCAGGGCGACAGTCGCTTGCAATTTGGTTTAGGCCATCGCTTCTAGGACTGTTGCTGGGGGTCGGGCACTCTATCCCTGGTCTCATGAAGCTGCTGAGGTTCATGGATGACGCGCCCTAAACCTGAAAACTCGCCGATCGCCCCTGCAACTCGGTAAACGTGCCCTGATGAATCAGTCGACCCTGTTGCAACTCAAAAATGCGATCGCACTTTGCCACGGTGCTCAATCGATGGGTGATCAAGATAATCGTCAGTTCTTGGCTCAACTGCTCGATCGCCGCCATTACCTCTTGCTCTGTGCGCGTATCCAGGGCACTGGTGGCTTCATCAAAGACAATCACTGAGGCCTGATTATAGAGCGCCCGGGCAATGCCCACCCGCTGGCGCTGGCCACCGCTGAGGCGCACGCCCCGCTCCCCCACCCAGGTCTGGTAATTCTGGGGCAGGGTTTCAATGAACCCCGCGAGTTGCGCCGACGCGGCCGCCGTCCGTACCCGTTCGAGGTCAATCTGTCCGGCGGGAACCCCGAAGGCAATATTGCTGGCGATCGTGGCATCGGCCAGAAAAATACTCTGGGGCACATGGGCGATCGTCGTTTGCCAAGCTCGGAGGCGATCGCCCACCAGCGGCTCGCCATCGAGTAGAATCT
>JBMYQW010000214.1:0-8485 GCA_049601735.1 Spirulinaceae cyanobacterium
GCCACCAGGCTAGCGACTAACTCATCCGAGCTTGCCCAGAGAGACGGCGTAAATTCAGCAGTGAGCACATGGCTCAACACCAGGCTATGGATTAGGCTGGCGAGCTGGTCACTCGACAGCAGGACTGAGGAGGACTCGGGCGTCACCCAGGCGGCAAAATATCGGGCCGCGCCTTGGCTGAGTTCGCGGAGGCGATCGCCGAGGGTCTGGCGTTGCTCGGGCGAATATTGACTCACCTCACCCAGCAGCGCCCGGAGCAGTGCGGCGTGGGGCTCCAGATCTGCCAAACCAGCCGATACATATTGCCGGACGGCTTCGGGAAGTGGGGTATCTGGAGACGGCGTCGCCTGGTGCAAGGCAGCGATGCCCTGCACCATCCCTGAGCCTGCCATGACAGCCAATAGCAAGTCATGCTTGCTACCAAAGTTACGGAACAAGGTTGCCTCATTGACCTGGGCCTGATCCGCGATCTGGCGGGTCGTGGTGGCGGTGAATCCTTGTTCTACAAAGAGGTTGAGGGCAGCTTGAATTAAGCGCCCTCGCGCCGCAGAGGGGGTGCGAGCCATGGTTTAAAGTCGAACTTTGTTTTTTAATGCAAGCAAGACTTGCATTTTGCTTGGGTCTGCCGTTACAGTAAGACCATGCAAGCAATACTTGCAATTACGGTTTCACTATACCAACGATTCATGCTCTTTGAGGTGTTTTATGACCGCTCAACTTCGTTCTGATCCGACCGTCAATCTGGTAGCCGTCAATAATTTAGCGGCTGTCAATGCGGCAGCTCTGGTGCGTGAGGCGGATCGGCCCGTCCTTTCTTGGGGGACGATCGCCTTCTTTATGGGGGCACATCTGCTAGTGCTACTTGCACCCTGGTGCTTTTCCTGGTCGGCCCTCGGGGTGGCGATCGCCCTCCATTGGCTCTGTGGCAGTATCGGCATCTGCCTCGCCTACCATCGGCTGCTCTCTCACCGCAGCTTCCAAGTTCCCCGCTGGCTTGAATATATCCTGGTGACGATCGGTGCATTGGCGCTCCAAGGCGGCCCAACATTTTGGGTATCGAGCCATCGTCGTCACCATGCCCATACCGAGCATCCCACCCAAGATCCCCACGCTTCGGTCAAGGGCTTCTGGTGGAGCCATATGGCTTGGCTGTTTCAGCGGCAGTCCGACTTCTTTGACTATGACCAATACCGTCGTTATGCCCGAGACATCGATCGCGATCCCTACTACCGCTGGCTCGATCGCTATTTCGTGATTCCCCAAGTGCTGCTCGGCTTATTGCTCCTGGGGCTCGGCGGCTGGTCATTTGTGCTCTATGGCATTGTTGTGCGCTCGGTGCTGCTCTGGCATTGCACCTGGCTGATTAACTCCGCATCCCATCTGTTCGGCTACCGCAGTTTTGACTGTGAGGATGATTCACGGAATCTTTGGTGGGCGGCGATCCTGGCCTACGGCGAGGGCTGGCACAACAATCACCATGCCCAGCCCCAGGTCGCCCAAGCGGGTCTGCGCTGGTGGGAAATCGACATGACCTGGTGGTCGATTCGTCTGCTCGAAACCTTGGGTTTGGCACGAAAAGTGGTACGACCCAAGGCCTGCCCAGCCCAAAACGTCCAACAGCCTATCGCAGAATAGGCAGGCAACATCCGCCAACGCGTCATATCCACCCGTCATGACGCGGCCGCACCACCCCGAAGGCCGATGGTGTTGAAAACCGATGTCCGCGCTACGGAAGCTCTATTCGTCTCAGACTACGCCAGCGACCCTACTGCCAGCCCCAACATCGCCCCCGTTGGAATCAGCGACCAGGTGGGGATTTTATAGATAATCAACGCCACTAACGCCGCCACACCGATCGCCCCCGTCGCCACGGAAGCAACCACCGTCTCTTGCAAAATCGCCGTTTGGGCCAAGGGAATGGCGGCGGCAGCGATCGCCCCCAACACCGCAGGTGTCACCCCTTTCAAAAAGGCGCGAATCCAAGGATTCTGGCGGATGCGCAGCAAGATCGGCGTTGCCAAGAGAATAAACGCAAACGAGGGCGTGAAGATCGCTACCGCCGAGACCAACGCCCCCAGAACACCCGCCACCTTGTAACCCACAAACGCCGAGGTGAGGACGACGGGTCCCGGCGAGAGCTGGCCGATCGCCACCCCGTTAATAAACTCCGTGGTCGTCAACCAGTTCAGCTTTTCCACCACCTCAAACTCCAGCAGCGGAATAATCACCAAGCCGCCGCCGAAGATAAAGCTGCCCACCTTCAAGAAAAACACCGCCAACGGCACAGCAAATTCACCGATCCGCTCCAGACCCCAGACACTTGAGAGGGTCAAGGTTTCAGCCGGAAGATTCCCTAGTAGCAGCGGCAGGGGTGGCAGCAGCAGCCCCTTGATCGGGTTAGCATCTCCCGGTTTAGGCGTTTGAGGTCGGAAGGCGGCCATACCGACAAGGCCAGCCAGGGCAAACAGCAATAAAATATTCAGGTCAGAAAAAATCAGTAAGGCAAAGGCGGCGATCGCAATCAACACCTGTACCCAGCTCTTGAGTGACTTCTTGCCCAGCTTCCAACAAAAGGCCAGGACGATCGCCGTCACCACGGGCGAAATCCCCAAAAACAAGTCCGTCAGTTGCGGTACGCCCTGAAACTTGAAATAGCCCCAGGAAAGCAGCACCACAATCACAAACGCCGGGGAAATAAAGCAAAACCCAGAAACCAGCGCCCCCACCATGCCCGCCCGCACATAGCCAATATAGATGCCGAGCTGCGTTGAAGCAGGGCCGGGCAGCATCTCACACATGGCGAGGCCAGCGGTAAACTCTTCCTGCGTCAGCCATTGACGCTTGACCACAATTTCATCATTCTGCATCGCCATATGGGCTTGGGGGCCACCGAAGCCCACCGTACCCAGGCGCAGAAAAATCTGGGCCAGTTCCCAAAGACGCTGGGTCAGCGGCTCGGACTGGGTAGGGGGTTGCGAATGCGTCATGGGCTAGCCAATTCTTTCCATTTTGAAGATATCAGCATGACATTGTGGGGTTAAGACGGGGCAAACAACACGCTAAAATCCCTTCTACTCGGCGTTTTGGGCTGCGTCAAAAATTTGTTGGGCAAAGTCGGGGTTTTCGCGCATCCGGCGGAAGAGCAGGGGCATGGACTTGTAATGCTCACTGAGTAGGGCCTCTTCCTGGTGGGGAATCCGGCCGGCGAGGTAGATCAGTTCTTCAGGGTCAAGGTCTAGATGGTGGGCAATGTTGCGAATCACCTCTTCCTTGGGGGCGTATTCGGCCCGGTTGTTCTCCATTTTCGAGAGATAGGTGAAGTCGAGCTTTAGCAGGGCGGCGAGGTCGCGCTGGGAATAGCCCTTGTCCTTGCGAGCTTGACGAATGAGTTGACCAAATTCGTTATTGAGCATGGGGGTTACGGTAGGGGATGAGCAGTCCAGGATTTTATTCTAAGCCCTCTTGACGGAGTCTTCAACTTCAACCCCGAGACGGTGCATTAACTTACAAAGTCCAATCCATCCATTACCCCACCTGCCTTAACCCGTAAAACCAAGATTTTCAAGGGTTTCGGACGATCGCCCCCTCCCCCAGTCGCAACCGAAGAAGAAGCAGCCGACCCCATGTAAAGTTCGGCTACTTCTTCTCGACTAAACCTCATCCAAGTTGAGATCGGTCGTTTTCAGGATACCGTAGGGACAATTCCCCCGTGGTTGCCCCAAACCCCGCCGGGCTAGAAGGGCACTCCCCCTACGGCAATACTCCAGGTTTGAAAATAGACGGGGTTTAAACCGCTGGAGAGCTTGACACGCGCAGGAGCCGCGAACCTGCCTACGCGCCCGGAACCCGACCGATCGCCGCAGCATAGAGAGCGCGATCGCCCAACTCCGCCTCAATGCGCAGCAGGCGATTGTATTTGGCCACGCGCTCACTGCGACAGAGAGACCCCGTTTTGATCTGTCCGGCACGGGTGGCCACAGCCAGGTCGGCGATCGTCGTGTCTTCGGTTTCACCCGAGCGGTGGGAGATCATTGAGGCGTATTGGTTGCGCGTTGCCAAGTCGATGGTTTCCAGGGTTTCGGTCAGGGAACCAATCTGGTTGAGCTTGATCAAAATCGCATTGCCCGCGCCGCTATCAATGCCCCGTTGCAGGCGCTCGGCATTGGTGACGAAGAGATCATCGCCCACGAGCTGGACTTTGTCGCCAATTTTCTCGGTCAGGGCCGTCCAGTTCTCCCAATCTTCTTCGTGGAGGCCATCTTCGATCGAGATAATCGGATATTTATCCACCAACTCCGCTAGGTAATCGATAAATTCGGCGGGGCTATGGGGCTGGCCATCGTAGACATATTGACCCTCTTTGTAGAACTCGCTGGCGGCTACATCCATCGCCAGGGCAACTTGCTCACCGGGCTTGTAACCGGCCTTTTCGATCGCCGACATTAAGATATCCAGCGCCGCGCCGTTCGAGGCCAGGTTGGGCGCATAACCGCCTTCATCGCCGACGCCCGAGAGCAAGCCATCGGCATCGAGCACCTTGCTGAGGGTGGCAAAGACCTCTGCGCCCCAGCGCAGGGCTTCAGCAAACGTGGGTGCACCGACGGGCACGATCATAAATTCCTGAAAGTCCACGTTGTTGTTGGCGTGCTCCCCGCCATTGATCACGTTCATGAAGGGGATCGGCAGCACATTGGCCAAGGGCCCACCCAGGTAGCGGTAGAGGGGAAGCCCCAACTCGTTGGCAGCGGCCTTGGCATTGGCCAGTGAGACCGCCAAGATGGCGTTCGCCCCGAGGCTGGACTTGTTGGCGGAACCATCCCGCTCGATCATCAGGCGATCGACCGTGGTTTGATCCAGTCCATCTTTCCCCTGCAACAACGGGGCAAAGGTTTCCTTGACGTTACGCACGGCCTTGAGGACGCCTTTGCCACCGTAGCGACTGTCGCCATCCCGGAGTTCATGGGCTTCAAAGCTCCCCGTCGAGGCTCCACTGGGAACCTGGGCAAGTCCCACGGCTCCGCTGTCCAGACGCACTTCCGCTTCGATGGTGGGGCGGCCGCGGGAGTCCAGTACTTCGCGGGCGGTAATTTCTTCAATGGTAGCTTCGACTTTATCGAGCATAATGAATTCCTAATCAACCTGATCAACATTAACGCGATAGCAGCACTGAACCCTGAACCCATCTCGGCCCAGTTGTAAGGACTGCCGTCCTCAAGTTAAGCATGAGCGGTTGACCCAGGAGGCACCAGCAACCCCAGAGCAAACGAAGACTGCGGCGACTTCGGGCAGTTGCGATCGACTCAGGATATCTTAAAACAGTTGAAGAGAATCAAAACTTCAAAACCCGTGCCGCGTAAAGTTTGCCGAACTTGCTTTTACACCAGCCGCTAAAGCCTGGCAAGAACAGTAAACAGTAGGCTCTCGTCAAGATGTGACCCACCCGACATGACTCCCATGCTCAAGCTCCTCCTGAAAATCATCCTCGCCTCAGCGGCCATTTCCCTGCTACTTAAGTTCGTGGGGCCGCTACTCCCCATCCCCACCAACGCCGGAACAGCAATGGTTTTCGTGCTGCTGCCGCCCCTAGTCGTGGCTTTGGTATTGTGGAGGCAAATGCAAACGACATCATCATCCTGAATATCACCATTCTGAGGATCGTTATCATCGGTGCAGTCACTTTAGAAATTACGGCTTTGAAATTACCGCTATGAAATTGGGGAAATGGGTCGGGCTGATTGTGGTGCTGGGCGCAATCTATGTCTTGTGGCAGTTGCGATCGCTCGCCTTGGTCGTGATTGCCGCCATCTTGCTCGCCAATGCCCTGAGTGGTTTGGTGCGTCGTTTTCGACGAGCAGGTCTCGCCCGGCCCGTTGCCGTACTAGCGACCTTGAGTCTGGCCATCCTGGTGACGCTCGGCATCGTGGGTCTAGTCGTCCCGCCCGTGTTGTACCAGATCGATCAGCTCCCGAGCCAAGTCTTGCAGGGAATTGAGCGGCTCTCCTTTTGGTGGGAACAGCTCCAGCAGCAGATTGACTGGCCCGACACGATCGCCGTGCCCACAATTGATGACTTTTTGGTGCAGGTTCCGGAGCTAGCTAATGACCTACTCGGCGAAGGCTGGAGCTGGTTCTCGAACACCGTTTCCGGACTGCTCAACGGGGTCTTGGTCTTAGTCTTGACCCTCATGCTCCTAGCCAACCCCACCCCTTACCGCCAGGGGGCGTTGCGGCTGTTTCCGGCGTTTTATCGCCATCGGGTGGATGAGATCCTGAAGCGCTGCGATCGCGCCTTGCAGCAATGGCTGCGGGGTGTGGCGCTGGATATGGTCTTCACCGCTGTTTTCTGTTTTCTGGTGCTCTGGAGTTTGCAGATTCCACTCGCCCTCTCCCAGGCGCTGCTGGCCGGGGTACTGACCCTGATCCCCACCCTGGGCGCCGCCTTGAGTGTGATTCCGCCGATGGCGATCGCCCTCCTTGACCAACCCTGGAAATCCCTGCTGGTGCTGCTGCTCTACATTGCGGTCTATCAACTGGAGAACAATGTGATCACCCCCCGGCTGATGCCTAAGTTCACGACCCCCCTCCCGGCCCTCACCCTGTTGGGCCAGCTCTTTTTTACCCTCACCTTTGGTTTGCCGGGCTTGCTGCTCTCACTCCCCCTCACCCTCGTGGGGCAAGTGTGGTTTGCCCAGGTGGTGCTCCATGATATTCTCAACCCCTGGCAGGCCGATACCGAAACCGCTCCCGCCAAACCGCCAGCCGAAAAATCGGGTCAGACTGCATAAAACCCGCCGTAAGCGTCAGAGAAAAGCAATAGAGAGCAACCGATGATCCGGATGGGGCTGCTCCTCCTGCGAGAAATCAGATCGTGGGCAACGCCAATTAACCCAGCACCATGAACCCAATGGAGCGATCGCCCCTGTCGAGTCTGCGGTTTTCGTCTGTGACGATAATCCTCTCAGCAACGTGAACTGAGCGTTGGCTGCGCAGGAACGTGATTTCCTATAATTGAGGGACGAACTGACCTGGAGCAACAATCTTCATCCTGGCCATCCGGCCACCATTCAGGTGGACATCACGCTAACCCCCATTAAAAACCATGCTGTCTTGAATGCGGATGGGCGATGTTTGCGCCCCATGCTTGCTTACATTCATTCCCTAACTTGGGTCAATTCAAGTCCCTATGTACTCTGCTAAAGTTCCACTGCTGAATGTCGAGATTGACAACCTCTCATTTCAAGAATTGTTGCAACGACTCAAGTCGGGAGGCTTCGTGATCACGCCCAATGTCGATCATATGGTCAAGCTACAGCGTGATCCCGAATTTTTCCATATTTATCAGCAGGCTGACTATGTGATCTGCGATAGCCAGATCCTGGTCTGGGCCTCCCATCTCTTGGGCACACCGATTCGGGAGAAGATCTCCGGTTCGGATCTCTTTCCAGCATTTTATCGCTACTACGGCGCTGATCCTGACGAGAAACTCTTCTTGCTCGGCGCGGGGCCGGGAGTAGCCGAACGGGCTCGAGCAAAAATCAATGATGCAGTCAGCCGAGAGATGGTAGTGGCCACCTATTCGCCCCCCTTTGGCTTTGAACAAGACGCGGCAGAATGCGACAAGATTGTCGAACTTATTAACCAAAGCGACGCTAATGTTCTGGCGGTGGGCTTGGGAGCGCCCAAACAAGAAAAGTGGATCTACCATTCCCGTCAGCGCCTACCGGGGATTAAAACCTTCTTGGCGATCGGGGCCAGTATTGACTTCGAGGCGGGCAATGTGCGGCGATCGCCCCAATGGATGAGTGTCTGCGGCTTGGAATGGCTCTATCGCCTCAAGGAAAATCCCAAGCGCCTCTGGCGACGCTACCTGATCGATAGTCTGCCCTTTTTGGGCTGGGTATTACAGCAACGCTTCAATCGCTATCGCTATCACAAGCCCCTCGCCCTCATTTTGCACGAGGCGGGTCTCCTCTCCCGCGCCCAAGTGGATCAAGTCCTGGCCCAGCAGGCCCGACTACTCCAGCAGACCCCACAGCAACCGCCAAACGCCGCCCAACTCCTCAACCAATACGATTGGCTCGATCCGGCCACGATTCGCTTCTTTGCCACGGAACTCCAGCCCCCGCGACCGCAAGCCCACCCAGCGCCCCCTCAATCGTCTGTATTGACCCTGCTTCAGCGGGCGCATCTGCTCAATGCCGAGCAATGTCAAACCCTCCAGGTGGAAAGTCGACTCTCCTCGTTGTTGCCGGAAGAGTTGGCACTTCAGAAGCAATGGTTGCAACCGCAAACGGTCAAGTTTTTTCGGCAGCTCCACGCTTTAGCCAAGAACCCCCAAGATCAGCGCCTAGCGCAACTCTTTTTTATTCGTCCTCACCCGTTGTAGGGGCGGGTTTGAAATCACTGGTGTGAACTTAAGCGTAAAATCCCCTTTATAGCCTTTTGCGAAAGTGCAAGAACACCACTTCCCCCTTTCCAAGGGGGAT
>JBMYQW010000215.1:0-8476 GCA_049601735.1 Spirulinaceae cyanobacterium
GCTGGGTGGGGTTTCTCCCTGCGAGACTTGTACCGGATACCAGAGCAAATCTCCGGCGACAAAAGCGGTTTGCTCCGCCAATAAGCTCTTGAGGTTTTCGACAATCCGGACAATCCAGTCATACTGCGCCGTATTCTCCGCCATCAGTTTGCCATCTGAGTCGGGGTAGTGGGTTTCGGGTTTGAGGGGCGTTTGAACCATGATCTTGTCAGGAGGTTTTTGCTACTTCTCTAGGCGCACCACGTACCATTGCAAATAGCGATTCGGGCCTAAATCTAGCTCACAATGGGTGGCGATCAGGTGCTGGACTTGGGCATCGAGATTGTCAAGCGCCTGCACGTCCGGGGGGAGGCGATCGAGCCCCGGCATTAGGGCCTTGAGCTTGTCATGGAGTTCTTCGGCATCTAAGATCTCCTGCTCCGGCTGCTCGGAATCGAGCACCACAAAGGCATCCTCTTGGTACATGATGCTGTTAGCCATTGTTCCCCCCTGCCCATTCTGCTTAGACTGGTAACTTGTGTCTGTGACTGTATTGTTAACCGGATAGTTTTAACCTAACGCATTCCGCGACCCGCGCTATGTCGAACCCTTTTTTGACCCTGCCCTACGAAGCGGCGATCGCTGACCTGGGCGCTGAATATAGCGATCGTGTCGAGGCAGCCACCTTCCCGCAACATCTTCTGCGCTTTCGCAACGATGACCTCTTACCCAAGCTCGGCTTAACCCCCGAGCAGGTCAGAGATGACGATTTTATCGAAGCCTTTGGGCAATTCCAGAGCGTCACCCCCTTTCTCGCCCTACGCTACCACGGCTACCAGTTTGGCGAATACAATCCCTTCCTCGGCGACGGACGCGGCTTCTTGTACGGTCAGGTGCGGGGCACAGACGGCATCCTCTATGACTTTGGTACCAAAGGCTCGGGCCGCACGCCCTATTCCCGCACCGCCGACGGTCGCCTCACCCTCAAGGGCGGAGTAAGGGAAGTGCTGGCCGCTGAAGCCCTGCATCAGTTGGGCGTCAAGACCTCGCGTATTTTGAGCCTGATTGAAACCGGAGAAGAACTCTGGCGGGGGGATGAGCCGTCGCCAACGCGCTCTTCGGTGATGGTGCGCTTTAGTCAGTCCCACATCCGTTTTGGTACGTTCGAGCGGCTGCATTACATCCAGCGCCCTGACCTGATCCCGCCGCTACTGGATCATGTGATCAGCACCTATTACCCCGAGATTCCAGGCAAAGGCGCGGCGCGGTACATCCCCTTCTACCAGGCGCTGGTGCAGCGAGTGGCCACCCTGGCCGCCCAATGGATGGTGGCAGGATTTTGCCATGGGGTGCTCAATACGGACAATATGTCGATCACGGGCGAGAGCTTCGACTATGGCCCCTATGCCTTCATTCATCATTTTGACCCCCAGTTCACCCCGGCCTATTTTGACTACGGCCGCCGCTATTGCTACGGCAACCAACCGGGAATTTGCAAACTCAACCTAGAGCTATTGCAAGTGCCGTTGCGCATGGTAATGGACAAGCGCGACCTGGAAACAGCGGTGGAAGCATTCGAGACCCATTACTTCACGGCCTATCGCACCTTGATGCTGCGCCGCCTGGGAATGACGGATTTACCCCTCGAAATGGGGCATGAGTTGGTGAAAGCCACCGTTAAGTTGCTCATGGAGACCCAAATTGAATACGGCGGCTTTTTTGCCCGCCTAACGCGCCAGTTTCGACCCCAATGGCGCGAGGATACAGCCACAATTTTGCCGCAAACAGATGAACGACACGAGACTTGGCAACTCTGGCGGCAGCAATATCATCAAGCCTTGACGGAATACCCGCCGGAGGCGATGTCGGCAATTCAAGCTCAACTCCAGGCGGCGAATCCCCAGACCGCGCTGGTGCGACCGGAAATTGAGGCAGTCTGGGAACCGATCGCCCAAGCAGATAATTGGCAACCCTTCGCTGATTTACTTCAGAAAATTACCGCCAAGGAATAGGCGATTCGGTCTCTTGCCAGGGTCTAACATCCGTCGTGCAACGCCAGATCAGGGGTTGTTTGGCTTGCGGTTTCTGGAGCTGGAACTGTTGCCGTTGCCTTTGCTCTTGCCCATGCGCCGCTTCAGCAGTTCTAGTTCGTCGTCCACTGACAACTCATCCAGCTGCGCGAAAACAGTTGGGGCTCTTCTGCTAGTGCTCTTGGGTGAGCGAGAGGGGCGCTTCACCTGGGGCAGGGACGTTTTATTTCGCTTGACGTTCTGACGCTTGCGCCATTCCTGCCGCAATAAGCGGAGGTGGTGGCAAAAGACCATCAAAACCAGGGCAGACCCTGTGATGATGTATGCCTCCTCTTCGAGGAATGCGTCTTGGCAATAGCCGAAGTAGCATCGCCAAATTAGCCAAGAGCTGAACATCACTAAGATGCAGCCTGCAAAGACCAAGTAGCCAAACACAGCATCGCGCCAGTATTTCTCGGGCGGAATGGCATACACCGGGGGAGTGGTCTTCTCCCGCCCCGCCCATTTCAAAAGATAATCCAGCAGTTGGTATTCATAGGCGAGCAGCAGGAGGGGGAGGGTGGCGATCGCCAAGATCACGCCAAATAACAGCAGCGCCGAGAGCGTCGCATTCCCCGCGAATGCCTCAGCCGCAATGGAGGCAGCGCCCCCCACGACGAAAATCACCCAAACCACTGGCGACAGGATTGCTGCATTGATTGCATTCAACACCAGCATCAGCAGGCAATGGGCGTACGCCCCCGGATACGGAAACCAAAACGGCCAACGCATGAGATCGACCTCTCAATATAATGATTGCCAATATCATCTCGCAAAACAGGGAATCCAAGCCTGGGGTGGGCATCAATTAACCTCACAATCCTGATTGGATCAGCAATACCCCGCCCGGCCCAGCCCGATCGACTAGGGGCTGTCATCATTTAGATTTTAAACTCCGACTCTGACTGACTTACAGGCCCTTTCTCTGTTTTTTGCGTCGGGCGTTCCATCAATTAGACTCAGCGGCAACCAGGCGTGACAGGTACGTCGCCACCTATCTAACATCGCGCCTTCTGCTTGACCAATATCTTTGGGAAAGGCGGCTTCCACTTCGGCGGGATCAGCAGAATAGTGGAGTCCCTTCAAGTTCGTAACTCATCATATTTGGCGCGAATGGCTTGGATATCTTGCCACATGAACCATTTGGGTTTGCCTTTTTCGCGGGAGGGGTTGCGCAGGAGATAGGCCGGATGGAGGATGGGCATACAGAGGCGGCCTTCCCATTCCATCCATTTACCGCGAATCTTGGTGATGCCCTGTTTACCCCCCGTTAGAGACTTGTAGGCCGTGGCACCGGTGAAGAGAATAATCTTGGGGTCAACCAGGCGAATTTGCTCCAGCAGGTAGGGACGGCAGGCGTTGACTTCGGCAGGGAGTGGATCGCGGTTGCCGGGTGGACGGCATTTCACCACGTTGGCAATGTAGACATCCTGTTCCGAGTCAAACTGTACCGAGGCGAGGATTTTTTCGAGTAATTGTCCCGACTTGCCCACGAAGGGTTTGCCCTGTTCATCCTCTTGCTGGCCCGGCCCCTCGCCGATGATCATCAGATCCGCCTCGGGGTTGCCGCGACTGACCACCACATGGGTGCGATTTTCGCTTAGTCCACAACGCTGACAGGCAAAACAATGCTGGCTCAGGGCGTCTAAGTTGGGGTAGGTTTCAGGGGCGATCGCCACCGCCCCATCCAGCGGAATCTGCCCATATTGGCTGGCATCCGGGGTTGGCAGCGGGGTCGATTCAGCCGCACCGAACAAACTGAGTTGCTCTTCAGTCATAGACTCGCCTCCGAGGATTTAGGCATCAGCAGGGGTTAGGAATCGGCTAAATCATTGAGGTTAAACAAGAACGGGACGCTGCTATTTTGATCCCCCCCCATAACCAAGACCTTGGGCATCTGAGCCCCGCCATCGCGCCAAGCGGCGATCGCCTCTTTCTGGAGCACCAGTTCCCCGCCTTGGGCCTTGAGGGTTTCAGCTAGCAAGCGTTGAGCTTCGGCTTTACCTTTAGCTCGGTTGACATCGGCTTGGGCTTCTTGCTCGGCCTCCTGGGCCACATAGATCGCCCGTTGCGCACGCTGTTCAGCGATTTGCTTATCTTCCACCGCGCGGGCAAAGTCCGGCGAGAAGTTGAGATCGACCACGCTGGTATCGAGCACCAGAATGCCGTACTTTTCGAGGCGCTCGGTCAGGGCATCGTCAAAATATTGCTTGAGTTCGGCCCGCTTGGTGATCGCTTCTTCGACCGTACGCAGGGCGGCGGCGGTTTTGAAGGCTTCTTGGGTTTGGGGCGCGACGATCTTGGCGACTACATTTTGCAGGGTTCCCTGCTCTCGGCGGATGCTGACCACACGAATCGGATCAAGACGGAAGTTGATCGCAAAGCTGGCGCTGAGTTCTTGCAAGTCTTTGGTCGAGCTTTGGGCCGGAACCTCGAACTTCTGCACCGTTACATCGTAGACATCTACCTGCGACACCAGGGGCGGTTTGAAGTGAATGCCCTCTAGCAATGCGCCGTCCTGGGCCTTGCCGAGAATACTGAGCACGCCCGCTTGACCGGGATTGATAATCACAAACGAGCTAGATGCCAAAAGGATCAGCAACGCGGTAATGATCCCCCCGAACAGGAGCTGAAAATTTGGTTGAGGTTGATTTTGCATGATTAATTCAGGTCAGGAAATGTCAGGGGAAGAGGTCGAAAAATCGGCGATTGAATCCAAGCGGTCGGATGAGCCTGGCCTACTGATTGATTGAGGATGCAGATGGGGGGGTGGGGCATACGCAGCCAAGTTAGGGTTCCAGCTCACCTCAACGGTCTTGCTGAATGGGATGAAGAGTTTGCTGTATCACAGGAGTTTGCCGTATCAGAGCAGGCAGAGCCAACCGTCGCAAGGCTCTGGCGTCTGCTTATACGTAACTGAGTCACAACGATGTCACAGCACCAAGGCAAGATCTAGAGGAACCGTTTAATTGTATCGCTACGGTCGTCTAGGGGATCGTCCTCAAAGTTCTGGAGGTGCTGTTCCCATTGATTGAGCCAGTCTGCGAGTTTTTCTTTGCCCTGTTGATGGCGGGCGATCGCACTCTGGCACTCATGGTAAAACTGGTAAAACCGCACGTAGTCATCAATCGCATTGCCATTGATGGTATAGCCATTGGCCTGGGCTACCTGCGCAAACCCCTCACGGGTAGGCGGACAGGGCGGCTTCAAGGCATCTTGCACCTGAGGATCATCGCAGACTTTCTGGAAAAATTCGAGGACTTGTTGTCGTTGAGACATCACCCTTAGTATCAATGGGGAACAGAAAATAATTTAGCAGCATTTTTTATTCTAGTGGAACCTCGGGATCGTCCTGATTACCATCTCCGGGCTTTTACAAAACTATGCAGACGCAGTGATCATGGCTCCCCCAACGCTCTATGTGGCGATTACCAATCATGGCTTTGGCCACGCGACCCGAGCCGCTTCGGTCGCCCATACCGTGCAGCAGTTATGCCCTGAGGTGCTGTTGATCTTGGCGACGACCGCGCCCCGCTGGCTCCTGGAGAGCTACATTGCGGGAGACTTTATCCATCGTCCCCGTGCCTACGATGTGGGGGTAATTCAGGCCGATAGCCTCCAGATGGATCAGGCGGCAACCTTGGCAAAGTTGCAGGACATTCGCGATCGCCAGTCGCAGATTATTGCCAGTGAGTCCGAGTTTTTGCGCACCAATCAGGTGGATCTGGTCTTGGCCGATATTCCGCCCCTCGCGGCTCCGATTGCTCAGGCGGCAGGTGTGCCCTGCTGGATGATGAGTAACTTTGGCTGGGACTTTATCTATCGAGATTGGGGCCAACCCTTCGCGGAGATGGTGGCTTGGATTGAGCAATGCTTTGGACAATGCGATCGCCTCTTGCGTCTGCCCCTCCATGAGCCGATGACGGCCTTTGACAACATTACCGACATGGGACTCACGGGCGGCAGCCCCAAAGTTGCGCCTGAGGCGTTGCAACGCCAGTTCAACCTAACGGCTGCCGCCGAGCAAACGGTGCTCTTGACCTTCGGCGGCTTAGGACTGGACGCAATTCCCTATAAAACGCTTGGGAGCTTTCCCGATTGGCAATTTATCACCTTCGATCGCCAGGCCCCCGACCTGCCCAACCTGCTCAAAATCACCGATCGGCATTATCGCCCGGTGGACTTTATGCCCCTCTGCGGGCGAGTGGTCTCCAAGCCTGGGTTTAGTACCTTCTCCGAGGCGCTGCGTCTCGGGCGTCCGCTTGTTTCGCTCATTCGGGAGGGCTTTGCCGAAGCACCACTGCTGCTCGACGGTCTGCGCCAATACGGCCACCACCAAATCATTGCGCCAGAGCCGTTTTTTGCGGGCGATTGGGGTTTTCTACAGGAGACGCCTGCCCCGCCCCAAGGCAACCAGCCGATTGATCGTCAAGGCACGGAGGCGATCGCGGCGGCGATCGTTGAGCAACTCATCCGTTAAGGAATTTAGGGGGTCGGGAGTGGGGTGTAGGATGTGGGGCTAAACTGGGCGAAAAGGATGAGCGAAGAAGGATGAATATTGGTTGGTGGGTTGGACAATAAAACCGCCTTCAAAATTCTGCCTTCTGCCTTCAAAATTCTGCCTTCTGCCTTCAAAAATGCCCCCCGTCCTGAAAATTGGTCAACGTACGATCGCAGCCACGGACTTATTGCCGTTGCTCCAGCAGTACGATCTGCTCCCCAAACTGGTGCAAGAGCTGATTGTAGAAGAGGCGATCGCCCCCCTCGAATGCAGCGAAGCAGCACTCTACACCGCCCGAGCCGCATTTTGCCAGCAGCACCACCTCGAAACCCCCCAGCAACTCCAGCAATGGCTCCAGCAGCGCCACCTGACCATTGACGGGCTCAACCGTCAGTTGGTGCGATCGCTCAAGCTAGAGCAATTCAAGACCCAGCGATGGGGGGAAACGATCGCCACTGCGTTTCAAAACCACAAAGACCAACTCGACCAAGTGGTCTATTCCCTGCTGCGCACCCAAGATGCGGGCATCGCCCAAGAACTCTACTTCCGTCTGGCGGATGGCGAAGCCACCTTTGCGGAACTCGCCCGGCAATATTCCCAAGGCCCCGAGGCGAAAACCGGCGGGCGCGTGGGGCCCGTGCCCATTGCCCATCCCCACGCCATTATTGGCCAAATGCTGCGCCGGAGCCAGTCGGGTCAACTCTGGCCCCCGACCAATATTGAGAACTGGGTCGTGATTGTGCGGCTAGAGCAGTATCTACCTGCTCAACTGGATGAGACGACCCGGAACCAGCTCTTAGAGCGAGAGTTTCAGCAATGGCTCCAGCAACAACAGGGGGAAGTGCTGCAACAGGCGGGTCAGCTTGTGCCTCCCGTCCCGCCTGGGCCAGTTGTCTCAACGGAATCGGTACTGGAGTCGCCCGATTGATTGTGACCAGAGAAAAACCCATGCGATACTAGAAGTCAAGCTCTCCTGGCGCTCAAGAAAATCAATCAGCAAGACGCGATTGCGCTGAAGCGCACTGCTAAAGGTAATCGTCGCAACCCGCTAGCGGTGGGCATTGCCCACCCTACGTAATGGTCGCATTGAGTTTTCAACTGCCATTCGAGGCAAGATCAACGCTGCGCGAGAACTACTGATTGTTATCTTGAACGCTGATGTCTAATTCCTCTACCGATCGCCCCCAATCCAAGCTCCTGCTCGTTGACGATGATCCCAACCTGATTTTGCTGGTTCGAGACTACCTCGAATTTCGCGGTTTTGATGTGATTACCGCCGAGAGTGGCCAAGAAGGCCTCGACCATCTCGCCAACGACATTCCAGACATGATCATCTGCGACATTATGATGCCCCAGATGGATGGCTATGCCTTTGTGGAAAAAGTTCGCCAGAACCCCCAAACGGAATGGATTCCGTTTTTATTCCTCTCGGCCAAGAGCCAGAGCGGCGATCGGGTCAAGGGGCTCAGTGAGGGGGCAGATGTTTATATGACCAAGCCCTTTGAGCCGGAAGAGCTGGTGGCTCAGGTGGAATCTTCCCTTAAGCAACTCGATCGCTTCCGGGCCGCTGGAGCAGGTGAACCCCAAAGCCTCTCGGCGAACGCGCTCTCTGTTCCCGAAAATGTCTCTCTCACACCCAAAGAAAAGAAAGTGGTCAAGCTGGTTGCCCAGGGGTTGGGCAATCGGGGCATTGCCCAGAAGCTCGAAGTCAGCCAACGCACGGTGGAGAGCCATGTCTCGAATATGTTGGGCAAAACCAACCTGAACAATCGCACGGAGTTGGCCCGCTGGGCGGTGGAGAGTCGTCAGATTTAACCAGATTTAAGGAGTGAATTTCAAGCCTACCCCCAGACATCGTGTAGGGTGGGCATTCACTGGTGTGAACTTAAGCGTGAAACCCTTTATTCACAAGGCTGCTGGGGCGGCC
>JBMYQW010000216.1:0-8433 GCA_049601735.1 Spirulinaceae cyanobacterium
TTGATCGGGAAGCGATCGCGGTTTTACTGCTCTTTTATGAGCAAAGCCTGCTGCTTGATAAGCTTTGGAGCGAAACCAGTCCCACACCAACTGCGCGATCGCTAGACCACGCTTGCGATCGCTTCTACCATCAACATCCATAACCGGAAACGGGTCAATGCTTGAAACTCGCATTGACCCGTTTTTTATAGAGCGAGCGAAGCCATGGAGCAATGATGTTGTAGTGGGCAATGCCCACCCTACGTTGGATTTTGCTTCCGAAAAATAACGGTTTGAGGGATCTGGAATCTCCTTAGAATTAAAGGATGGCAGCTTCTAAACCAAGACCAGCTTGAAACCTGTAGTTTCCAGGATGCTGCTGTAGAGGCAATCCCCCCGTGGTTGCCCCAGACCCTGCCGGGGTAGAAGGGCGCTCCCCCTACATAAAAACTCCGGGTCTCAACTTAGACGAGGTTTAGATTGCCTTGGGTCAGCTTTGTCTTGTTGCTGGCAACGGTTTGACGAACCGGAATTTGAATGATGAATTCCGTGCCCTGATTCGGGCTAGAGCGGAAATCCAGTTTGCCGCCGTGATTCTCAGTAATGATTTGATGACTAATCGACATTCCCATCCCTGTGCCCTTGCCAACTGCTTTCGTGGTATAGAAGGGATCAAAGATTTTCTTTTGGCTCTCTTCAGGAATGCCACGTCCGGTGTCGGCGATCGCAACCTTGGCCCAATCGTCATCTACTTGCTCCGTGCGGATTGTAATTTGGGGCTTGGCGGGCGGTTTTTCGGAGTCGTTTTGTGCCGTATGGGCCTCATCAATGGCATCAATGGCATTGACAAGAATATTCATAAAAACCTGATTGAGTTGGCTCGGATAACATTCCACTGGGGGGAGTTTACCGTATTGCCGAATCACTTCAATCTTCGGGCGCATGGGCTGGGCCTTTAAACGGTGCTCCAGAATTAGCAACGTGCTGTCAATGCCCTCATGCAAATCGGCATCTTTGAAGTCCGCTTCATCTAAGCGAGAAAAATTCCGCAGCGACAAAACAATGTTGCGAATGCGGCTTGTGCCCACCTTCATGGAGTTCAGCATCTTGGGTAGATCGTCTTGCATAAACTCCAAGTCTGCCTCCTCAATTTTGTCTTGGATTTCTGCTACAGGTTCAATATGGTGCTGGGCATAGAGTTGTGTAAGATCGAGCAAGTCATCGGTATAGTCTTGAACGTGCTTGAGGTTGCCATGAATAAAGTTGACTGGGTTGTTGATTTCATGGGCAACTCCCGCAACCATCTGACCCAGGGCAGACATTTTTTCGCTCTGCACCATCTGAACTTGGGTGGTTTTGAGTTCATCTAGCAGCGATTGCACCGAAGCGATCAGGCTATTGAATGACTGAGCCAAACGACCAATTTCGTCTTGGCGATCGATGCCTGTGACTTGGGACTGGAAATCAGCGTTTTGCGTGGTTTCTTGGGCAAATGTCGTCAGTTTTTCGAGCGGGGCGACAATCAGGCGACTGGTGATAACCGCCAGAATGATTGCGATTAACACCGACAGGACAATACTAATGATCACAATCCGATTAGCCAGAACAATGCTATTTTCTTTGGCTTGAATGGCTCGCTCCAACTCTTGCGAGATTTGGTCTAGAATTCCCACCAGATCATCGGATATGCCATCAAACTCAAGAGCTAAGTCGCTATTAGTAAAGGTGAGCAAGCGGTTCTGGGTAGTGGCAAATGTCGCTGCATCTTCCAGGTTGACGGTTTGAATCTCGGCAACCAGCTCTTCAATGGTCTCGGCGTATTCTGAGGGAACGGCATCGTAGTCCTGCAAAAAATCTGTGACTTGAGCAACATGGGCATCATCGTGAAATTGATGGGAGGTTTTCACAAATACCTTCATGTCATTCCACAACTGGGCGATTTCCGACTGATGAACGAGCATATGGCTATACTCATCTTGGAAGCGATCGGGAAATTCCAAGAGCGGAATTAACTGTTGTTGATGGGTTCGCGTTTGTAAAACCCGCGCTTGAATCCGTTGGAGCAGTTGTAGCTCGTTGCGAAAATAGGTCTCTTCCCGGTCAGCCTGAGCATAATAATGTTGCCCCAAGGAAAACCCGAGGGTCGTTCCCGAGACGGCAATGCCCAGGGCAAGGGCATAGCCCAAACCGATTTTTTGGCTCACTTTGAGGTTGGATAACCAATTGATTAAATTCATTTTTATAAAATCCTTTACCGTTTTTAGTTTCAGTTCCCAAAAACAAACAGGTAGACAAACCCATCAAAATGCGCGAATCCTGATCAAACGATCTCGCAAAGTTGCGAAATTGTTGTGAAAGTTCACTCTAGGGATGGGAACCCCTACAAAGTTCATAGAGAGGGAGCCCAATACCGACAATGGGTTAATGGCAGTTTTTTGTCCTCTACGAGAAATTACTGAGTTAACAGCGTATTCCAAGATTAGCAAATCTGCTTTCGATTGTCTCTCGACGTGCAACCTGAGAGGTGACGCGATCGCCCAAACCGAGTGGGCATGGACTCGGGAAGACGCAGCGCCCCCTAACGCACCGCGATCGCCTCAACCCCTGAGAGCAAAAGCTGCGGGTTCGCCTGGGCTGGGGAGACCACATTGGCGATGCCGGTGACTTCGAGCGTGATCTCCGGATTCACTAGGGCATTGCGCCCCCGGATGGCCGTCTCGGCCTGGGCATCCCAAATTTCAGCGAGCTGGGTGCGAATGGCTGCAAAGGTCGCTGCATCAGTAAAGTTCACCAGGGTAAACGTGCGCTCAATGCCCTGGGTGGCGACGGCGATCGCATAAACATCAAACTTGAGTTGCGGGCTCTGGGGAAACTTCACCAGCTGCCCGGTGAGCGTCCGGGGGGTTTCATGCCAGGCCAAGAGAGAATCGAGCACCTGAACGGGTTCGGCGACGGTCGTATCCAGTTGTAGATGGCTCGGTTGCGGGGGATGGCGCTGGAGGGTGTAGTGAATCTCGACGATATCACCGCGATAGAGGCCCGCGATCGCATCGGTCGGTGAGTCCACGAAGATGGGCAGAATGCCATCCTGATATTCCACCACCAAGATCTTGCCCGCTGCCGCTACAGCGTGAACCTTGGCGATGAGTTGATTTTGAGCTTCGAGATCCGCTGGGAAGCTGGCTTGATAGTCGTAGTCAGGATAATCAGCCAGGCCGGGCCAGGTTTCGAGGACTTCAACTCGATTAATGCTCAGGTGCAGTTGCGGACTGGAGTTCCACAGCATCTCTCCCTGGAGGCAGACGCGATCGTGGCGCTGGAGTTGAGCGATCGCGGCTTTCACTTTCGGGTTGGCGGGCAGGAGCGAAACCTGTTGCCGATTGAAGAAATTCCCCGGCTCCTCAAGGCTCAGAACGGCTAAATCGAGTGGGGCGGCCACACCATGAATGCGACCGATGAGGCCGGTGGTTTCGAGTTCCTGAGCGATCGCCTCCGGGTCAAGACCGACGTAAGCTGCCTCATGATATTCGCAGGTTGCCGCAGGCGCTTCCTGACCCTGAATCATGAATGCGATCAGGAACATTCCTAAACTCAGAATGCCAATCAAGGCAAATTTTAACCACCGCATCCCTTCAACCACTCAAAGCTCAACATTCTGTTGGTTCTAACATAATGCTGGCGGTTCAGGCCTTGGCAAATCGCTGCTGTAAATCCGCTTCAAGCTGGGTCATAAGAGCTTCAACGGACTGCCCGACTTGCTCAAAGCAAACGGCAGGCGAGGGCTCCATTGCAAAGTAAATCAGCTTAAGCTGCCCTTCGCCAATCACAATCATCACCACCTCATTATTGAGATCGGCGTTATCCCGAATGCCCAGCAACTCTTGCAAATGGCCGCCCACATTTTGGTTGAGGCGATCGAGGGCTTCGCGCTTGCAGGTGACAAAATGGGGCTCAGGTTTAAGGTCAATGCCGATTGTATCGGTGGTGTCTGGATCTTGCTGGTAAATGCCCCAAGCGAGGGCGGCCAGCTCTTGCTGATGGGCCTGGGTGAATTGATCGATCCGGGCTTTCCAGACCTCGGCGGCAGCGGAGGCGGGTTGGGGTGAGGAGGAACTAAACATCTAACTCTAGCCAAAATAGTCCGGTTCATTGCCCGGTGTCCATTTAATATTGCAGCCGATGCTGGGTTTTTGCTCTGGATCAACCGCTGCACCACGTAGTACCTGGTCGATCGCCCGCCGCAAGTCTGCACCGTTGACAGGTCGGTCATTCCCCGGACGGCTCTCATCGAGCTGACCTCGATAGGCTAAATGGCGATCGCCATCAAACAGGAAAAAGTCCGGCGTGCAAGCTGCGGTGTAAGCTTTAGCAACTGCTTGACTGGCGTCGTAGCAAACGGGAAAGGTGAATTTGAGGCGATCGCTCATGGCCTGGAGGTGTGCCGGATCATCGCTGGGGTGCGTGGTGATGTCGTTGGCGCTGATCGCCACAATGCCTAAATTCTGAGGTTGATAATCTTGGCCAATCCTTGCCAGTTCTGTCTCAATATGCTTTACGAAGGGACAATGCTGACAGAAGAAAATCACCAGCAGGGCTGCTTTGCCCTTAAACGTTTCTAGACAAATCGTCTCACCAGTTTTGACATCGGGTAGGGCAAAGTCAGGGGCAGTCGTGCCCAGGGGCAACATTGTTGAAGCGGTCTTGACCATAATTTCTCAACTCAAATTCTGCATTGGGGGAGTGGGTTAGCGGCAGAAGAATCTGAACTCACGCCATCTGAGCCACTAAGGTGATGTCTCGAAAAGTTTATACCGCGTAGGGTGCTGTTAGCGACAGCGTAACGCACCATTTTCGAGCTCTTGTTGGTACATTCATTACCAGAAATCTCCTTAGCACTGTATACCCGTTGTGCCTCGCTCGATGCGGGAGCAGCAGCGTAGGGCATCCGGCATCTGAGCCTAGATTCAGCCCGCCCAGGTTGGGGATGGGTTGAAAAGAATAGTACACTGGGAAGCTGGGATTTACGCGGGGATGTTGTGAGGTGAATCGGCGATCGTCGCCACTCTGTAGAATCAAAGAATCTCAAAATGCACCCTTATCCGGCCATTCCCCTTGAGAATCCACTTTTTAGCCGAGTGCGTCTCGCCCAAACACCATTAACTCTGGTTCCACTCATCCTGCCGCCCTTCAATTGTGCCTTCCCCTAATAAACTTCTTTTGGTTCACCCCCCCTTGGCATGAGTCAGTCCGTAAGCCGCTTGTCCGAATATAGTCCCCTTCCTCCTCGGCCCAAACCCCTAATCCTGGACACCCTGCCCAGCATTCCCGATCTCGAAGGCTGCTCCACCCGCAGTCAGCAGCGTCTGGATCTACTGCTACTCGCCATTGAGGCGCTTGAACTGGGTGGCTCAGAATATATGCTGGCGACAGTGCGTGATCTAGAACTCCAAACTCTGATTCCGGGGCGGGTCGTCCTCTGGAAGCTCCGCTGCACCAATCCCTGGCGGCGCTCTTATAATCGCAACACCCTCAGCCAAGATCAAGCCAAAGCCCTGACCATCATTGCTGGGTCACGGGCCAAGCAACTCACCTTGCTGCTGCGTCAACTCTTGGGGGCTTGGCAGGATCTGCAAGCTAAGGGTCTCCCGCCGGATCAGCATTATCGTCTTTCGGAATACCTAGAGCGTTTTCAAGCCCATTTTCGCAGTCGGATGAATCCCCGTCGGGCGCGAGTCGCTCGCTACCTGAGCCAGCCCGAGCAACTCCATCCTCTAGCGTTGGATCTATTAACTCAACTGCTGTTTTGCGCAGGGGCGACAGGGGTGCAGCGTCTCTGGGTGAGTTTATTTGATGGAGAGGTGATATGACGATTAAGCGCCAATACAGCCTACCGAAATGTAGTCTGCAACTTGAGGGCATGAATGCTGCTGCAACGGAAGACAATGAAATTGACAGCCATCGTCCCCTCCTCTCGGTGTTGTTGCAAGCCGAATGCATTTTTCCGGATCGGGAGCCGCGCCTCCTGGGCGGGCGAGATTTTTTGGAAAGTCTCGTCAATGCGGTGAGTCTTTATGCCCAAGGGGTGTTAAGCGGGGTGTCTCAACCCGCCGCGACCCACCGCGAGTCGGGCGTTAATCTTTGGCCCAGCGAGCAACCGGGCTATCATCATCTGGAATGGTTGCCCGCAGAAGGGCAACCCGTAGAGCTGGAGTTGAGCACGCTGCACTTAGCTGACTTGGTGGATGCGATCGATCAGTTCTTTGCCGATCCCCGGACGCTGCCCGACATGACCTTGCAGCTGACGCCCGTCAGCCGTCGCTATCGCCAAGCCGATATTCCCTTAGCGGTGCGGGCTCAACCCCTAGCGACTGGGTTGGGCAGTCTGGCGATCGCCGCCTTGCTGCTCTTCTTCATTCCCGTCCCTGAGGTCGAAGAACCCACCGTGCCGCCCGAAACGACGGAAGAGAACGGAGAGACGACCCAGACTGATCCGGATGAGACGCCAGCCGACGCTTCTGGAGAGGATGACCCTCCTGACGCAGACGAAACCAATGATGAGTCCGATGGAGCGGATGATGCATCCGAGCCCGAGCGGGCGGATACCGGGGAGACGATCACTGCTGCCGAGCTAGAGGAACTCTTGAGCCAGGGCGAGACGATCACTGACCCCACGGAAGTGCGCTATATCGAGCAATATCTCTACCGGGAGTTGAACCGGGCTTGGGAAGAGCGCGATCGCCTCTCCACCGACTTGGCTTATCGCGTTACAGCTACGGTTGACGGCGCGATCGTCGCCTATGAACCCGTGGACGGGACGCCTGAGGAGCGAGGGGAACTCACGCCGCTGCCCGACCTCCAGTTTTTGCCCACCCAAGCGGCGATCGCCCAGCGGGAAGCAACCGTGGACTTCAAAGTCGTCTTTACCCAAGATCAAGTGCTCCAGGTCAACCCCTGGCATGGCTATGCGGGCACACCCACCTTGGGTGAGCAGATTGAGGATGCCGAGACCCTAGGCAAACTCCAAGATGAACTAGCCCAAACCCTTGGGGAAGATTGGGATGAGGACGTGGACACATTGGGCAACGATTTGGTGTTTCGCGTTGGCGTCACCGAGGCGGGTGAAGTTGCCGATTACCAAGCCCAAAATAATGCCGCCTTCACATTATCGGGGTTGACCCCCCTACCCGACCGTTTAGAGCCGAACGCGGGTCGCTCGACGGGCTCAGTGATCCCCGGTGAACCCTTGGGGCAGTTTCAAGTGGTGTTTAAGCCGGATGGCGTTGTGGAAGTGAGTCCGTTTTAGGGCAATAGCTAGAGATTGGAACCATTGTGGCAAAAGGATTTGCAGCCCTAGTCAATGACGCCCTCTAGGCATAGCTCAAAGTTTTTTGGACGAAGGGCTTGACTCCGGTTCCGGCGATCGCTACTATTGTCGATTGTGACCTTAAGTCACTTGGGGATGCGCTTTGTGCCCCCTCTGCCCAGAAAACAAAAGATACTGGACGACGACTCGTTTAATTCTTGTCGGTTCCAAGTCTTAGGGCAACGCAGCTTGTCTGCATATATTCTCCATTCTCAACTGTTTTTCATAACACTGGATCTCTGCTAAAGGGTTTCCTGTCAGCCCGCCGTTATCGGCTTGGGCTGCTTTTGCGGTGGGAGCATCCTCCCTGGAGAGGGAGCACTGTCCTTGTTTTTGTTGTTCATCTTATAATTCACGAGAGGTTTTAAGCCCGTGACGGTCGGACTACTCGGCACAAAACTCGGCATGACTCAGATCTTTAACCCAGAAACCGGGGCTTCGATTCCGGTGACTGTGGTGCAAGCTGGGCCCTGCACCATTACTCAGATCAAGACAGATGCCACGGATGGTTACAGTGCCATCCAGGTGGGCTACGAAGAAGTCAAGGAAAAGGCGCTCAACCAGCCCAAACTGGGGCATCTCAAGAAGTCGGGTGCTGCACCGCTGCGTCGCCTCAAAGAATATCGCGTTGCGGATGTGGGCGGTTTCGAGCTGGGGCAAGCGGTGACCACGGAAATCTTTACCGAAGGCCAACTCGTCGATGTGGCCGGTAAAACCATTGGTCGGGGCTTTGCGGGCTACCAAAAGCGGCATAACTTCCGTCGGGGGCCGATGTCCCACGGTTCCAAGAACCACCGTCTGCCGGGTTCAACGGGGGCAGGCACGACACCAGGTCGTATTTATCCGGGCAAACGCATGGCGGGTCGTTACGGCAACACTAAGGTCAAGATTCGCAAGCTGGAGCTGGTCAAAATTGATGTCGAGCGGAATCTGTTGCTGATCAAGGGGGCAGTTCCCGGCAAGCCGGGCAACCTCTTGAGCATTACCCCTGCCACAATTGTCGGTCAGCCTTAAGTCTTCTGTACTTGGCAAGGGCAATTCATTGAGCAGCCAACTAACTCATTCAGCATTCAGAATACAACCGTTAGTAG
>JBMYQW010000217.1:0-8406 GCA_049601735.1 Spirulinaceae cyanobacterium
CCGACACCTCCCGCTGAGGGGGAAATTGCCCCCTCAGACTCCGGCAATACCGGAGGGTAGCTATATCTTGCCAGGTGCAGATAAGGGCTTGAAAGAATTCCTTAACCGAAACTCACGTTTGGTTAGAGTCGCTTGCTGGAGTTATTTTAGTTGGTATTTTGCGATCGCAAACCGTTCTCTAGGGCACAGATCGTGGAAAATTGGCTGCTTATGGCCAACAGCCCCTGGCCCGATATTGCCCCCCCGCTGCTTTGATCCAAGGGAGACGCATCAAATACGCCCAAGCCTGGCCCAGCGATCGCCCCATTGGGTCATAAACCGGAACCGAGCAGCGTTCGTACTCATTCTGCTCTGGGGGGCGATCGGGTTCAAAGTCTTCGAGGTCATCGAGTTGAGCGAGGATCGCGGCATCGGGGAACGTGAGCAGGTGGCCCCACACGCGATCGCGTCCCTGGGTCAGAGCCGGATAGCCAACGGGCAAGGCATACAGCTGGCCGTAGGTATAGGCAGGCTGCACCCATTGCACGCGATCGGCACAATAATCTTGGTAATGGGCTTGGCCCGGCCCAAGCGTGCCATAGACGAAAACACGAACCATCGCAGCAGCAACGCAGAGATCTAAGGTATAACTATATTATTTTAGACCCACGCTAACTGTGCAAACTCCCCAGTTCCTGGAATGCCAACACCTCACGATCAAGTCGCTGTTTCGCTACAGTGACCAAGACCTGCTGACGCTGTTTCAACGCTATCCGGAGCAGGGCAAATATTTTGTGGCCCTCTTTTGCCGCTATAACCCGATTGTCTATACCCTGATCGCCCATTCGGCGCGATCGCCCGTCCAGGGGGACTACCTCTTCGCCCTCACCTGGCGACACGCCTTCTACGAAATGCGCAGCCTCGAATTGCGCGGTCAAAACGCCAACGCCAGCTCGTTTCAAAACTGGCTCATTAACGTCACAGCGATGTGCATCAACCAGGTGGAACTGCCCCCGGTCGAGGCAATTAACTACAGCCTCGAATCTGCCTCGCCGCCGCTCTGGTGCTATCTCGAACAAGCCCTCGATCGCCTGCCGCCGATCGTGCGTCTGATCTTGATCATGGCCAAAACCTTCAAATGGAGCCCGACCCGGATCGCCGCTTACCTTCAAGCCGAGGGCGACATGATTTCCCCGGCTCAGGTGCAAGACTACCTCAACGAGAGCTACCGGATGCTCACCATGCAGCTTCCGGAAGATATCCGGGCAATTTATCTCGGTGAAGAAGCGGCAACGGCTGAGATGTTGGGGGGGGCAGCGGGAGAGGCGGCCTTAGCCCTGAGTGATTCTTGATGACGCCCATTATTGACATCCGCAACCTTAACCATGCCTTTGGCCGGGGGGAGCTGCGCAAGCAGATCCTCTTTGACATTAGTTTCACCATGCTGCCGGGCGAGGTGATCATCCTCAAGGGGCCCTCTGGTTCGGGGAAAACGACCCTACTAACGCTCATGGGTGGGCTGCGCTCGGCCCAGGAAGGTAGCCTCAAAGTGTTGGATCAAGACATTGTCGGTGTGCCGCAACAGCGTCTGGTGAAGATTCGGCGCAAGATTGGCTATATCTTTCAGGGACATAACCTGTTGATGTCGCTAACGGCAAGGCAAAACGTGCAAATGGCGGCGGAACTGCATCCTTTACCTGGTGAGGAAGTCAAGCAACGAGCGACGGATATGCTCGAAGCGGTTGGGCTCGGCGATCATCTTAACTATTACCCGGCGCACCTCTCGGGCGGACAAAAACAACGGGTGGCGATCGCCCGCGCTCTGGCCGGTCATCCCAAACTCATCCTCGCCGACGAACCGACCGCCGCCTTGGACAGTAAATCGGGTCGTGCTGTGGTAGAACTGATGCGCAGCCTTTCTAAGGATCAGGGTTGCACGAGCTTGATTGTCACCCACGACAACCGAATTTTGGATGTAGCCGATCGCCTGGTGCATCTAGAAGACGGGCGCTTAAGTGAAGCGGAATTGCCGAGTTTAGTGGCGTCGTAAGAATGACACTTATAGGACTACAGCAGTTCAACAAATTCTTCAACAGTCAATTCAACATCTCGAATAATGGTTCGTAAGGTTCCCTTGGCAATCTGTGTATGATTAGGAACAACGACTTGAGAAAAGGGCTCATCTCTGCGCAGAATGATGTGGCTACCTTCCTGTCGTTTTTGATAGAACCCAATTTTCTTCAGGGCCTTGATACAGGCTTTCCCTGAAATACTTGGTAACTTACTCACACAACAACCACCGCTGTTTCAAACTGATCTTTGGGAATGGGGATACCATCTTCTTCTAGAGCAGCAATGTAACCTAATATCGCTTCTTTAATATTTTCTAGCGCCTCCGCTTTGGTCTGCCCTTGGGTATTACAGCCCTTGAGGCTGGGGCATTCAACAATCCAATATCCATCTTCGTCTTGATATAAGATCACTTGCCTTTTCTGTTGATTCATGGCTCAAAAAAGATCTCGCTTCAGTTTATTTATAACGTTGTTAACGTGCCACGATCGCCATCTAACATTGCCATCTTTCCCACAGGCAAGGTGGCATTACCCGCCTCATGACCAAAGGGTAAGTTAGAAACAATGGGGATGTTGAGGTCAGAAAGGCGATCGCGCAGCATTTCTTCGACCGTCCAGGTGCCCGCATCACCCTCACAATCGGTGAACTGCCCCAGGGCAATGCCTGCCACCTGCTCCAGCATCCCGCTCATGCGCCATTGGGTGATCAGGCGATCGAGGCGATAGGGCGCTTCGGCGATATCTTCCCAGGCGAGAATGACATTCTTGAAATTCGGCTGCACGGGCGTATTGAGCAGATGGGTGGCCACCGCCAAATTTCCTGGTAGCAGCAAACCATTGGCCCGCCCTTTGCCCCAGCCCGTGCCCCGCAACGGTGCAAGGGGCCGACCCATAACCGCATCAAAGAGTCGCTGTTGTGACCAGTCCGGTTCCTTACCCAGCGTTGTCAGTACTGGCCCATGGAGACTGCCGATCCCCTGGCTTGCCAAACTCCAGCTCAACCCGGTGATATCCGAAAAGCCAATCAACCATTTGGGCGTATCGGTCTGGGGCCAGTCCCAATCTTCGAGTAACCGTGCCGTACCATAGCCGCCCCGAATGCAGAGAATACCTTTGCAGTGTGGATCTGCCCAGGCCGTTTTGAGGGCCTGACGCCGCTGGGCATCCGTGCCCCCCAGATAGCTATGACGGTCTTGCCAGCCGGCATCGAGTTCGATGGTGTAACCCTGGCGCTGCCAAACCGCGAGGCCATCTTGGAGACGGGCAACAGCTTTGAGTGCGCCGCTAGGGGCCAGGGCAATGAGGCGATCGCCCGGTTGGAGCGGGGGAGGAAAGCGTAGTTCAGAGTTCGCAGTTCGCAATTGACAGTTATCCGTTTGTGGTGGAGATGGCGGGATGAGGGCGATACCATAATAGAGCAGTTGCCCAAACTCCAGCTAATGACCAAGACCCTCTCCCTCGTTGCCGCCAGTTTGATCACCCTGTTCACGGCCGTGCCTGCCGCCGCTGAAGACCCGAACCATCTCCAGCAACTACTCTCCACCGGGGACTGTCCCGGTTGTGACCTGCGCGGTGCAGGCTTAGTCTTTGCGGATCTACCCGGTGCAAATTTAGCGGGCGCTGATCTACGCGGGGCGAACCTGAGTCAGGCAAATTTGGCGGGGGCAGATCTCACCCAAGCCAACCTAGCGGGGGCATCGTTGCACAGTGCCAACCTGAGCGGGGCCAGTCTGCTGGGGGCGAATGTGGCGGGGACGGACTTGCGGCGATCGATTCTCTCCCAGGCGAATCTTTGGGGAGCACGGTTGGATTTGGCAGCGATTCAGGGGGCAGTGGGTCTGCCGACTTCTTTTGAGCGAGCGGAGAACTATTATGCGCTTGGCGTCGTGGCGGGGAACAATCGCAGCTACATTGAGGCGATCAACTACTACAATCGCGCCATTCAGCTGGATAACGATTTTGCCGCCGCGTATCTGGGGCGGGCGATGATGCGCCTGAGCCTGGTGGATGAGGCGGGGGCAGCTCAGGATGCGGCCCAGGCGGCAACTCTCTTTCAAACCCAAGAGAACCCGGAAGGAGAAGCGATGGCCTTGGCGCTGGTGGAATATATTGAGGAGCGCCAAAACCCTGGCGGCGGCGGCAATGGCCTGGGCATTGACATCCTCAACTCGGTCAGGGGGTTGGGAGGGTCGCTACTGCGGCTGTTGCTGTAGGAACAGGTGGGAACAAAATGTACCCCTGCCCCCTGAAATTCTAGGGGCTGTCATCATTTAAATTGCAAACTCTGACTATGACTGGCTTACAGCCCCTTTGCCTGTTTTTTGGGTCGGGCGCTCTATCCCTTGTCCCATAAGGCTTCTGAGTTTAATCGATGACACACCCTAGGTTCATCTCCGCTTAAAGCAATGTAGTTCAGCAAATGTGATGATGGTCAGCGCGATCGCACCTCCCACCCGTATCAGCCCCACTGAATATCTCGAACAAGAAATCAACTCAGAGCTGCGCCACGAGTATCGCCACGGAGAAATGATTGTCATGACCGGAGGCACACCGAACCATAACGACATTTCCGGCAATCTCTACATCGCCCTCAAGTTGGCGCTCAAAGGTAAGGAATATCGTACTTTCCATGTCGATCAACGTCTCGCTATTCCTGATCAAAATATCTACACTTACCCTGATGTGATGGTGCTCAAAAAGCCGATCGCACTTCTTTCCGGTCGCACTGATACCGTTCTTAATCCCTGCTTGATCGCGGAAGTCCTCTCCAACTCAACCCAGGACTATGACCATGGGGCTAAGTTTGCTGCCTATCGCACAATTGCTGAGTTTCAGGAATATTTGCTCATCGATCAATACCAGGTTCGAGTTGAGCATTATCTAAAAACCAACGTGAATCAATGGCTGCTTTCGGAATATACCGATGCGGCAGTTGTTTTGGAGTTGCGATCGATTGGCTGTTCCCTCCAGATCACTGATTTGTATGAAGGGATTGAGTTTGACGCGTAGAATTGGCAACTGGAGTATCATGCCTAAAACCACTGGAATCACCCGAGCGATCACCAATCTGCGGGATGTTCACCTCACCTTTAACCTCGCTCCCAGTAACGATCTGGAATTTTTTCCAGAATGGTTTCAATCACCTTTACCGACGCTGACAGAGACCGAACGACTCCGCTGTGACCAACTCCGCGATCGCTATCGCTATTATCAAGCTGCGGGTGCCATTACGGAGAGCACTGTGAATTTGATTTTGGTTGCACCATTGTTGGAATTATTGGGGGTATTTCAGCCCCCTTATTTGGTGCGTGGAGAGAAATATATCAAGGTGGCGATCGAAGAGCGCGATCAGGTTTTAGAGGGTTTGATCGATGTGTTGGTCATGCAAGAGCAACTTTGGTTAGTGGTGCTAGAAAGTAAACGCTATGGCTTTAGTGTGATGCAAGCTCTGCCCCAAACATTGAGTTACATGATGGGGAATTCGAGCCAGGAATCCCCCACCTATGGCTTGATCACCACGGGGGAGGATTATTTGTTTGTGAAGTTAGATGCCCAAGAGGGGCGGTATGATCTCTCAGATAAGCTAACGCTCTCGAAGCGCCAGGGGAATGATTTTTATCGAGTGGTGCAGGTGTTGAAGCGGTTGATTGCGTTGGGTTCGTGAGGTGGGAAAGATATTAAGTAACTCAGTCAGAAATCCATAATGGATATCGCAGTGGAGCAATAATTGCCATAATTTAGCGGCACACCAAACCTCAAAGATATCTCCGGTAATCTCTACTTTTCCACCCATCACACAATGCATGAGTTTCAGGAATATTTACTGCTCGATTGGTTATAATTCTCAGTAACGCCAACGCTGTTAATTTTATAACCCTCATTCGGTGGGCATTGCCCGCCCTACAGCTAAGGTACTATGATGGAAACGGTTACAATTCAATCCCAGCTTACCCGTCATGATTTGCTCAAAGCAGTTAGTCAACTCTCGTTGAGTGAGTTTGAAGCGTTTTTTGATGACGTTGTAGCACTCCGCGATCGGCAGCAAGCAAATAGCTTACCTCCTGCTGAAGCAGATTTGATTGAGACTATTAATCAAACTCTTTCTCTGACAGAGCAAACTCAATATCAAGTATTAATTGAAAAGCGACAAGCGGAGACGCTAACTGAGGCAGAGTATCAGTGTTTGATTGAATTGAGCGATCGCCTAGATTTCTACCATTCTCAACGTATGACAGCACTGGCACAGTTGGGAAGAATGCGTCAAAAGTCGCTATTGGGAATGATGGCTGAGTTTGGAATTCCGGAGCATAACTCTGAGGTAGAAGCTGAGTTATGATCTCTCAGAGTTTGCGTCGGCAGGTTCGTGAGCGCGCCAAAGGATGTTGTGAATATTGTCTTAGCCAAGAACAGTTTTCACCCACGCCATTTTCAGTAGAACATATCATTCTTGTTTGTAAGAGTGGAGCAGATACATTAGACAATCTGGCTTGGTCTTGTCAGGATTGTAATAACCACAAATACACTCAAACCCATGTGCCTGATCCGATAACACAGCAAGAAGTTAGACTTTACCACCCGCGTCAAGATCAATGGTCTAAGCATTTTGCTTGGCACAAGAATTATTCAGTCATTCTGGGTTTGACTCCTATCGGTCGAGCGACTATTGCTCGGTTAAAAATGAATCGTTTGAGTGTAGTCAATCTTCGTCAAATTTTGTACCATTCTGGTTTACATCCACGAAGCTGAATCTCTTATGCTTTGTATTCCCTAATCCCTGAGTTGATAAACAATGCCCACCTTACACCTGAAGGAAGGATTGCAATATGGATGATGCAAAGGTTCGAGCATATCGGATACTACTTGCTCAAGGATTGCTACACCTGAAGTGGGACTTGGCTCCTCTGTACTATGGGCTATCTTTCTTCCGACCGTGGCGATTGCTGTATGAGAATCGGACACTTCGCATTGCAGTATTCCGCGCTATTGCGTTTCATAATCTGGCTATCTTTGCAGTATCGGACTTTGAGGGATTCTCAGAAGAGAAGTTCTGGACGGAAATTGACAGATTCCATCACGATTGCCCAGATAGCCTTTGCCCATATCGTGAAGTCTTTGAGCGGTGTCTGCGCGACGAACCAGTCTGTATAGTAAAACCATCTGGATTGGAGTAGTGCCGTGACACAGCTAAACAGATGCATTAGAAACCGCTTGTGTAGGGTGAGCAGGCTCACCACAATCCAGTTTTGACGATTGCCTTTGGCACTGTACAGAGCGCAATCACAATAACACAGATTTTTTTTCTTGATCTCCTTTAACACCCTTAAGGCTGCTCATCAAGCCCTTTGCCCTTATCGGGTATGGTGGGTGCTCGTCCAGTTGTCGTAGATGGGGGCGGGCTGGACGGGGGGCGAGAGGCTTGAGAGGGACGGGCTTGAGATGGCGGCGTCTGGGGCGAGGGCAAGACTTCCACCTCGGGTTCCGAGCGATTTTTGCTGGCCACTGGGGGCAGCTCTGCCTCCGTGAGGGGTGGGGGCGGTGTACCCCGGAGGCGTGTGAGTTGATCCATCGTGTCGCCAATCACGGCCGTGAGGTTCTGGCGGGTGTGGCGATGGTTCTTTTGCTCTTTTTTGAGGGCTTCGCGGGCGCGATCGCGCTCATACAACAGTTCAATGAGCTTGCTGCGCAACTGGGCCTCAGACTTGAGCGGCGCGAGTTCAGCCGCAAAGGCGGCGACCTTGGGCTGAGTTGGGGCAGGCTTGGGCTGCTGGAGCTGTGCGATTTGTGCCTCTAGGGCAGCAATACGCGCCTGGGCTGCTTGGATGTCTTCGCGGCGCTGGCGGGCTTCGGTATTATAAGTACTCCGCCAATGATCGGCGCTGGCTTGGGCCGCATCCCGATCGCGCTGGGCTTCGGCTAGTTGGGTTTTGAGGCTGCGAATTTCCGCCAGCCACTGGACCACCTCTTCACTCATGAACCGTCTCATTGGGGATAAGCTATATGCAATTATGCCAGACAGACTCCCAGACACACCTCCGACAGGCCCCATTTGAAACTGCCCCGCTTTATCCTGCTCTTTCGCTACCTCACTTGGTCGGTATTGCGCACCACGATCTTGCAAATCTGGCATCAACGGCTCAATAGCCTTGCTGCGGAAATGGCCTACAGCTCCCTGTTGTCCCTGTTTCCGGCTATTTTGGCGCTCTTGACGGCGATCGGTCTCTTTGAAGAATCTCTCCAGAGTATTTTGCAGGCGCTCATTAGCCCAGTGGTGCTCCAAGATCAATCTCTACAAGGAATTTTGCAATTTCTGGCCGTCAGCCTGCGCATTGCGGTTCCAGATCTGATGTGGGATCTC
>JBMYQW010000218.1:0-8402 GCA_049601735.1 Spirulinaceae cyanobacterium
ACGATCGCCTGCACCATGCTCGAAGCGGGTTTAGTCGAAGGCGTGGTTTGTGTGCAAAACAGCCCCGACGATCGCTTTCAACCCATGCCCGTCATTGCCCGGACGCCAGCGGAAGTTCTCGCGGCACGAGTGAATAAGCCCACGCTCTCGCCCAACCTCTCGATTCTAGAGCAGGTCGAGCAGTCGGGGATGCAGCGGCTGCTGGCGATCGGCGTCGGTTGCCAAATCCAAGCCCTGCGGGCAGTGGAGCAGGAACTGGGCCTGGAAAAGCTCTACGTTCTCGGGACACCCTGTGTCGATAATGTCACCCGCGCAGGTTTGCAGAAGTTTCTCGAAACCACCAGCCGATCGCCCGAGACGGTGGTGCATTACGAGTTTATGCAAGACTTCCGGGTACATTTCAAGCACGAAGATGGCTCAATCGAGAAAGTCCCCTTCTTTGGCCTCAAGACCAACCAACTCAAGGATGTCTTTGCCCCCTCCTGCATGACTTGTTTTGACTATGTGAATGGCCTGGCGGACTTGGTCGTCGGCTACATGGGTGCGCCCTTTGGCTGGCAATGGATTGTGGTGCGCAATGACACGGGTCAGGAAATGCTCAATCTAGTACAAGATCAACTGGAAACCCAACCCGTCATGAGCCAAGGCGATCGCAAGGCTGCCGTGCAACAGAGCATCCCCGCCTACGATAAGGGCGTAACGCTGCCGATGTGGGCGGCCCAACTCATGGGTGTGGTGATCGAACGCATCGGCCCCAAGGGCCTCGAATATGCCCGTTTTTCGATCGACTCCCACTTCACCCGCAACTATCTCTACACCCAACGCAACTATCCGGAAAAACTGGCGGATCATGTCCCCGAATTCGCCCAGCGAATTGTTGATCAATACCAATTGCCTGAATAGGACGTGTCATCATTTAACCGCAGTAGTCTGACTCAACAAGCGGAGTCGTTGGTGTAGCTTCCCGGAGGGATAATCTGCATCTTGCCCGCTACCCCAAACACCCATTTCTGGGACAAGCGATAACACACCCGACCCTCGTCTTGGATTATCGCGGAAGCAGCGCGGCTTCTATGGGACAATGGTGAAGCCTTGGGGGTGGCGGCGGCTGCATTGCCCCCGACCCAAGCAGATAAATTTCAGTTTGACAAGCATTTAAATAAAGTTTATGAACGTTGGCGATCGCATCCGGGTAACTGAATCGGTGGTGGTGTATCACCATCCTGAGCATAGAAAGCAACCCTTTGATATCAAAGGGCTTGAGGGCGAAGTGGCCGCGATCGTCACCGCATGGCAGGGCCGCCCGGTCAGCGCCAATTTTCCCCTCATGGTCAAGTTCAGCAAGAAATTCCGTGCCCACCTGCGGGAAGAGGAATGTGAAGTGATTGAAGCATCCTAACCCCCGTTGAAGCGCCCCGTTGAATCACCATGAAACTCAGCCTCTGCATGATCGTCAAAGACGAAGAACTGTTGCTGCCCCAATGTTTGGACAGTGCTAAGGACATCGTGGATGAAATCGTGGTGCTTGATACCGGATCGAGCGATCGCACCGTCGAGATTGCCAAAGCCGCGGGGGCAACCGTGGGCCAGTTTGACTGGAGCGATGACTTTGCCGCGGCTCGGAATGCGGCCCTGGAGCACGTGACCGGGGACTGGGTGCTGATCCTCGACGCCGACGAAGAACTCAACCCGGTGGTTGCACCCAAACTGCGGGCCTTGATGGTGCAAGATAACCTACTCGTCGTGAACCTGATCCGCCAGGAACTCGGCGCGGTGCAGTCTCCCTATTCCCTCACCTCACGGCTGTTTCGCCATCATCCCAAGCTGCGCTTTGCCCGGCCCTACCATGCCCTGATCGACGATAGCGTGGAAGCCCTGCTTAAGGCCGAACCCGATTGGGAGATTGGGGCGCTCACGGATGTGGCGGTGCTGCATTATGGCTACACCGCAGGCACGATCGCCGCCAAAGACAAGCAAAAACGCGCCCAGGCAGCGATGGAGCAATACCTCGCCGAGCATCCCAATGACCCCTATGTCTGCAATAAGCTCGGGGCGCTCTATATGCAGATGAGCAAGCAAAAATCGGGTTTAGAACTCCTCAAGCGAGGCGTCACCACCCCCAACCTCGACCCGATGCTGGCCTACGAGTTGCACTACCACCTCGGCAACGCCTACCAGAAAAAGCAAGATGGCAACCAGGCGGTGATCCATTACCAGAGTGCGATCGCCCAGCAGATTTTACCCGCCCTCAAGCTGGGGGCACTCAATAACCTGGGGGCGCTGCTCTACCAAGCCGGAGAATACGAGATGGCCCAGCGTCCGCTGCTGGCCGCGATTCAAACCGATGCCAACTTTGTCTTGGGCTATTACAACCTGGGCATGGCCTTCAAGGCGGCGGGCAACTATAAAGACGCCATTACCGCCTACGAAAAGGCGATCGCCCTCCAGCCCGACTACGCTGCGGCCTACCAAAACTTGGGCGTGACCTGGTTTAAATGCGGCAAGGTCAAGACCGCCTTGGACTATCTCGGCAAGGCGATCGCCATTCTCGAAACCCAAAACCTACTCGAAGCCGAGCGCCTGCGCCGGGAAATTAAAGACATGGGCTTTGAGACGCCGGAATTTGATGTGACCTTTGAATAGGCAACGTGAGTCCTGGATCAGCAAGCGATGCGAAAGCCTTGCTACGCCAACAAGATTCACAATACTGGCCCCTATTGCAAGAGTCTGAGATGGCAATCTCCATCTCAGCGGGAGGTGTCGGGGGGCTGGCCCCCTGACAACCAGATCTGACAACGAGACGATTGGTGATTTGAAGAAGGCGGTCACTTCGCTTAACCGAAACTCAGGTTAATGAAAACAGTAGATTTTCGAGCTTGGGCGGCGAGGAGCGGGATAATCGGGCCGTAGCTCTCAACCTGCGATCGCCATGTCCGCCCATTCTCCCACCCTCTCGGCCGACTTCAACTGGCCCGCCCTGCAAAACGGCTCTGATATTCGCGGCGTTGCCCTTGAGGGCATTCCGGACGAAGCGGTGAACCTGACCCCCAAGGTCGCCTATCGCCTGGGTCAAGCCTTTGTCACCTGGCTGGGAGAGAAGTTGGACAAACCCATTGCTGAGTTGCAATGTGCCGTCGGTCGAGACAGCCGCCTCTCTGGCCCCGACTTGATGCGGGCGGTGATGACGGGCATCACCAGCCTGGGCAGCAATGTCTATGACGTGGGCATCGCCTCCACCCCCGCGATGTTTATGAGCACCGTGACACCTGGTTTTGACTGCGATGGTGCGATCATGCTCACCGCCAGTCACCTGCCCTTTAACCGCAATGGTCTCAAGTTCTTTACGGCGCAAGGAGGTTTAGGTAAACCGGATATTAAGGCAATTTTGACCTTGGCTGCGGCGCACGATTTTGCCTCGGCGGGGACCGCAGGTCAGGTTGAACCGCGGGATTTTATCTCGGTCTATGCGGGTCAACTGGTCGAGAAAATTCGGGCGGCAGTGAGCCATCCTGAGCAGCGTGAACAGCCGCTTCAGGGGCTCAAGATCGTGGTGGATGCGGGCAATGGCGCGGGGGGCTTTTTTGCCAGCAAAGTCCTTGAACCCCTCGGCGCGGATACCACGGGCAGCCAGTTTCTGGAACCCGATGGAATGTTTCCGAACCATATCCCCAACCCGGAAAACACGGCGGCGATGGCGGCAATTACCCAAGCCGTACTCGACAATCAAGCGGATTTTGGCATCATTTTTGACACCGATGTCGATCGCGCCGCTGCCGTTGATGCCCAAGGTCAGGAACTCAATCGCAACCGTCTCATTGCCCTGATCGCGGCGATCGTCTTGCAAGACCATCCGGGCTCCACAATTGTCACCGACTCGATCACCTCGGACGGCCTGACCCAGTTCATTGAGCAGTCACTGGGCGGACGACATCATCGCTTCAAGCGGGGCTACAAAAACGTGATTAATGAGGCGGTGCGGTTAAACGCCGCTGGGGAAGAATCCTGGCTGGCGATCGAAACCTCGGGCCACGGCGCGATGCAGGAAAATTATTTCCTGGATGATGGGGCCTATCTGATCAGCAAGCTGCTGGTGGAGTTGGCTCGGGCACGGCAGGCGGGGCGATCGCTGACCGATCTCATCGCGCCTTTGCAAGAGCCCGTCGAGAGCCAAGAAGTCCGCATCAAAATCCAAGCGCCCGACTTTAAAGCTCATGGCGAGCAGGTGATTGATCAACTCAAGACCTTTGCAGAGGCTCAGGCAGATTGGGCGATCGTGCCCCAGAATTATGAAGGCCTTCGAGTTGCTTGCCCGTCGCCCGAGGAACAGGGCTGGTTCTTACTGCGCCTCTCACTCCATGATCCGGTATTGCCCCTCAATATTGAGTCGAACGTAGCAGGGGGCGTCGGCAACATCAAGGCGCGGCTGTTGGCGTTTTTCGAAGGGATTGCGGATCTGGATTTGAGTGCTTTTAAATAAGAGTATTCCAAGAAAAAACTGTCCAGAAAGGAGCGGTGTTGATGGCGGGCAAGATGCCCGCGCTACAGATATTTCTGAGAATCACCCGTAGCGCAGGCGTCCCGCCTGCCTCAGGATAATTTAATTATTTTCAAGGAGTACTCTAAGGCCGCGCAAATCGTAATATCGCAAGCCCTAAGCATTGAGTTGTTCGTACTCGCCCATGACCCGAAACTTCTGGTAACGCAGGGCTTGGCGATCGCTAACGCTCAGGGCCAGCAGTTGTTCGAGATGGCCAAGCAGGGCGGTTTTGAGTACCGCCGCCGCCGCAAGCGGGTCAGCGTGAGCACCACTAGAGGGTTCGTGAAGAATGTCATCAAGCAAGCCCAATTTTTTGAGATCCCAGGCGGTAATCTTCAGGGCAGTGGCCGCCTGGGGGGCCTTGCTGGCGTCTTTCCAAAGAATCGCCGCGCAGGCTTCCGGGGTTGCCACCGTATAGACGGCGTGCTCAAACATCAGCAGGCGATCGCCCACACCAATGCCCAGCGCACCGCCGGAGCCGCCTTCACCAATCACGGTGCAAATAATCGGCACTTCAAACCGAAACATCTGGCGCAGGTTGTAGGCGATCGCCTCCCCCTGGCCCAGTTTTTCCGCCTCCACACCGGCCCAGGCACCGGGCGTGTCGATGAACGTCAAAATGGGCATCCCAAACTGGTTGGCGTGTTCCATCAAGCGGACAGCCTTACGATAGCCTCCGGGCGAGGCCATGCCAAAATTCCGAGCCACATTGTCTTTGGTGTCGCGCCCCTTTTGGTGACCGAGCATCACGACCGGAATACCCCCGAGGCGGCCGACGCCGCCGACGAGAGCTGGGTCATCACTGCCGCTGCGATCGCCATGCAGCTCAAACCAATCCTCGGTCATGGCTTGAATGTAGTCGAGGGTCGAAGGGCGACGGGGATGCCGGGCCAATTGCAAACGTTGTGCGGGGGTCAAACCCTGAAAAATCTCCTGCCGAAGTTGATCCGCCTTGGTCTCTAGTTCTTGAATTTCTTCGGTTAGATTAACGTTGTTTTCTTGGGCAAGTTCACGGATTTGCTCAATGCGATTTTCTAAGTCACAGAGGGGCTTCTCAAAATCGAGTAGGAAGGAACGGGTTTTAGTCGTGGACATGGGTCGGGGAAATCAGTCTGGGAAATTAGTCGGGAATCATGCAACCGGGAAAGGCAGTCAATTGCGTTCAGCCGGTTCAGTCTAGAGCGTCAGGAGGGGCCGGAAGCCATGCTTAACTGAGGCTGCACCAATACGCTCCATCTTCTCAACCGTAATTTGGTTGCGCCCCCAAGAAAAGTTGGTATGCCAGCCCTCAAATTCGAGCAGCATCGCCTCCGCAAAACAGGCAAAGAGTTGGCGATCGGGCACGTCCATTTCCACAATTTCCATGATGTCCCAGTCAATATCCAGGGAATGCTCCACAATGCCCCCCTTGAGAACGTGAATGCCCGGCTGTTGTAGCTGCGTATCCATGTTTTTGGGATAGCCCCCATCAATTAACAAACAGGGATCTTTAAGGGCAATTTCGCCAATATCGACCCCTCGGGGCATACTGGCAACCCACACAACAATGTCAGCGAGCGGCAAGGCCGATTCTAGATCCAGAATCTTGCCCCGACCCAATTCAGCTTGTAGATTGCCCAGCCGCTCTTGGTTACGGGCAATCAACAACAGGTCTTGCACATCGGTTTTTTGATTGATCCAGCGGCAGACGGCACTGCCAATATCACCGGTCGCACCACAGACAGCCACTGTCGCTTTTGCCAAGTCTATGCCCAGCTTCGGGGCCAGGGTTTCGAGTTGGCGACAGATAATGTAGGCCGTGTGGGTATTTCCGGTGGTAAAGCGAGCAAAATCCAACTCAACCCCGCGCACGTTGCTTTGCTCTTTGAGGTTAAAATTCTCAAAAATAATCGAAGAAAAGCCCCCGAGGGCAGTGATCGCAATATCGTTCTTCTGCGCCGCGGCCATGGCATTGAGCACCTTACGAATTGCGGCTTTGATCCGTCGTTGAGCCAACATTTCGGGGACAAAGAAGGATTCGACATACTTGCCCTGAATCACTTGTCCGGTGGCACTCTTAACGGTGAAGGTATCAATAATTTGAGGCGGTGCTGAACACCAAAAATCCAGCCCTTGTTCACCGTATTCGGTGTAGCCCCGCTGATGGGCAACGGATTGGGCGTGTTCTAAGCTGGTGAGGTGACCAATGAGACCAAACATGCTGTGAATTGCTTGCAGTAAAGGCGAGTGGCAGGTGATGCAGAGCTGATGCGAGGATTCTTAAAGAAAGGTTAAAGAGACTCCCCAATACTACCAAAAACAGGGAAACGGCGATATCTACCCGAAGATTGACGGCGTAACGCCCAGTCAAGACAAAGGTGGCGGAGCAGGGTCTACTCTCGCCACCCAGTTGCTCACCCCCGGTGTGGAGGAGACCATCGAGGCTCGCTTCAGTCTAAGCGGCTGTCAAACCGTAGGCAGACATTTTCATGATCTCGCGGGTGCTAAAGCCAATATTGGCAAGGGCTTCACCGTAACTGATCATAAAGTCTTCCACGAGGGCTTCTTTTTCCATGCCCAGTTCTGCCGCATCGTCTTCAACCTGGTTGAGCATTTTCCAGATCAAGGGCAGGTTCTGCTTGTTGGCTTCTTCGAGTTCGGTTTTGGCGGTGTCAAAATTGTCGTGGAGCCAAACCTCACCAAAATTGAGGTGTTTGTACTCATCTTTAACGACGCCTTCGGTGATTTTGCGAGCAAAGGGATCGGCAACGGGAATGTAGATGTTGTATGCGGCGATCGCAAAGGCCTCGATAATCAGGGATTGAATCAGGAAGCAGGTGACCAAATTCCCCTGCTCGTAAGCCGTTTTGAAGTTGCCATGGAGCTGGGCAAAATAGTCCTTGGCAAACTCCATATCCGGCGTAACGCTTAGGTTCTTGCCACAGGATTGGAACCCTTTCTTATGGCGGTTCTCCATTTTGGCGAGCTTGGTCAGGTCGTCCTTGCTCTCCGGCAGCATCTCCGCCATGGAGAGATAGTTGCTGTAGGCTTCTTGTTCGCCTTCAATCACAATCGCATTAATGCGGCTGTAGGCGTCTTTGTAGGTGTCACTCGTAAAGTCGAGTTCAGGACGGACGGCTAGTTCCTGCATGGGGATCTTCTCCTAAGAGTTCAGGTCAATTTTTTTATGGTTCAACCCATCCTAGCGTTTGCCGCTAGTCAGGAAGGGCTACGGTTAACTCAGCATGACTTTAGATGTCGCATTATCTAAATCACACCTTAATGTAACAGGTTCTTTCAGCCTGCATAGGCTTATCGAGACTACTTTAACAACTAAAATGTTGCATAAGTTGAAGTAATATAGCTCAACCTGAACTGTTTCGGTGCGATGCTTACCCCTCTCCTGCTCAAGACAATGCTCCCTCGTCTCCGTTTCGCCGTTCTCTGTCTGGGGGCGGTGGGTCTACTCTTCCCCCTCATGCTGATGGTGACGACCTCACTCCAAACCCCCTCAGGGCAATGGACGGGGCAATATTACAGCCAAGCCTGGCAGCAGGGCGAGCTGGGTTTGGCTTTGCTGAACTCGCTCGGGGTGGCGCTGGGGGTGACGCTCTTGCAGGTGGGGACGGCGGCGATCGCGGGTTATGCCCTGGCGCGGTTTTCGTTTCGGGGCCGTCGCCTGTTACTCGGGGCAATCGTCGTCACCCTCGTGATTCCCTTGCAACTGTTGGTGATTCCGATTTTTCTGGTGCTCAAGGGCGCGGGGCTCATTAATACCTATGGCGCGTTGATCTTGCCCACCGCCGCGAGTGGTTACAGTATTTTCTGGCTGCGGCAGTTTTTCTTGGGCTTGCCCCCCGAGCTCGAAGCTGCGGCGGCCTTGGAT
>JBMYQW010000219.1:0-8390 GCA_049601735.1 Spirulinaceae cyanobacterium
TGCCATAGTTTTGGGCATATTGCTCCGGGTTAAAAAAACGCAGCGTGATGGTCGGAGCCATGGCCAGCCAGCCCCCAAGACAGAACCAAAACAGGCAAAAGGCAACAATATAGATCGTCACTTGTCCCGTCTGGGCATTGAGCATTAGCACACAGGCGACAAGGATGAGCCCATAGGAAAAAATGGCAACATGATGGGGCTTGAAGCGATCGCTCAACCAGCCAAACAAAGGCCGACTCCCCCCATTAAACAGGGCAAATAAAGACACCGTATTGGCAGCAACCGTGGGGTTGATTTCAATGATTTCTTCCCCCACTGGGCTGGAAATACCGATCGCGCTCAAACCAATCAAAGTGGCGATCGCATAACAACTCCAGAGCCCATAAAACGAACGACTTTTGAGTAAGCTCTGGGGATACGTTGTCATCGAGTTCGCTCCAGCAGAATTGGTGTGTTGCGGCGGCTGCCAACCCGCAGGCGGTAGCCTGAGCGTCAGGGCAATGGCAAGAATAATCACCGTAAAGGCGATCCCCAAAATCCGCAGCGTCGGCCGCACGCCATAGACGCCAATCAATTGGTTAGCCAAGGGCGCGGTGATGAGGGGCGAGAGCCCAAAGCCCAAAATTGTTAAACCCAAGGCTAGTCCCTTTTTATCCGGAAACCAGCGCGAGGCAACCACCATCGGTACACCATAGACAATGCCAACGCCCGTCCCCGCCATCACGCCATAGGTAAAGACCAAAACGCCAATCTGGGTCGCAAAGCTCGACAGAATATAGCCCAACCCCACCACGAGCCCGCCGATCGCTGTCGTGAGGCGCGTTCCCAGTCGGGGAATATAAAAGCCCGTGATGGGAACCAGCGCGGAATAGAAGACCAAGACCACGGTATAGGGCAAGAGGCTGGCCGTCGCGCTAATGCCTAGCTCTGCTTCTAAGGGAGTTCTAAAAATACTCCAGGAATAGACCGTGCCCAAACAGAGGAGCACGAGCATCCCCAAGGGGATAAGCAGCCATCGTCCTTGGGTGGCAGGTCGGCCCAGGAGAGTTGTTTGGGCAGGAGAATTTGCAGTTTGGTGCATCAATTTTGCTCACGCAGCAAGTTGTCAATAACCCAACCGATAAGATCGCCCTAAGGCGCTATCTTGAGCCAGCCAAAAATCTGAGCTGGGGTCAGTTTGAGATCGGGAACCCAAGCGGGAACGGTTAAAAGCTGGCTCGACGTTCCATCTAAACACCCAGGTGCGCGATCGTTTTGATAGGTCAAGAGCAATTCCTCGCTGGGATCAATCAGCCATCCGAGTTGGGTGCCATGGTTCAAACTGTGGAAAATGTAGCGATCGCGCATCTTTATATCTTACTCTTTCGGTTCAAAGTAATACAAAATAACTTTGGCTTGCGTCAGTTGGTATGAGCGTATTGCCCTAACGTCCCGTTCGAGATCGGCGATCGGGCTCAAATAGCCCCAAATCCATCCTTAGGGAATTATGGTACAAACCCCATGCAAACCCGAGACGCTTTATCCGAATTCAGACGGCAAACCCATGGCCGAAAATACCGAGCAGTATCGTTGGATTGCCAAACGAGTCACCAATCTCAAGCACCTGCTCCGAGACCAAGTGGCATTTGTCGCCGGGGATTTGTTGTGGTATCCGGTACAGGTTTCAGCAGGTCAACATCTATAGATTGGGTGAATTTATCAATTAAGTCTAGTTTCCAACTGAGTCGCAGGTTTTTGAGCAATCCCCAATAACCATTTAAGATGTGGGAATCTGGTGTTTTTATGGGTTTATCAATAATTTCCTGAGGGAGATTGTCGATGGGGGTGGTGCGTTACGCAGGAGCAGAGGTTGTACAGTTTTTGCGTAGGGTGTGTATAGCCTTTCAGGCATGGCTTCGCTAAAGGTGGACAGCGATGGGTTAAAAAAAATCAAAAATGTTTTTGCCGCCTTAACGCACCGACCAGGATGTTGATATTGGGAATGGGTTTATGGCGAAAAGTTGTTGGTTGGATTGGTGCGTTACGCAGGAGTAGAAATGGTCGATTTATTGAGAATTGGCAATCCTGCTAACGCACCCTACAAGATGGCGATCGCACTGACCCCCTTTGCTCTGGGGGTGGATGTGGTCAAAGGCGAGAGAAATACCACTGATGGATTCACGGGTTAGACAGTAGCAGCAGCGTTGGCGATCGCGCAGACGAATGTGTTGACGTAATTCGGTGGGGATGTAGGATGACATTTACTGAACATCCATCACTGAATGCCCCCGCCAGCGGAGCAGGAGTATCGCTTGGGCTTTGCACAGCATCAGGCGTTCAGCGTCTTGGCGATGTTGGCTGAGTTCGAGCTGTTCGACGGGGGTGAGCGTACCGGCTTGGTTGCGCTCTAGAAGTTCGTCGTAGCGGTGCTGCTGGTCGGGGGTTTGCTGGCTGCGGGCAATTTGCCAGAGGTCGACGTCGGGGAGGCGATCGAGGGCAGCAACATCGGTTTGGTATTCGGGGGGAATGTCTTGCCAATCGGGCGGAGAACCGATTTCGAGAACACGGAGGATAATTTCGGTGAGGTTTTTTTGGGTGGCTTGGGCGGTGTGGAGGAGACGTTGGTAGGTATAGTCGGGGATGTCGATGGTGATGGTGTTGGGCATATTGGGTGAAGGGTTGGCGGAGGTGTTTTTATTTTAGCGATCGCGGCTTTTTGGCACCATGGTCTAGATGAATCGTCGGGCGATCGCGTTTAAGTAATGAGTGACAAGTAAAAAGTAACGAGTTTTTGAGTGGTTTGGTGCGTTACGCAGGAGCAAGAATGAGCGAGTGATTGATGGCTTTCTACCCTGAAAAAAACACACCCTATGAGCGAGGCGATCGTACTATTTTTCAAAAATGCGATCGCCCCTCTCCAAAAATGGTGTTTGCGTAGGGTGTGTTAGGTGGACAGCAATTTTTGGCACAACCGGATGATTTTGATTCCGCCGTAACGCACCGACCAAGATTTGGATAGTAGAGATGGGTTTATGGCGGGAGGTTGTTGGTGGGTTTGGTGCGTTACACAGGGGTAGAAATTTTCGATTTATTGATAGGTTGCAACCCTGCTAACGCACCCTACGAGCTACGAGATGGCGATCGCACTACATGACTTTCACCCCTTGCGTCTCCTCTAAAAATTGGGCTCCCGTTATAACCATCATATCCAGGGCTTCCGACAAATCATTGGCTACTTGCGCCATATACCACTCTGTGTACTGATGCACGAGTCCTTTCGTTCTGATATATTCCATGACTTTTATCGTGGGAACCACAACTCTCTTGTCCCATGTAATTCTTAACAATGAGCGGGGTGGTACGGTATCACCCGGTTCTGGGATGTTGACTCCGGATTGTGATGCCCGTACCTGACCTGCATCCTCCGGCATTTTCTCATGGCTCACGGCAAACTTGTGATCTCTTAACAGGGTGATTTGTTGGCTAATTCGTCCCCACGGACTATCTGCTGTTCCCTTGTGTTCAATAGTGAGCAATACTTGTGTAGCTCCTTTCTGTATGGCATTGGCTACGGCATTGAGAACAATGTGCCGAGTTGCCGCTTCATCCCCCGCGACGAGATTTGTTAGCGTTAACGTGTCGGGTTTGGTTATTGAATTGGTCCGTCCTCTGACTTCTTTCTTTTGGGGAGATGCTTCTTTTTTTTGTTGAATAAGTATCAGTTTTGCGATAATGCGTTCATGTAAACTATACTTCTGCTGCGCCTGCCCTTTCCAGATTAAGGTCAGGTCCTTATCTGTTTGTGATAGGAAGTTTTGATACTCGGGTATCGGAACCATGAGATTACCGCTCAGGATCTGTTTCATGGGTTCCTGGAGCTGGGGGTTAATCTCGAGAAATTTTGGGATTTGGGGCCCTAGGTCTGATTGTTGAATTTCCGGGAACGACATAATCTCGTCCAGTAATTGTTTCTCCACTTGGACTTCCTCCCCAGTTTCTTCCAGCCCTTGTGGCTTCATCGCTTCATCTCTCAACGTTTTATATCTGATGGTAAATGGAGCCATGACCTTCCATCCGGTGATGACGCTTGCAGCATATCCAATGTACTCTCTTATGTTTTTTTCGCTCGCTGTATCATAGGCGCGGAGTTCTATAACAGGTCGCCGGGATTTCTTCAGTTGGTTTTCCATGTATTGCAGCATAAAATCTTTGTACAATTTCAAGTCGTAACCCCCTTCAAACTGGATGGTTGCTAGCTGAAATGGTTCGGCGTCTTCCATCTCGACATCATAATTATTAAATTTCTCAGACACGGTCATCAATTGGATGACGTCTCCGTCGTCATGAGTGTGAACATATGGCTCGCTTTGGGCTTTTTGGGGTGCTATTTTTGTGCAGTCGGCCCCTTCTCCTTGCTCCGTCGGCACGAACTCTTCACTCTTCCTCTGCACAGCAGCCCGCTTCCCCATCACATCTGCCTCCCGCTCCAACCCCCCATCATCATTCACCCCCACCCCATTCATCTGCATCGTCGGCTTTACCCGCCCCTGCATCTGCTGCACCACATGCCACGCCTCATGGGGCAAATGCCGCTCCTGCCCCCGCGCCACCTCAATATTCGTCCCCTGCGTATAAGCATGAGCCTGCACCTCGGCCGGCTTCGGCGAATTGTAATTCACCCGCACCCCCGAGAGGTCATAGCCCGAGAGCTGCTCCACCCCCGTCTTCAGCTTGTCCGGTAGCCCCGTCCGATTCGGTTCCGGCCGCTCCTCCCGCCGCTGCACCGCTCCCTCCACCGCCGCCGGCTGGCCAGACTCCCGCAATCCTGCTTCTTCCCGAGCCGTCACCTGTAACGTCTGACATTGCATCACCTGCTCCGACTGCACCGCTCCCGGTAGCGATTGATCCTGCCGCTCCCCGTCACTGACCGGCCGCCGCATCACTACGGGTGGCTTCCCCGTCGCCAGCCGCCCCGCCGTCACCTCGCCCCCCGAGGCGGCCTGCCGCGCCACCGCTGGCGGTTGAAACACCGACTTCTTCGTAGATTGGCCCGACTGGCGAGCCGCTGAACCTTTGACGTGAGCCTTCATCTTTACGTTTCCTTTAGGGACTTTGCAGAGGAGACTGCCTAAACTTTATGCATTCCATAAGTATTGGGGCGATTGTGTCACCCAGCGCACAATTCCACCTGATCGTTGCCATTCTTTACGATTCCCCATGTCTTCCCTCACCCCTGATCACCGCGCCGCCACCAACGCCTACCTCGAAGCCACCCTAGAGCGTTTACAGACCGCCTGTTGCGCCACCGCTGCCGGGGAGCCCATTCCCCTCAGCCCCCGACCCACACCGCCCGCAGACAGCCCCGCCGCCCGGCTGCAAACCGTGTTTAGCCTCTCCGACTTTGAGCTAGATATTCTGCTGCTCTGCTTCGCGGCCACCGTCAACGCCGAGATTGCCACCGCCTGTAGCACCATCACCGGCCAAACCCACCGCTGCCCCACCCTCGCCGCCGCCTTTACCCTCCTCGATGCTCCCTATTGGGAGGTGCTCAGTAGCGCCAACCCCCTCCAAACCTGGCGACTGATTGAATTTGGCCCCGACTTCAACCCTGCCCATGCCCCGATCCGCCTCGATGCCCGCATCTTGAGTTTTTTGCTGGGCGAGGAGGGCGTGGATCCCCAGCTCCAGGGCTTGGTGGAGATGAGTACCCTCTCCCAGCCCCCTGACTTGCCCCCCTCCCGCGCCGAACTGGTCACACAGATCCGCCAGGCCTGGGCCGACGCCTCCGTTCCAGTCTGGCCCCTGGTGCAGCTCACTGGCCCCGACCCCACCGCCCAAACTGATATCGTCACCGCCCTTTGCCATCACTTGGAGTTAGCCCTAGGTCGGCTCCATTTGGCTCATCTGCCCACGGCCACTCCAGACTTGGCCCAACTGCAAACCCGCTGGGAACGGGAAACCCGCCTGCGCAACGCCGTCTTGCTGGTGGATGCCACCGGGTTCAGCGCCCCGGATGGTGAGCGCCTGGCTAGCCTGCGCCTCTGGCTTGAAGCCTTGCATTGTCCCGTGATTTTGGTCGCCCGCGATCGCCTTCTGCAACAGCAGCGCCGCCCCCTGCTCAACCTGGATGTGCCCCCCCTGAGCTTTGCCGAAAAACGCGACCTCTGGCAGCGGCATCTGGGCCCGGTAGCCGCAGAACGCCAAGACTCACTGGATCAACTGGCCCAGCGATTCACCCTCGCGCCCACCGCCATCCAAACCGCCTGCACCCTGGCCCGTCAGGCTCCTGAGCCCGCCGCCCGCTCTAAAGCACTCTGGGACTATTGCCGTGCCATTGCCCGCCCCCAGCTCGATGACCTGGCCGAGCGTCGCCCCTGCCGGGCCACATGGGATGATTTAGTGCTGCCCGATCGCCAGCGCCAGACGCTGCTAGAGATCGCCGATCAACTGCGCCACCAGGCCCAGGTTTACCATCAATGGGGCTTTGCCCGCCTCGGTCAGGGGCTGGGGCTCACGGCGGTGTTCCACGGGCCCAGCGGCACAGGCAAAACCATGACTGCCGAGGTGTTGGCTGGGGCCTTTGGCTTGGACCTCTATCGGGTGGATTTGGCGGCGGTGGTGAGTAAGTATATTGGCGAAACCGAAAAGAACCTGCGGCGCATCTTTGATGCGGCAGCCACTGGGGGCGTAGTCTTGCTCTTTGATGAAGCCGATGCCCTCTTTGGCAAGCGCACCGAGGCTCGGGATAGCCGCGATCGCCATGCCAACCAGGAGGTCAGCTATTTATTGCAACGCATGGAAACCTATCCGGGCCTGGCGATTTTAACCACCAACTTCTTTAATGCCCTCGATGATGCCTTCTTGCGGCGAATTCGCTACGTGGTCAAATATGCCTACCCCGATGCCCCCCACCGGGAAGCCATCTGGCAGCGCGTCTTCCCGCCCCAAACCCCCACCCACGACCTCCGCTACGACTGTCTCGGCGCTCTCGACCTCACGGGCGGCAACATCCGTAATATTGCTCTGAATGCGGCGTTTGGGGCCGCGGCGGCCCGAGACTCGGTGACGATGCGCCATATTCACCAGGCGACTCAACAGGAATACGTCAAGTTGGGGCGGAGTCTGACCAAGCGAGACACACAATATTGGTTTGAGTGACCCATCACTGCATTTCTCCTCTCGCTCCTGTCCCTACCGCGCCAAAAACTGCTCTACTTGTTCAGGGCTCGGCTGGGCAGCGATCGCCCCGATCGCCTGGGTACTCAAGGCCCCCACCGCCGCGCCGTAGGTGGTGATTTTATGGGCGATCTCTGCCGCGGCCAGCCCGTAGTGACAGAGTTGGGCAATCAGACCTGCCACAAAACTATCCCCAGCGCCCGTGGTATCGATCGCCTGTACGGGAAACGGCGCAACTTGCCCCACTTGCCCGGAGAGGTAATAGGAAGTCGGCCCGTTGCCGCCATCGGTGACCCAAACGCCCTCTAGGCTGTCAATAGTCTGGGCGATCGCTGTTGCATCGGTGGTGTTAAACAGCCATTGAGCTTCTTCGCGGGCCAGCTTGAGAAAGTCAATCCGGGGCCAGAGCTGGGCAATCAGACCCGGTGCGGCCTCCGGATGCTGCCAAAACAAGGGTCGCCAGTTGACATCTAGGAAAATTTTGAGCTGAAACTGGTCAGCCAGTTCGAGGGCTTGGTTCACTGCCGCTCGGCTCTCGGGCGCCGCCCAGGCCACCGTCCCCAGCACCAGATAATCGGCCGACTCAAACAACGCGACGGGAAGCGCCTGAGCCTGAATGTGGCGATCGGCAAAGTCGGTGGGGGCATTGGGGCCAAACCCCACCACGGTGCGCTCCCCCTGGGCATCCCGCTGGATGTAAACCCCCCGCGTGGGCAGCAGGGAATGCTGTTGAATGCCTTGCCCATCCACGCCCTGGGCCTGCACGGCTGCTCTGAGGGCTTGGCCCGACGCATCCGCGCCCACACAGCTCACCAAGGCGGCCGTCAACCCGAGCCGCTGTAAACCACAGGCCACATTCGCGGGCGCACCGCCCAATTGCTGCGCCCAGGCTGACCCTGGATTGTCTGGGTTGCCTGTGGTGGCGGCAACGTAGTCCCAGAGCAGCTCACCGATGCAGATCACTCTGGCCATGGTTGCATTCTCCCCATAATGGTTCCTCAATGTGGTTTTCCGCGGGTTTTGCGTACCCTTTCAGCGTAATTTGTCGGTTTGACGCCTATTTTAGTGATCGGATGGGGTTGGTTTATGGGAATGTCATGATTTGTCAGTTTTGCCGGAGTCCCCACTACAGGGGGAGAGCGCGGCAAAGTGGGAATCATTTCTCGTACACTGGATAAACTGCCCAGTTCTTGTTAGTTCATGCAATACATCTCCCGTGGGGGCTGGCGGCGTTG
>JBMYQW010000220.1:0-8338 GCA_049601735.1 Spirulinaceae cyanobacterium
CATGCCGTAGGCTATACAGCACCCTACGAGGTACATTCTTTTTGGCAAATCTCCTTAGAGCGTAGAGACAGGGCAAGCGTACTCATCACGCCCAAAATATTTACAATCCTTAACTTGGCTTTTATTGAGAATTACTCTAAACTAGCTCTCGTTGATTAATTGACTTTAACTCTCATTAACGGCTGAACATTTAGCTTCTAACGAACCAATGCAGACATACGACAACTCAAGCGTGAGGTATGACTGGTGGGCGGGCAATGCCCGTTTTGCCGAACAATCCGGTCTTTTCATTTCTGCTCATGTGGGCCAGGCGGCGCTGACCACCTTTTGGGCCGGTGCCTTCACCCTCTTTGAACTTTCTGCCTTTGATGCCTCCCTGCCGATGGGTGAACAAGGGCTCATTCTCTTGCCCCACTTAGCGACCTTGGGTTGGGGTGTTGGGGAAGGCGGCGCGATCGTCGACACCTATCCCTACTTTGTGATCGGGATGCTCCACCTCATCTCCTCGGCAGTATTGGGTGCAGGCGCTCTGTTCCACCTGCTCAAAGCCCCTGCCAATTTGAGTCAAGCCAAGGGCCAAGCCAAACGATTTGACTTTAGCTGGGATGATCCAGCGCAATTGGGCTTGATCCTGGGGCATCATCTGCTGTTCCTCGGCGCTGGAGCCTTGTTGCTGGCTGGCAAGGCAATGTACTGGGGCGGCCTCTACGATGCCACCACCCAGACCGTGCGACTCGTGACCGAGCCGACGCTTGATCCAGCAATTATTTATGGCTATCAGACCCACTTTGCTACGGTCAACAGCCTTGAGGATCTGGTGGGGGGTCATATTTTTGTGGGTTTGATGCTTGTCGGTGGCGGCATCTGGCATATTCTTGTCCCACCGCTCAAGTGGGCTAAGCGCGTCCTGGATTTCTCCGGCGAGGCGATTTTGTCCTACTCCCTTGGCGGCATTGCTCTGGCTGGTTTTGTGGCGGCCTATTTCTGTGCGGTGAATACATTGGCTTATCCGGTGGAGTTTTACGGCGCGCCCCTTGAAGTGAAGCTCGGCATCACGCCCTATTTTGCCGATACGGCTACCCTGCCAGACTATGGCCATACGTCGCGCTGCTGGTTGGCCAATACGCATTTTTTCTTAGCGTTCTTCTTCTTGCAGGGTCATCTCTGGCACGCCCTCCGCTCAATAGGTTTTGACTTTCGCCGCGTTGAGAAGGCATTGAATGCATGACTTGGTGCAGCGCCCAACATTCGTTCAATGGGTGCTGACTCGCAACATATCTGAAATTAAATATTGATTGTTTCTCCTCCCAGGGGTGTTTCCGTAACTTGCAGGTTTAAGGTGACACCCCCTTTCTTCATATTTGAGGTCGTCCTTAATTCCCTGCCCCATTCGCCACTAGGGCAGTAATCGCGGGGGCGATCGCTTGCAACACGGGCGATAAAACCACCACTGAAGCGGCGGCAATCACAATGGTTGTGGCTAAACGGGTCACTTGATCGGAGGCGTTTTGATAGGTGTCAAACTTGTAGTCGAGTTTCTCGACCGTCGTCTCTAACTCTCCCACACGATTTTTCAGACCCTCCACATCTGACTTTACACCGGTCATATCGGTGCGCAGGGCGGCGAATTCACTCAAGACCCGTTGTTGAAATTCGAGTTCAGTCATGGTTTGCGTTCCGCTTCAAGTAATCCCCTTAAAATCCCAGATCTGCCTTGGCTAGCTCCGCCGCTTCGTAGAGTTCGGCATCGGGCATCTCATCCCAAACCTGAATGCCAATTTCAGCATAGAACTGCTGGTCGTAGGCTCGGGTGCGCACCACTACGGGCATCGGCACGGCATGACCGAGAATCAACGCTTGCTGCTTAGAATCGAGCTTGGCAAGTACCGATCGCAGCCCCTGCCCGCCAGAAACCCCGGTGAAAATTGCATCAATATCTTTTTCGTCGTTGAGCAAGCAAGTGATGCGTGTACCCACTTGGGACATCACTTCATTGTCAATCCCCGAGGGGCGTTGATCGACGACGAGCAGCGTGACAAAGTACTTGCGCATCTCGCGGGCGATCGTACCAAAAATAGTTTGATGAACGATGCTTGAGTCGAGAAAACGGTGGGCTTCTTCGATCGTAATGACCAGTTGGGTGGGGCGATCGCTCGGGTCTTTAGTGCGCAGGAATTTATCTGCTTTTTTGACATAGTTGGCATGAATGCGCCGGGTGATCATGTTGGTCGCCAACATATAGGAGAGCATATTCGACTGAGAGCCAAATTCAATGATCACGTGCTTCTCGGCGTCTAAGCATTCGAGCACCCGGTTAATATAATTCTGGGGACAAGCGGTGCGCATATATTTAAGACTTTCCAGGCGCATCAGCTTACGTTGCAGAGCCATAATTGAGCCCTTATGACCCTGTTTGGTTTCACAGAAGTCCGAGATCTCTTCATTGCTCATATTGAGCAATTGCACGATCCAAGTTTTGCCAAACTCGGCTTGCAGAATATTGGCATTGTCCAAGCTGGCATCGGATAAGCCCAGATCGTGCGTCACCAGACGCAAGTCTTCAATTTCAATTTGGTCATAGCTCAGATAGAGTTCTTGAGCATCTCGAATGCCGCGCCGCTTGGTGGATTCTGGATCAAGGGTAAAGATCTCCACTTGACCGGGAAACAGTTGCCTTAACCCTTTAACGGTGCTCACTTGCTTGCCTTCTTTCATGGCTTCCCAACCGTATTCGGAATGCATATCAAACATCAAGTTCACGCCAGCCCGTTTCTTGATAATGCCCGAGAGGAGCAGGCGCGTGAGGAAAGATTTCCCTGTACCCGATTTACCAAAAATACCATTGCTGCGCTCGACAAACCGTTCTAGATCGAGACAAACGGGCACATCCATATCCAACGGTTGGCCCACATTAAAGTTTTTGCGCTGGGGGTCATCTTCCCAACCAAAGACGATGCGAAAGTCCCGCTCGCTAGCATCGTAGACTTGGCTAAAATGGCTGGGGATTGTTTTCACAGGGAGTAGCGAAACCTCAACATTCGTGTTGGCTTGAAATGAAGCGAGCCCACTGGTCTTGGCTACCGTCTCGCCATTCGCCTCCCCATTCGCTTTAGCAAACCCTTCACCCTCAGGCGTAAACATCAACATGGGGGCTAGCTCGATCGTGCCGTAGATGCTACTGCCCGCCAGAACTTCGTGCAAGAAATCGTCTTCTGGCGGGGGCGGATTGGTGAGAATCCGGGCGCTGGCCGTACCCAGGCTGACATCCGTAAGCAGACAAAAGAAGCGCGATCGCACCCCCTGAATGACCAGAAACTTGCCGACCCGCATTTCTTCGACCGAGACATCAGCATGGAGGCGAACTTCAATACCCTGGCTCAAGGAGCCTTGAACCACTGAGCCGAGCGGGCGGGCAAAATCATCAAACATGAGCGGTGGGGGTAAGCATTAAGTTGAGGCGTCGCGGATAATGTTCTGGAGTTGAAGCCGGAATCAATACCGGTGATCTATACAAGTTTATAACAATTTTTGGGATGATTGTGGCAAAAGTCCACTTTTTTGAAAACCTTAAGGTTTAGCCCCAGAGATGAGGGGGCGACATTATTTTGGGTATCATTTTTTTTGCTGGGTTGATGCTCCCAAATATCTCATTCAGTTTCACAACTGATGCATTACAGTAAACGCGCCTTGAGCTGGTCAACGGCAGCGGCACTGAGATTAATCTTGACTTCTAAATGCTGCTGCGGATCACGCCAGAGAAGGATGGTGCGATCGCCAACGTGGGTACTGGCCAGATCCGGATCACGCAGTTCGACAATTTCATAAACCGTTCCCGGAAGCATCACCCGGACGACTAAATGTTGAGGAGATTGGCCGTAAATATAAAGATGCTGCCGCCCGATATCTAGCTCCAACTTACGAGCCGCGAGACGATGCTCTTCGGGGTCTTGTTCGCGCTGCCAATAGAGCGTAATTCCGGCAATGCGAGGCTGATACAAGACAAACATTTCATCAAAGCGTTGAGCCCGCCAGTCCACCTCCGTGAGGTCTTGGCTATCGTGCCAAGGACGACGTGCCATCTTAATTGCCTTGCCATTGAGTCGTCCCCACCATTGGCTAATCAAGGCAAACGCATCGGCATTACTGCGCTCTTGGCTCTGTTGCTGCCAGATGATGGGATTGTGCATGGGGCGAAACGGCGAGGGGAAACTATCAGAGTCAGGCTCTTCCCCTATAGTGAGAAGGTTGAGGTTTGGGGCAAAAGACCATGGCATCAAAAGCCATTCTCTGTGGATATTACGGCCAGGGGAATGGGGGCGATGAAGCCCTACTGGCGACATTGTTGCAAATGTTACCCCCTGCTTGGCAACCCATTGTCCTCTCGGGCAACCCCCAGCAGACCTATCAGCAGTATCAGGTGCAAACCTACGATCGCCGCTCGGCCCGTCAACTCCTTCAGGCCTTTGCCGGGAGTGGGGCTTTTATCTGGGGCGGTGGCAGTCTCATGCAGGATGCCACAAGTTGGGCCAGCCCCCTTTACTATGGCGGGCTGATGGGTCTAGCGCAACAGCGGGGTCTGAAAACGATCGCCTGGGCCCAGGGTTTAGGCCCCTTGCAACGCCCCTTGACCCGCTGGCTGACGCATCAATGTCTACGCGGTGCAACCGCGATTAGCGTGCGGGATCCCGCTTCAGCCACTTTAGTGACCGATTGGCAACTCCCCTGCCAGCTTGCGCCCGACCCGGTTTGGGCGCTGGATGCCCAAGCCTGGACGGGTGAGGCCTTTCCAGACAACGCCGTCGCTGTGAATTTGCGTCGCCACCGCGATCTTACCCCCGCCCGACTGGCAGTTTTGACCCAGGCGTTGCAACAGTTCCAGGAGGCGACTCAAGCCGCATTGGTTTTATTGCCCTTCCAAGCCAGCCAAGACCTGGCGATCGCCGAGCAAATTGCCCCGCAACTGCCCGACGAACACCGCATCATCCACGAAACCGACCCCCGCAAGCTCAAAGGAATTTTTCAGCAGGTGCGCTTTACAATCGGGATGCGGCTGCATAGCTTGATCATGGCGGCCAGTGAGGGCTGTCCCAGCTTTGCCCTCAGCTATGATCCCAAGGTGAGTCAGTTGATGAAAATTGCCGATCTACCGGGCTACGAGCTGGCGCAATTGCCCGACTCACCAGCGGAGATTGCCCAGACTTGGGCAGCGGCATGGGAGCGATCGCAGCCTGCAGACCTTCAGCAAACTGCGCAATATCTCCGCGAACAAGCCCAATGCCATCAGCAGGTGTTGGAGCGGGTTTTGATTGGGCTTTAAGGGGGCGATCGTAAGTCGGGCGCTAGTGTCTTCCCCTTCCCCTAATCAACCTTGCAGCCTTAACACCAGACAGCCAACCCCGCCTGGGCTTCCTTCGTTCGCTAAAATCAACTCAAGTCAACCCCCAGTTCCGAATGATCGCCGCTCAAGACAATCTCCCTCGCCTCACCCCAGAAGACTATTTCGCCTGGGAAGAACAACAGCTAGAAAAGCACGAATACATTGACGGACAGGTCTATGCCATGAGTGGGGGGACGGTCAATCACAGTCGAATCGCGGTTCGCTTGACCAGCCTGTTCGATGCTCACCTAGACGATACGAGATGCATCACCGGCAATTCAGACCTCAAAGTCAAGATTGCCCAAACTAACAACTACACCTACCCAGATGCTAGTGTCACCTGCGATGAGCGTGACAAAACCAACTCACAATACATCAATCATCCCTGTCTCATCGTTGAAGTATTATCCAAAAGCACCGAAGCCTATGACCGAGGTGGCAAGTTTCGGCTGTATCGCCAAAATCCAGCCCTACGGGACTATCTACTCGTCAGCTCCACCAGCATTGCCATGGATCTGTATCACAAGACCGACAATGGCCAATGGTTGCTGTTTAACTATCAGCCCGGTGACACCGTAGAGCTGAAAAGTATTGACCTCAGCTTCCCCGTTGAGCAGGTGTATCGTGGTCTAACCCTGACCCCAGACACCTAACTGATCCCCCTACAGCGCAATCCCCTCAACAGCACACATAATGCTATCAAGGGGATGCAAATTGATTGCTCAGTCTCTAGCTTGGGCATTGGGTGAGTGGCGTTGAATCCTGTTTCACCGACCTAGACCCAAAAGAGTCTAGAGCACCTGCTCGATCTCAGCGATTTCAGGAATCTTCTCGCGCAGACGGCGCTCAATGCCCATCCGTAGCGTCATTGCCGAGCTGGGGCAGGAGCCGCAAGCGCCTTGCAAGCGGAGCTTGACCGTGGGGCCTTCAATATCAACCAGTTCTACATTGCCGCCATCAGACATCAGGTAGGGGCGCAGCTCATCCAGAACGGTTTCAACGTTGTCTTGGGTTAAAGCGAGTGACATAGGTGTTAAGAGTGCTGAAATAAACTCAAGGTTTTTAGCGTGAACTTAGCCCTATAGTAGCGTTCTGCGGTGACTTGTGGCCCAGCGGCATCGTTCTGGGCGATCGCCCCCCAGTCCCTACAACCCCAGTCCCTACAAATGGCCAAATCTGCTTATACTGATACCAATTTTCCTGACCTTAAAACCGTTTCGGCATCGTGACCTCAATTCCCCCCCTCGACCTCACCCGGCAATATGCCACGCACCTAGAAACCGATGTGAGTGAGGCGGTGCTTGCGGCGTTGCGCTCGGGTCGCTACATCGGGGGGCAAGCCGTGACGGACTTTGAGGCGGCGTTTGCTGCCTATGTGGGCACCGCCCATTGTGTGGGTTGCAACTCGGGCACGGATGCCCTCTATCTGGCGCTCCGGGTGCTTGATATTGGCCCGGGGGATGAGGTGATCACGAGTCCGTTTACGTTCATTGCGACGGCGGAGATGATTTCGGCGGTGGGGGCCAAGCCCGTCTTTGTGGATATCAACCCCACCACGTTCAACCTCGACAGCAGCCAGCTTGCTGCGGCAATTACGCCCCAAACCAAGGCAATTTTACCCGTCCACCTCTTTGGCCGTCCGGTGGAGATGGATCAGGTCATGGCGATCGCCACCCAGCACAACCTAGCCGTCATTGAAGACTGTGCCCAGGCGACTGGAGCAACTTGGCAGGGGCAAAAGGTGGGCAGCATCGGCACAATTGGCTGCTTTAGCTTCTTCCCGACAAAGAACCTGGGAGCCTGCGGGGATGCGGGCGCAGTGACGACGAATGATCCGGCGATCACCGAACGTCTGCGTGTTCTGCGGGAGCATGGCCAACCCGAGCGGTATCTCCATACCGAAATTGGCATCAACAGCCGCTTGGATGCGCTGCAAGCCACAATTCTCCAGATTAAGCTCCGCTATCTGGATCAATGGAATCAGCAGCGGGCCGCCGTAGCCGACCGCTATGGGCAGTTACTGGCGAAGATTCCGGAGATTATCCGGCCCACCAATGCCGCGGAGGGTCAAGCCGTCTGGAATCAATATTCGATTCGCCTGCCCCAGACTGCATCACCCAATGGAAACGGTAAAGCTGCGGAATTGCCCCGCGATCGCCTCCGTGCCCAGCTCCAGGCCCAGGGTATTAGCTCGATGATCTATTACCCCTACCCGCTCCATCGCCAGCCCGTCTATCAAGATCTCGGCTATGGCGAGGGGAGCCTACCCCAATCCGAGCGGGTGGCACAGGAAGTGCTGGCGCTCCCCATGTTCCCGGAGCTGACTGCTGCTGAACAGAAGCAGGTCGTGGCGGGGATTCAGGACTGGATGCGAGACTATTGCGCCCCTACCGTCCACCAGGCCAGCCCATAGGCCTGCTCGGGGTCATTGACCTGCTGGTCGTAGACAACCCGGATCTTGTAGCGCCCAGTGCGGGGCACGGCACAGAAAAAATGCTCCGCGCTGTCCACCGCACTGGTGGAGGCGCAGACGTTCTGGCGCACATCGGTGGCTTCAGCGGGCAGGAGGTAGAGGTTGAGGTCATTGAGACCGCGATCGCTAAATGTTTCATCCGCATCAAACTGCCCGTTGCCGTTGCGATCGCCCAGGATCACCTGCCGTTGCCAGGCTAGGCTCACGGCGGCAAAGGTTCCCCCTTGCAGGGGCAGCTCAATGTCATAGTCGTGGTAGCTACCCTCAGCCACCTTGTCGTAGGCCCAGGCGATCGTCGGCACGGCTTCACCCGCCTGCCATTGCCCCGGCTCAAACTGCTGATAGGCTCGGTAGGCATTGAGCTGACCCGTGCCCAGTTGAATATCCAGGGGCGTGGTGGCGTTGCGGAAGGCGTCGCCATCGAGCCAGCTCTGGTGGTTCTTACCCAGAATGGTTCGGCGCATCCCCAGATAGCGACCGTCACCCGG
>JBMYQW010000221.1:0-8316 GCA_049601735.1 Spirulinaceae cyanobacterium
AATCTCCCCTTCAGCGGGAGGTGTCGGGGGGCTGGCCCCCTGACAACCGGGTTTGGCAACGAGATAGCAACGCTTCATAAGGATGCGATGATGGCGCTTATCCAGAACTCACGTTAAGCAATCAGATTCTAAGCAATCAAACCTGCATCCATTCACCTTAAATCACCGCTTCGAGTTCCTCGCTGGCGATCGTCAGTTTCTCCGCCCCTGCACGGGTCTGGCTAATGCTCTGGGCATTCTCTTGAGCGCCTTGGTTGAGCGTATTCATCGCGGTGCTGACGTGTTGGATCGCGCTAGCCTGTTCGCTGGAGTTGTGGGCAATTTGCTGATTGCTCTCCAGCACTGTTTGGAGCGCCTGGGTCACATCGCCTAGGATCGTGGCCGTCTCCTGGGCGATCGCATTGCCCTGGGCCACATTGTCTGTGCCTGTGGTGGCAGAGCTGACCGTCGTTTGCACCGCCTGCTGAATGTCCTGCACCAGGGTTTTGATCTGCTCACCGGATTTTAGGCTCTGGTCGGCGAGGTTACGAATTTCGGCGGCCACCACCGCAAAGCCCCGCCCTTGCTCCCCAGCTCGGACGGCTTCGATCGAGGCATTGAGCGCCAACATATTGGTTTGGTTGGCTAAATCGCCCACCAGACCAGAAACCTGGCCAATCTGGGTGGCCTTGTCACGCAGATCCTGAATGTGGCTGGCTACCGCCTCAACGGTGGTCTTCAGCGTCTGCAATTCCGAGACCGATCGCCCCATGGCATCATTACCATCGCCCAACCGCTCAATCGCTTGACGGGCAATGTGCAGGGCATTCTCTGCTTGCCGCGCCGACTGCTGGGAGGAGCGATGCAGCTCTTCAATGGTCGCGGTGGTTTGCTGCACTGCCTGGGACTGTTGCTCGGCGATCGCCCCCTGGGTATCCAAGGTGGCAAGGAGCTGATCGGAAAAACTCGTGACCGTCCCCGTCAGCTCCAGAATGGAGCCCACCAAGCGTCGCAGCAGCAGGATGACGAGCGGCGTCACAACACCCAACGTCAACACCACCATGAGCACCGTTAGCCAAGTCAGTTGCCGCGAGGCCGCAAAAATGGCCGCCTTGGGGCTCTGATAAATCATGATGAAGGTGCTGGCCGGGTTGCCTGGGTCAGGCGTCACCCGGTTGTAGTAGAGCACCACGGGCAGGTCTTGACTAATGAAGCCCTCGTCCTGAGTGAGAATTTCCTCGGCAACCGCGGCGAGATAATCTTGCTTGAGGTTGGCATCATGCCCTAGTTCAAAACCCCATTCTTTCTCCGGATCGGGATGAACCAGGTAATCTCCATCTGTATTGACCACGAGGAAGTCCCGAGATTCGGCTTTGTTTTCCTCGACTTCGCCGAGATCAAATCCCTGTTGAATCAAGGCATTAATGATTACAATGCCCCGCTTTTGTCCAGCGGCATTGTAGATTGGTATTGCGTAGCGAATGACAGGGCGATAGGGTTCTTCAATCTGGCCGTTCTCACGGTTGAGGTTGATTTTGGAGACATAAATTTCACCTGCATCTAAGGCGATCGTCTCCTGAAAATAGTCCGTATCGCGCTTATTTTGCAGGCGATCGGGCGGAGTGATTTGAGTGATGCTATCGTGGCGATCGACCCGTATCATCTCTTGCCCTAGCTCGTTCAAATAGCGCAGTTGGTAGTAGGTCTCATTGGTCTCAATGAAACTGCTAAAAATCATTTCTAGGCGCTGCTGCCATTCTGCTTCAGTAGATTCATCGGTTGGATCAACGCCTTCATTTTCCCGTGCCCGCACAATACCTTGAATGGGTGGGGTTTTACTTAAGAAGTAGAGGTCTTCTTGCAAGCCCTTGAGATAAAAGTTAATCACTTTATCACTATCGCCCTGCTTTTCCGCTCTGACGACTTCGGTAATGGTGCGGTTTGCCGAAATGACACTGTAGCTACTCAGAACGCCAATGGGAACGATAATGCTGGCGAGGAGCAAAAACAGGATATTAGTCTGGAGTTTGGATTGACGGTTCATCAAAGTTTTAGGGTGCGGCGCTAATTCAGGTTCGTCTCTGATGTTCAATCTGGATCGTAAATCCAAAGAACCCTCTGGATGGAGGGGCTAGGTTGCCCTGCCCTGCGGAGGATATTGTTCTTGATGCAGACAAAGCGGATTGGGCAAGAGTCATGCGCAATCCTGTCCAAGTCCTTTTCCGAGCAATCCAGCCCAACTCAGGAGAATTGCTCGGGATCATAGAGAAGACACGCTGCTATTCCTTTATCATATGCAGCTGCTCCACGAGTTGCGGGCCGAATTTTCATCTAGCGGACGTCCCGCGAAAATCGTGCTCATTATTCTCTAGTGGATAGGGGCGGATCGCATCCGCCTCTACGGTTCAGGGTGGGTTAGAACGCCTGTAGGGGCGCAATGCTTGCGCCCACGAAAGCTGCGCCACTGCATTGCCGTTTTCAACCCCTCGGCTAGAATGGGCAGGGGAAGGGAGGAGACGCACGATCGCCATGGACTGGCCCGGAGACGATGAAGCCTACGTCACAAACATTCACCCCATACCGCTGGCTAAGTACCGCCCTTGCTGCCACCTTCAGCAGCACGACGGCTCTTAGCCTCTTTACACCGCCCGCCTGGTCTCAAGCCGAATCTCCTGCGCTCGCCAAGCCGCCCAAAACCCCATCAGAAACGCCGCTCGTGCTGCCTCCGATCGAGGAGGAATTGATTGTTGGCCCCCCGGTTATTGAACCCCAGGTTATTGAACCGCAAAGTGTTGAGCCGCAAGGGCGTGATGCTCAGGGCGGTGCGATCGCCCCGGTTGAGACCAACGCAGCGCCTGCCGATCTTCCCCCCCTAACGCCCCTGCCGCCGCCGATCGCACCAGGGTCTGTCCCTCCCTCTAGCCTCCCCAGCACGGTTGAGCCCGCCGAGATTAATCCCAGCGAGATCAACCCAACCGAGTTGGAGCCACCCAGCGACGAGATTTGGATTAACCCTGTCTTTCCGGAGGCCAGCCCCAGCGAACCCCTGCCCCAGCCACCGGGCTACCAAGTGCTCCCTTACCAAGACCGACCCACGAACGAGTTCAATCAATATCGCCTCAGCGTTGGCGATGGTCTGAGCGTTTTTGTAGTGGGCTTCCCGGAATTTAGCACCCAGGGCAGTATTGATCTCGAAGGCAATCTGCTCATTCCCATTCTGGGCCAGCGAGATTTTCGGGGGTTGACTCTGCAAGAGGTGCAAGACCAGGTGAGCGTTGAGCTGGGGCAGCAATATCTGCAAACGCCACCGGAGGTGGTCGTCTCGCTCCTGAACCCGCGACCTGCCTCTGTTACCGTTACAGGAGAAGTGGTCGAACCGGGGTTTTATGAACTCGCGCCGGGGTCTAACCCCTTTGATGCGATCTTTCGGGCCGGGGGGAGCCGCCCCACAGCCGATCTGCGCTCGGTGCTGGTGCGCCGTACCCTGCGCGACGGCAGCGTGATTGAGCAAACGGTGGATCTCCTGAGCCCCTTGCAAACGGGGACGCCCCTGCCGAACCTGCTGCTGCTTGATGGAGATGCGATCGTCATCTCGCGCCTCGCTCCTGAAAACCAAGCGGAATACGATCGCCAACTGGCCGCCAGCTCCAACCTAGCCCAAGCCACGATCACCGTGCGTGTCTTCAACAAACCCGGTAATCGCCTGGGCGCGATTCAACTGCCCAACGGCAGCACCTTTGCCGATGCCCTCACGGCTCTCGCGCCCAACACCACCGACTCTCGGCTCGGTAGCATCGCCCTGATTCGCTTTGACCCGGAGCAGGGCCGCCCCGTTACCCAGAAGCTCGACGGCCGCCAGGCCCTGCTCGGCAACAGCACCCATGATGTGCCCCTCGAAGACCAGGATGTGATCGTTGTCGGTCGCACCTTAATCGCGTCGGTCAGCAATGCCCTCAATCAATTCACGCGGCCGTTCCGGGATGTGCTAGGGTTTTTGCTGTTCTTCCGTGAAATTGGTGATAGCGCCGATACCATTTTCAGTCCATAATTCACAGGCTTCTACCTTATTGGCCGCTCATTCATTGGCCCCGAATTCAAAAGTATGGCCCATTGCTACGAGTTTCCGCGTCCTGCCCTCACGGTTGACTGTGTGGTGTTTGGTTGGGATGCCCAATCCACCCTTCAAGTCTTACTGATTCGTCGGAATCTGTCGCCCTTTCAGGGGCAATGGGCCCTGCCGGGCGGCTTTGTGCGGTTGCATGAAACCCTCGAAGCGGCGGCGCGGCGGGAGCTCCAAGAAGAGACGGGAGTAGATGATATTTTCCTAGAGCAGCTCTATAGCTTTGGAGCGGTGGAGCGCGATCCGCGCGATCGCGTCGTCACAGTTGCTTATTACGCCTTAATCAACCTCAATGATCATGCCCTGGCCGCCCAAACCGATGCCGATGAAGCCAAGTGGTATGCCATTGATGAGCTGCCCCCCCTGGCCTTCGACCATGCCCATATCTTTCAAGTGGCGTTGCAACGGCTCCAGGGCAAACTCCGCTACGAGCCGATCGGCTTTGAACTGCTGCCCCAAAAGTTCACCCTCTCCCAGCTCCAAGCCCTCTACGAAACGGTGCTCGGCTATGAACTAGACAAGCGCAATTTTCGTAAAAAGCTCCTCAAGATGGATCTGCTAACGGCGCTAGAAGAATGGCAAACGGGGGTGGCTCACCGAGCGGCGCGACTCTACGCTTTTGATGCCGAGAAGTACCACGAGTTGCAGCAGCAGGGGTTTAGTTTTGATTTGTAAGGGAGTTCAAGCTGAACTCGATCGTTAGAATATTCACAAGGCTATGGTTTCAAGCTCAACCCCTTCACCCTTGAAGTGAATCTCAAAGCATGACCCAAGATCGCTGGTCAACCGATGAAGATCGCATGATTTATCGTTATCGAGTCCATCGGGATTTAGTGGGATGAGTGATGTGGTAAACACCCAGCGTATTTCACATTCAGGGCGTCAGAAATTTGAGCAAGCCGGGACTGCCTATGCCCATGAGATCCCAGAAACAGAGTTTTTACAAATTGAGGCCTAGGAGGTGCAATTAATGTTAACTATCAATTTTTTAGGCCCGGAGGGGCAGCAAAAGACTGTGGTTCAGCTCGCGGATGAACTCTATCTCTGGCTTGCACAGTCGCAATTTGCTCAGATTGGTCAGTCGCAAACTGTGGAGCTAGAAATTGAAGGAGAACAGGTCAGCTTGCCCCTAGTCATTTTAGATCCGGAGAATCGACCGCGATTGCGCGATTTCTTCTATCAAGCGGTCGTCGAAGAGGGTGATTCATTACTAGAGCGATTGGGAGATTATCCGTCCAAGGCGGTTTACCAGAGTCAAACCTATCGTTTGCGGAAGCTGCAAGAGCTGCGCAAGCATATTGAAAATGAGCAATTTCAATATTTGCAGCGGGTTTAGCTTTGACTGATCGCCATTTCCCCTTCTCTCGGGCCATGGTTCTGCTGTGATCGGGATGCATCAAGGTTTCATTCTCTTTCACAAACACCACCCAGATCGCCCTAACGCACCCGTAAGCTCACCGTATAGGTTCCCGTTGCGCCCTCCGGATGCTGCCAATAGGCGAGATAGGCACGCAGCCGCTGCACCACCGCATCTTCTGTCAATGCCGAAGCCTGATCGTCCCAGATAATGCGTTGCACGCGGCCGTCAACCAGTTCCAGCTCAAACATCACCTCACCGCTAGCCTCGCCGGGAACCGCGAAATTCCAGAAATGGCGGTTGAGGGATTCAATCACCTCCGGTGAAAAGCCCTCCGCCTCCGCCACTTGGACGAAAATTGTGGGCGCAGGCGGTTCAGCGGTTAGACCGTCAATATCGACTTCTTCAGTTTCCGTGAGGGCTTCTTGTGGGGGACGACCTTGCGCCCGATTCACCGCTATATCACCAACGGAGGGCGCGACGACATTGGGCAACATTGGAGAGGGTGAAGGCGGCGGTGGGGCAGGTCGAGCAGTAGGAACTGGAGCTGGAGCAGACGAGGTGGGTGACGGTGCATTCCCTGCATTCCCTGCTGTATTCACACCAAAGCTATAGGATGTGCCCAGCCGACCGTGGGAGTTAGCACCGCTCGTGGGATCAAGGAAGCCCACGCGGGATTCCGAGTCATCCACCGTACCGGAGCCAAAGAAGCCGTCATAACTCGTGCCATCGGGCAGTTCCACCGGAACCTCTACCGTGCGGCTCGTGCCATCCGGGTCAACGCGCACCTCTTCGCTGACTGCCACAAACGCCGTATATTGCGAGAGCAGCCGATAATTCAGCGCCGTTTCTGTCACGCCATCGACGCCCGATCGCGTCTCGCCGCCGACCATTTGGGTCATGAGTTCCTTAATCCGCGCTCGACCCCAGAGTTGAGCGATCGCCAAATTCCCCTCATCGGCAAAGCCCACCTCAAAGGTTTCCAGGTAGCGCCGTCCCCCCGCCGTGATCCCCGTAACGCGAAGCGTCCCGCTGGCTCCATCCGCTTTGCGGCCAAACAATACCAGCGGTTGGTTGGCAAACAGATCCGGCAGGTATTGGGGGTAAATATCCGGGTCATCGCCCGTGCCCTGCCAGGAAACCCGAATGTTGGTCAACACCGGATTATTGATCTGTTCAAAGAACTGTTCCACCACCTCGTCAATCGGTTCATCATGACGCACGACGTGTAATGTGCCGCGCCCCGCCTCGGCCAGGCGATCGAGCAAAAAACGATTCACGGAGCTGCCCACGCCAAAGCCGTAGAGCCGATTACCGTAGGGCAACTCTTGCTGCACGCGGGCGATCACGGCATTGTCATCGCCGATCAGACCATCCGTGAGCAGGACAATGCTGCGCAGGCGGCCGGGGGCGGCGATGGGGAAGTTGAGCACCGTATCAATGCCGTTGAGCAGTTGCGTGCCGCCGCCGCTTTGGAGTTGGTTGACATAGGCCAGGGCGCGATCGCGATTACTCTGGGTATTCCTCAAGGGCTCGGGCGAGAGGGCTTGGGCCGCATTGGCAAAGTCAATAATCGAAAAGGTGTCGTCGGGGTTGAGCCCCGCGATAAACCGCTCCATCAGCCGTTTAGACTGGGCGATCGGTTCGCCCCGCTGGGAGCCGGAGGTATCAATTAAAAACACCACGTCTTTGGCGACAATTTCATTCGGTTTATAGTCCAATGCCGGGATTAAATAGAGCGCGAAGTGGCCGCCCTGATCGCCCGTTTGCGTCAATACGGTGGCTTGGGTGTCCTGCCCCGAAACTTGGTAGCGCAAGACCAAATCTTTGTTGGGAATCGTGTCGCTGGGGTCGAGTTGGACGGTAACGATTTCGCCGTTTTGCTCGGTGAGGATTTGGTGGGAGGGCGATCGCACATCTTGCACCAGACCACCCGCGTCTACCGTAACAGTGACATTAATATCATGACCCGAGCGGGTTCCTGGTGGCAGCACGGGCGGTGTAATCCGCTCGGCATCGGGAACGCGATCGGTGGCTTGACCCCAGTTTTCGCGGGTGGGATCAGGCGTTGGGGTATCGGGGTTTTCTGGAGTACCCGGAATGAAGCGCGGCCCCAAGACCATGGGAAAGACAAATTCATAGTCGCCGCCTTCAAACTGGAGGCTATCGGTGTAGCGGATCGTGACATCGATCGCTTCGCCGGGTTTGATATTCGCCAAAGACTGGGTGAAGATGTTGGCCCGCTCCTGCTCTAGGAGTCCGGCGGTGCGTCCTTCATCGCGGGCTTGCTCATAAATCGCTCTGGCTTCGGCTCGTTCTTTGATGTCGCCCTTAATGATGCGATCGCCGATTTTGATCTCCATATCATCCACGGCCGCTTCATCCGGTAGGGGGAAGACGTAAACCGCCTCTAGGGGCACATCGAAAGGGTTCTCGAAGGTCTGCGTTACCTCGACCCGCGAGACATTTCCGGCGATTTGGGCGTTGACTTCGGTGTGCTGCAACGGAAAGATGCGCTGCTCCCCGTCTTCCGTGACGGCAAAGAGACCGTGGCTCGGCGGCGGCATCTCGTTCCTTTGAGAATGGGTGGTCTGGGCTTGGGCCATCGCGGCGGGGGTGAAGGGGGTGGCCGCGAAGCCGCCTAGACCTGCGAACAGGAGTGAAATCGACAGAGACAGAGCAGTTTTCATGACGCGTACCAGAATTGAGGTCTGCTTCATCTTAGGGCAGCCTTTGGGCGGCTGGCGCAGGTGTTTCGAGATTGGAAACGGAAGACGCTCGCATCCAGTTCTGATGCTGTAGAGCTATCACGTCGAGTCTCAGGTGTACGAAACGCAGATAAACCTTGTCTAGTTTGAAA
>JBMYQW010000222.1:0-8298 GCA_049601735.1 Spirulinaceae cyanobacterium
CGTAGGGGGAGGTGGGTCGGCCCACTGGAACTCCCACCAGGAGCTGAATACAGCGCTAAGTTCACACCAGTGGATCTCCCTGCCCCTTCAGTCTTTAGGGTTCTGCACAGATACCTGCAACGGTTTTTCCTGGGTATGCCCTAACCCCGTGCTCGCTCTAGCAACAGCATCATTAATAGACTCAAGACCAATGTCTCTTGGGTTTGCTCATCCACCGCATCGAGTTGTTTGATGATGAACTTGCGGGAAAAAAACGCGGGGATTTTCTCAAGGCGCATGAACACGGGCTCTTGCTCCGGTTGTTGGACAAGATAGGCCGGATTGAGCACATAGCCTGTGAAAAAACCGACGATGGGAATCTCGGCAAACAGGGCATCGCAGACTTTGACCCAGGGGTTTTCTTCCCGAATCGTGAAGATGGGCGTATCGGGATCATCGGGGCCAAAGATATCGTAATGGGCTCGCCAGAGGGAGCGCATCCCCCGTCGCTTCACCGAGCCGATCGGCTCCCCATCCGGGCGGGCAAAGTTGTAGCGGGCAGAAAAGTCAATAATGCGATCGGCTTTGATCGTGTAGACCGAAGTTTTGCGCTCGGGATCGCTAAAGACGGTAATGGCCTCCTTGAGCTTGAGGAACTTTTGCTTGACGTAGAAAACAAAGTTATCCTCAGCGTCGGTAACGGAGATCTGGGGTGAGAGCGCAAAAAACTTGAACGTCAGGTTCAGGGGGTATTGCAGCATGGGTTCAGCAATGGCCTCAGAAAATTTGATAGCGTCTTCCAAAGGATACGCGAGGCGATCGCAGCGGCCAGGGTTTGTTGCAAAACTGTATCGCTCCAGACAAAGCGCAGCGATTGCAGCATCATGGTATTACCGATTCGGTCTGGTATTTGATCCGGAATGCAAAGCCAAAGAATCCGAGGGCGGGGCAAGTTTGCAACTCGCCGTATGAATTTAACGCTATTCAGCTCTTGATGGGAGTTTGAGTGGGCCGACCCACCTCCCCCTATTCCTCCGGAACGCTGTGCGAACCGAGGACTCCTCCCAAGAGGAAACTTGAATCCCCTCTTGGGAGGTAGGGTCGTTTTATGTTCTTGAGAGAAAAATGAACGCATCTGGAGCAAACGTAGGGGCTGCGTCTCGCTGCCCAGCAACCCACTAGATTCATTGGCAGGATGGTATTAGAGGTTGCGCGGGGGCAGGGAAACCCAGCCCCTACAGAAGACAGAGAATTTTCTCTGGCAAACGTATAACAGCCCTAGCTTACGGGTGGCGCCCCAAACATCTTGCTTGTTCATGTTTTGGCAGGAGTAATCTTCCTCATCCACGGTTCATCCCATCAGATCACTCACCGCATCGATCAAGCTGTTGTCATGGAAACTGCTCTTGGTCAGGTAGTAGTTCGCCCCCGCATCTAGCCCAGCGATTTGATCTTCCTGACGATCTTTGTAGGAGACAATAATCACCGGGAGCCGTTTGAGTTGGGGGTGATTTTTGATGAGGCGCACCAGCTCAATCCCATTCATGCGGGGCATATCGATATCTGAAATTACCAGATCGTAGTCCCCCATTCGTAACGCATTCCAGCCCTCCATCCCATCGACCGCCACATCCACTTGATAGCCCTGGTTTTGCAAGAGTTTGCGCTCCATCTCCCGCACGGTGATCGAATCATCCACGACCAACACCCGCTGCTCTCGGCCCTGCTGCTCACGATGAATCTGGTCATCGCTGAGGTTGAGGCTGCCTTCCGAGAGGCGGCGATCGATCGATCGCACCAGATCGGCGACATCCACGATCAGCAGTGGCAGCCCATCTTCAGTCACGGCGGCAGCACTGATATCCTGTACCTTACCCAAACGCGGATCGAGGGGACGTACCACTAGGTCACGCTCACCCAGGAAGCGATCGACGATGATGCCATAGCGATGGGTGCGACTGCCTTTGGCAGCACGCAGAGCGGAATCACCCACAATGATCGTCGGCAGGGCAGTCGTGCTTTCCTCCTGGTCAGGCAATCCCAGCACTTGATGGGCTCGCACCACCGTGATATTTTCTTCATCCACGACGATGTAGGGACGGTTTTCGCTCAGGGCAATCTCGGACGGCTCCACCATCAGAACGCGATCGATGCGCGTCAGACCGAAGGCATAGGGCTCTCCGGCAATCTCCACCAAGAGCGCCCGAATCACCGAGAGGGTGAGGGGCAGTTGAAAATGGCAAGCAAAGCCTTCCCCTGGCTGGGTTGTGGCCCGCAGTACGCCGCCGACCTCTTGCACCATGCTCTTGGCAATATCCAGACCCACACCGCGCCCAGCGATTTCAGTGACGCGATCGGCCGTTGAGAAACCGGGTAAGAATAGAAATTCCAGCAGTTCGGCCTCACTGAGTCGCGCGGCAAGGTCAGAGGTGGTCAGTTGTTTTTGCACCACCGACTGTCGCAAGTCTTCAAGGTCAATACCCCGACCATCATCACTGACCGTAATCGCCAGCATCCCCGCGCGATGGGTGGCTTCGAGCCGGATCGTGCCTCGCTCCGGTTTGCCCTGGGCGCGACGTTGCTCCGGCGGTTCAATACCATGGACGATCGCGTTGCGTAGCATCTGGGTCAGGGGGGCTTCAAGTTTTTCGAGAATATCTCGATCGACCTGGGTGCTCTGACCAAGAATTTCCAATTGCACAGGTTTACCAAGGGTTTTAGCCACATCCCGCACCATGCGCGGGAAGCCCTGTACCCCATCAGCAAAGGGACGCATATGGCTAGCGATCACTTCCCGATACAAGTTCTCTGAGAGCTGCACAAAGCGTTGGGCAAATTGCTCTAAATCACCGAGGCGATCGCCCAGCAACACCTGGGCATCTTGAGCTGTTTTTTGGGCTGCGGCGAGATGTTGTTGGCCCGTGGGCGAGAGGGTTGCGTCTTGTTGGAGTTGGTCAAGACGGCTGACCATGTCCTGCTGTTGCCGTTTGAGATGCTGCATCGCATCAATAAAGGGGTGCAGCCAATTGGCCTCGACGAGGGATTCTCCCGCCAGAGCCATGAGCTGGTTGAGGTTTTCGGCACTGACCCGCACCACACGCTGCGGTTGGGTTTGGGGGCTTTGGGGTGCGTCGTTGTGTTGGGAAGTAACGGGTTCAGGAATTAATGCTTCAGGAATCAGCACTTCAGAAATCGGCTCGGCTGCGATCGCTTCCACAACCTCTGGTTCGGGTGACGCGATCGCGGGGGACAAGCTCGGCGTGAGGGCGGTGGTTTCTGTCTGGGGTGCGGTGGGATCACAGAGGGCGGCGATCGCCCCGGACAACTGCGCGATCGTCGAACCTTGCTGCTCCAGCCAATGGGGAATCTCCTGCTCCGGACATTGACTCAACTGCATCAGCCAATCCACACTGCCCAGAAGCACATCAATGGCGGTTGGATTGAGCTGAATTTGCGCCTTTTGCGCTGCCACAAAACAGTCTTCCATGACATGGGCGATCTTCACCGCTGGCTCGAGACCGACAATCCGCGCTGCACCCTTGATCGAGTGGGCAGCTCGCATCAGGTTTTCTAGGGCTTTGGCAAGATCTTCCGCATCCTTCTCCGTTGAATTCTCGACCGTTAAGAGATTATCGTTGAGCGTCACCACCTGGGTTTCCACTTCCATGCGGAACAGTTCCACCATAGAAAAGGTGCTCAGATCATTGGGCGTCATCTCATTCGGCATTGTCATAAGGTCTTCTGGCGTAGGGCTTCAAACAGGAGATCGGCGTTGAGAATGCTGACATTGCCAGATTGCCAGGGCAAAATCGATTCGGTAAAGCTGTCGAGTCGCTGGCTCCGATCGGTGGGCGCATTGTGCAAGTCCAACCGTGAGCAGCGATGGAGTCCGTAGAGTTCGTTGGTTTCAAAAGCCCAGGTCTCTTGCTGACGTTGAATCACGACCAGACGAGGGTAACAGCCCGGCGTTCGGTCGGTTGTCTGCGTCTCGGTGGTAGCAATACCGAGAAGTTCGTGGAGCGAGACACAGAGCCAGAGTTGCCCCCGCACATTAACGATGCCGCGTAGAATGCGATCGCTGCGATGGGGTAAAGAATGGACTGGACTGGGGTTGAGGGCTTGATCGATCAGACCCGCAGGCAGGGCTAACCATTCGCAGCCTAAGCGGAAAATTGAGAGAGTGATCGTCTCACCGCGCCCGCCCACCTGACGCTGCTGACGGGGTTTTGCCAGTTGCTCTGTCCATTCCGACCCATAGCCCTCGGCAGGGGGGCGATCGAGCAGGGCCCGGCCAGACTGGCTATAGACCGAGCAGTTCTGACAATGGGTGACGTTGGTGAGGGTTGCACAGGTGCGATCGCCCCAGACGCCAATCTGATTCCAGCAGTTATTTTGCATGGCAATCTCTTAGGAGTTGGTGGCGGGCAAGATGCCCGCGCTACCGATATTACGGAGGATGAACCGTAGCGCAGGCGTCCCGCCTGCCTCGGGATGATTATTTTCAAACATAAATTCTCAGGACTTCTCAACAAATCGACTGTCCGTCGCTGCATAGCTCAATTCGGGGGATTGCCAATCGGTGGCTGCTATTTCAGGAGAGCCATAGCTTCCGTTCGCTGGCCAGTAGCCATTTGCTGAATCCTCGACCTTGAAGCGGCCGATCTCTTTCTGGAGCCGTTGCGCTGCCAGATTGAGCTGACTGATGGCATTGTTAATGTCTTCAAAGGACGAGTTGGTTTGCAGCGAGACATTATTGAGCTGCGCCATCGCTTCACTAATTTGTTGTGCGCCCTGAACTTGAGCTTCCATGCCTTCATTGACGATCTCAAAGCGGGGCGCGAGTTCCTGCACTCGTTGAATAATTTGCCCCACCTGCTCACTAATGTCGGCCACGGTCGCCACGCTCTGGCTCACTTCCGTGGAGAACTTGTCCATCTCCATCACACCCGTTGAGACCGAAGATTGCATCTCCTTGACCATAGATTCAATTTCCAGCGTGGCGACAGCGGTTTGATCAGCTAAACGGCGAATTTCCCGCGCCACCACCGCAAAACCTGCCCCGTATTCCCCCGCTTTCTCAGCTTCAATGGCGGCATTGAGCGAGAGCAGATTGGTTTGGTCGGCGACTTTAGTAATCGTCGTCACGACGGAATTGATATTGTTGGCCTTCTCACTGATCGCCCCTAGGCGCGTGGCAATACCATCGGTTGCCTCTACCAGTTGGCGAATCGTGCCTTCCATGCTGTTCAAGCCCGCCTGACTCTCGGATGCCGCATCGGTGGTGGATTTCGCCAGCCCGGACACTTCATCCATGGTTTGGGCCAAGCCTTGGGCGGTGGAGGCAATCTGTTTGGCGGCGACGCTCGTTTCTTGGGTCGTGGCGGACTGCTCCCGCATGGTGACTTCCAATTCTTTACCCGAAGCCGCAATTTGGGTGGTAGAACTGGCGACTTCAATGCCCGATCGCTTCACCCCGCCCATCAATTGCGTCAGCCGCTCGGTCATTTGCCGCAGCATCATCATCAGCTTGCCCAGTTCATCCTTGCTTTCACCTTCAACCGCAACAGTGAGATCCCCTGCGGCGACACGCTCCGTCACACCCACTGCTTGTTGGATCGATTCACTCAAAGCACGGGTGAGTTGCCGCGTGATCACCAGCGAAATACTAATAGCTACCAGCGCGATCAAGCCAAAACTGCCCCAATTTACCCCAGCGGCAAGTCGTCGGTTGCGCTCGGCCTGTTCAAGATAGTCCGTGAGCAGGGCCGCTTCCGTTGCCTGCATCTCTGCGATGACCGCCCGCATCTCCTCCATCAGATTTTTGCCTTTATCACTCAGCACCAAGACCCGTACTGCCTCTTCTTCTCCCCGGCGTTGGAGGTCAATGGTTTCTTGAAGTTCGGCAAATTTGGCGTCGGTTAAGGTGCGAGCCTCGCTCAAACGCTCCAACTGCTCAGGGCTATCCGTGAGGAATGCTTCTAAATTCGCAAAACGCTCATCGAGTTCAGTCACTGCCACATTGTAGGGTTCTAAATACCGCTCCTGTTTGGTGAAGATAAAGCCCCGCTGTCCGGTTTCAGCATCCACAAGCGTCGTGGCCAGTTCTCGAATTAAGGAATCCGTCTGGTAGTTGTCCGCAATCCGGTCGCTGGTCTGCTGTTCTGCCCGCGTTGCTAGAAAGGTACTCCCGGCAGCCACGCCGGAAAGGGCGACGATGATGCTAAAGCCCCCTAGAACAAGTTGATTGATCCGGACACCTTGCTGTGTAGTTGTTTTTGGCATGATTGTGGCAGCGTGAATTGTTTCGATCGCCAGCGATCTGTTATTAACCTAAGCCTGCGGATGTCGCCGATGTAGAAAAACGGGTTAAAATTTTCAACTTTTATTGTTTTTCATGGAGACGATTCAGCCGCTGTTGGAGCCGCTGCGCGGCTTGGCGATCGCCCTTCTGATTACAATGCAACAACAGGTGAATCAGGGCAGCTTCGCAATTAGGGTTGAGAAATAGCACTTTCTGAAAAGCGCTTTCAGCTTCATCGTCTTGACCCTGGGCTTGCTGAATTTCGCCGAGCAGTAAGTAGGCCGCTGCATCGGTGGGATGGGTTTTGAGATAGCGATCGCATTCTGTTTTGGCCGGGTCGAGAATACCGCGATCGGCCAATGCTCGAATCTGGTCGAGATCCAGTTCTGATGGGGATTCTACTGGGGTAGCTGAAACAGCGGTTATTGTTGGCGGTTGGCGTTGTGTTGTGGTCTTGGCGATGGTGGCTGAATTGCACCGGGGGGAGAGATCTCGTTCTATTGATTTTTGCGGTATCGATTTCTGAGGCAACTGCTCGAATACCCGTTTTGCAAGCACTTGTTTCTCAAATACTGGCTTCTCAAACACCCGTTTCTCAAACGCAAACGCATGGGGAGCTGGGCAGGGTTGAAAGCGGCGCTGATCAATGAGTTGAGCTTCAGCATGGCCGACGAAGAGTAAGCCACCAGGAACCAAGAGGCGATCGAGGTGCTTGAGGGCGCGATCGCGGGCAGTTTTGTGGAAGTAAATCAGCAGATTGCGGCAAAACACAACATCGTAGGGGGGCCGTTCTCGCAAGCAGCTCATGTTGGCCAGATTGTCCTGATGGAAGTACACCGATGCTCGCGCGTCTGAATCAATTAAGTAGCGATCGCCCTGCCTTTGAAAATAACGCTGGAGGAGTTCCGGCTCCACCTTGCTGCTCGGTCGAAAAGAGTTGCGACGATACTCGCCCTGAACAGCTTTACCCAACGCTTTGGTGCTGATATCCACCGCGTCGATCAGATAAGACTGGGATGAGACCCCTGCTTCTAAAAATGTGATGGCGATCGAATAGGGTTCTTCGCCTGTGGAACAGGGCAAGCTGAGAATACGCCAAGCGGAGCGATCGGAATGAATGCTCAGATGACGGTGGAGATGGTCAAACGAGGCAGGGTTGCGAAAGAAGCTCGTCTCCGGCACCACAACCGCTTCGATCAGCTCATCTTGGGCCATTGGAGACCCCTTGAGATAGTGAAAATAGGCGGCCAAGTCAGCAAAGCCCAGGGTTTGCTGCTGGTAAACAATGGTATTCTGCAACGCTTTTAGCCCAAACGACTGGGCATCAAAGCCAATTTGCTGGGCCAACAAGGCTTCGATCGCAGCGAGGGCGGCTAGGTTGGGGTTAGCCAATCGTTGTCGTCTCCTGGGGTAAAGCTATCGTAAGGTCTGGGGGAGCCATCAGTTTCTCGTAAGACGCTGCCGAGAGCAACTTATCGAGGTTCAGGCATTGAATCATGTGCTGCCCTTGCAATAAGACATCACCCAGGTAAGCCTCCTGAGACAAGTTCAGTCCTTCAGTTGCCTGCTGGACGCGATCGCCGCTCAAGGTCTCGGTCGCACGTTCGGCCAAGAGTCCAAGTAAACAGTTGCCAGGGTTGTCGCGATCGAGATCGACTATTACGATCCGGCTACTCCAAGCCAGCGGACAGGGTTCATCCCCTAAGAGTTGACTCAGATCCAACACAGGCAAAATTTGCCCTTGATAGTTGAAGCGTCCGGCCACGCTGGGCAGAGTGCCAGGGTATGGGAGCAGATTCACACGGGGAATGACCTCAACCACCGACTGGGTATCGAGGGCATAGCGTTCTGAGCCCACATGGAAGAGCAGAAATAACATGGCATAACTCCAAAGTTGGAGTCGAGGAGCTTTACATCTAGAATACCCGGCCGCCCAAGTTATGCAATATCGTCACCCTGAGCAACTAAGAGCACTCCAAGGAAAAAAGCGTTCCAGAAATGAGCTTTTTGGGTGGCGG
>JBMYQW010000223.1:0-8287 GCA_049601735.1 Spirulinaceae cyanobacterium
GATCTCAGAAGAATATCGAGATCTCAGAACACATGAATTGGACTTAAAATATGAGATGGAGAAAAAAAAGCAGGAGGAGAGAGAGAAGGAAAAAATACGACGTGAAAAGTTGAGGCAGGAAAAAAAGGAGCGACAAAAGCTAGAAGAAGTCCATAGAAAACAGATAGAAGCCGAAGAGAAAGAAGCTAAACTTAGGAGGGAAGAAGAAGAATTGGTCAAAAAAATAGACTCTATTGCAAGTCGAAATAGAGCAGAGGATAAAGCGGAGCTGGCTAGACTAAGAGAAGAGAACGAATATCAAAAAAATCTAATTAAAGATGCACAAAGAGATGTTGAGAAGGCACGAGAAAACTATCGCAAGATAAAGTCTGGTGTCGTTTTTGTGGTGTCAAGTGAAAAATCCTTTGGTTCGGACATCTATCGTGTTTTCATGACCAAAAGTGGTGAACCAAGGCAATACATCAAAAAGATGAATCCATACATTCCCTTTCAATCTTTAGTGCATATAGAAGCTGAGTTTGAAGATGCATCTGATGCCATAGAAAAAATACATGGTCATCTATGGGAAAAACGAGTCAATCGGAACAACCCAAGAAGAGACTTCTTTAAGACTTCTTTGGGAGAAATTAGGCAAATAATCCATGATGTTTCTAGAGTCTCAGAGGCAATATATATCATTGAATATGAAGATGATATGTTTGATGAATAAATAACTCCTCATGGTTCAATTCTTACAATCTTTAAATCGAGACAATATAAACAGTAGACCCAGAATTAGTGCTGGATTTGGAAGATGTCCTTTAGGAGCGTTTGATTTATACTCAAGATCGGCAAGGTCTCCAGTCCAACCTAGCTTTACTTTTAACTTATCATCGCTTTCATCATCAACTTTCCCACCAATTCGCTGCCAAACACTTAGCTGCGCAGAAAACCCAAAACGTTTTCTACTAGCACTCATCCAAAGTTTATCGATTCTTATTAGATCTTCACAAGAAAATATATCTATACTGTCTAAGTCCAAGTAGCCTTGCTCAGTACGATTTGCTAAATCAAGCATTTGTTTGGTCGTTTCTTCATTTGCTTTACGCCAATCTTGTAATCTTAAGTACTGTTCGAGTTTCTGATAACGTCTAGAAAGCTGGGACGATGGGAGTTTTAGAGATGGAGTACTAGGTCTGAGTTGCTGTTCAAGCGGTTGTGATGATGTTTGAGCGGTTGGTGTTTTGCTCCCCGTATTATTGGGTGACACAACAGGCTCAGGCATCGGTGCAGAATAGTCTGCAATCTTAACGCAGAGATCGCCAAACTTCCGCTTCACTTCCTGATCTCCTGGCGAAATCTCCAGCAACATATCCCAATAAGCATGAGCCTGCTGTAAATTCCCCTCTGCCTCAGCACGATACGCACAGGTTTTATATTGCTGAATATCCTGCCCCGTCGCTTGACGCGGTAACAAAATTGTGTAGAACTTGTCAGGGGGTTCAACACTGGCGTAAGGCGTTTGTCCTATCCGGTTATACTGCCCATTCAATGCCTTTACCCGAACCCGCACCCGCTTATACAATCGCTCCACTGTCGCACAATTCCGTTCCCCGGTCAGCGCCAAAGACTCCCGCAACGCATAGGTGAACACCCCCTGCTCCAGCGCCTCAATTTCATAGGATCGCTCTCCCCGACTGCAAGAAGTCAACGTAATAATCCCCGGTTCATGAATTTCATGTAACCCTGCATCCTTTGAATTCTGCTCATTCCGACAGGCATCCAAAATCAAAATCACATTCGTTGCCCCGCAGCGCCGTAACCGTTCCGCCACATCACTGACTGGAATTGCTGTCTCCTCAATCCCCGCTGGATGAGCGTCACTATCGATCGCCAATAAATAATCACGATCTTGGTGATTCACCCCATGACCACTAAAGAAAAACCAAAGGTTATCACCCGGTTGCAGAAACGGCTGATTGAAGCGATCGCGCAGAAACCATTTCAGCCGAGTATAGGTGGGCTGAGACTTGTAGGGTCGGCTACCATCTTCAATCGGTGGGGAATGATCTGTAAACGTGTAAATCTGCTGGAAATGCGCAGACTTGAAAAACTCAGCCATCGCTGAGGCATCATTCTCCGCGTAGCGTAGCGGCGGCATAAACTCATAGCCATTAATCCCCACACAGATCGCCCAATTCTGTGCCACAGCTCACCCATCCTTGCGTGAAAACTTCAGCGTCACAGCCGCACTGCCACCAACCGAAGTGCCTCCCAATCCCCACAAACTCACTTCTCCTTCCGCATTCACTTCCACTGTCAACTCAATCTCATCAAGCTGGATCTGGTCGTTTTTTGCTTCCGCCTCCGCAAAGAGATCCTCAACTCCCGCCACAAACTCGCGCATTTGCTGCTTGAGTTTGATGGTGTTGACTTTGGTTCGATTGCAGTGATCGGGACTCTTATGTTCTGGCTGGTCATAGGCAGAGCCATGGGCATAACCTTCCACGCCTTTACTGCCGATTGTGTCTACCGCGTTTGTTGTGGCGGTGACGATCCACATCTCTTGTTCTGCCATGACGTGTTGGAGAAAAGCACCTTTTTTCATTCTAGCGGTTGATTGGCGCTGGTTTGCGTCCTCAAGAGGCAAGGAACAGTCCACCAGACAACCCACCCAGACGACCAGAAAGCGAGAAAATTTCCAGTATCCTGAGGGGGGAATCCCCCCTTGGTCATTTCACCTCCTCCTGCCGTGCCCTACTCCGTCCGTACCGAGACCCGCTCCTTCCAGAACCAGCGCGGCGTTCGCCTTGATGCGGATGTCTACACCCCCGAGAGCGAAGGGACGTTTCCGGTGCTGGTGATGCGCCAGCCCTACGGTCGGGCGATCGCCTCCACCGTCGTCTATGCCCACCCGCGCTGGTATGCCGCTCACGGTTACATCGTGGTCGTGCAAGACGTGGCCGGGCGGGGCAGCTCCTCCGGTGAATTTGACCCCTTTGGCAACCAGGAAATTGCCGATGGCTACGACACGGTGCAATGGGCCGCCCACCTGCCCCAGAGTGATGGCCAGGTCGGGATGTATGGTTTTTCCTACCAGGGCATGACCCAGCTTTACGCCGCCCAAGCCCGACCCCCGGCCCTCAAAGCCATCTGTCCGGCCATGGTTGCCAGTGACCTCTACAGCGGCTGGTTCTACGAGCAAGGAGCCTTTTGCCTCCAGGTGAATCTTACCTGGGCGCTCCAACTGGCCGCCGAAACCGCCCGCCGCTACCATGATGAATCGGCCTTCCAGAGCTTGCGATCGGCCGCTCAGTCTCCCCCCTTTGCCCATCTGCCTGAGGTGCTGCATGAGCAGCTCCAACGCTATGCGCCCTTTTACTTCGACTGGCATCGTCAGCGTGACCCCGAGACGGACTATTGGCAGCAGCGCAACCCGCAGCTCAATGCCATTGATCCGGCATTGCCGATGCTCCATGTGGGCGGCTGGTTTGACCCCTACTTGCGCGGCACATTGGCTTGCTATCAACAGATGCAAGCCTTGAGCACCGCAGCTCAACTGCTGCTAGTCGGCCCCTGGGGCCATTTGCCCTGGGGGCGGCGGGCCGGTAGCCAAGACTTGGGCCCGGCAGCCCAAAACCCGATCGATCAGCTACAACTGCGCTGGTTTGACCATTGGCTCAAGGGAATTGATACCGGGCTGCTGAACAATCCTCCGATCAATCTGTTTGTCATGGGTGAGAACAGTTGGCAAGCCTACGACCATTGGCCGCCGACCGCCAACCAATGCATTTACACAGTCCACAGCAATGGTTTGGCGAGTACCCGCGACGATGCAGGGCAACTGTTGGACGAGCGACCTAAGACTGAGGATGCCTTACCCGATGTGCTCGTGCATGACCCTTGGCGACCCGTGCCTTCCCTGGGCGGCCATGCGGCCTTACCCGCGGGTGTCTTTGAGCGATCGCACCTCGATGGTCGTACCGATGTGCTGATCTACACCACCGCGCCTCTAGAAGCCCCGTTGCACTTCGTCGGTGTCCCTGAGTTAACCCTGACCTGCCTGAGTTCCCATCCGGAGTTTGACCTCGGTGCAACGCTCTCCCAGGTCACCCCGACGGGTCAGGTCTACAATCTCAGCCAGGGCTATGGCCACTATCGCCTAAGTGAGCAACCCTTGAAGCTAAAGTTGCAAGCGATCGCCGCCCTTGTCCCGGCAGGTCATCACCTGCGCCTGAGCCTGAGTGGGGCCAGTTTTCCGGCCTATCCTGTGCCCGCCGAGCACCATCGTCTCGATGGCAACCCCCTCTCCGCGCCAATCATCACCTTGCAGATAAGTCAGGCATCCAATGCGCCGGCGCAATTGCAGTTGCCGCTGGCGCATGAGTGACGTTGGCTCGGGGAACTCTTTGAATTTCGTGAACTTCTACCCTTTGTATCAGCGCGGTGTAGGACAATTGCGGTGCTGGTGATGGCACATGATTAGGAGATCCCATCGAAATGAAATTTGCATCCCCCCTCACAGTCACGGCGATCGCCACCGTCGCGGCGACAACGGCTCTCGGCATTCCTGCGGCTCAGGCAAGCCTTTTTGATCAAGAAGAAATTGCCAACCCCAACGACTTCGCAGTGGTCGCTTCCCCCTTTGGTTCCGACCAGTACAGCATCTTGGTCATGGAGCAAATTCCCGGTCGGCAGCAATGCTGGGCCGAGAGCGGCGTCAACCCCACCATCATCAATCCCCTCTGGAACACCTTTGACTTTAGCGGCAGCTGCAAACGCTACGCCGACAGCAATGGCTATTCGATTCGCATTAATGGCGAGGACTTTGCCCTGGAATATCTGCTGCGAACGGTGGTGCGGAATGGCGAGGTGATGCTGCTGGGAACCCCCCGGATTGGGAGTCGCCCCGGCCTGAGCGAGATCCTCATTGCCCGAACGGGTGGCGGGGTCGCGGGAACACCACTGAAGCTCAATCTGGTCGAAGGCTGGCGCTTAACCCGCCGCAACTATCAAGGCAAAACCCTGGGGCATATTTACTTCACGAATGATGGAAATCTGACCACGCCGCCCGTTCCTGATCCGACGCCGACCCCAACGCCGACTCCCACACCGAGCCCGACGCCGACTCCCACACCAACTCCAACACCCACACCGACCCCAACGCCCACAACCCCCAGTTTCCGGGATATCGCTACCGATATTTACCGGGCGGAAATTGAAGCGGCCGTGGCGATCGGTTTTATTTCTGGTTTCCCTGAAGACAATACCTTCCGCCCCCTCAACACCCTGACGCGGGAACAACTGGTTTCGATGGTGCTCGATGCCATGGAAGCGATGCCCAACGTTAGCCCCAATGCGCCCCAAGCCACCGCTGCACCCTTCCCGGATGTGGCGGCCAATCGCTGGAGTGCGGCGAAGATTCAATGGGCGAAGACCAATGGCATTGTCACGGGCTACCCGGATGGCACGTTCCAGCCCACGAACCCCGTGACCCGCGCTGAACTGATCATTGTCATGGAAAAAGTCGCTCAATACGCGAAGACTCAGCAGGGACAACCCACGACCCTGAGCGCCACGCAATCAGCGTTTGCCTTCTCCGATACCTCGACCCATTGGGCGAATGCGATCATTACCCGGATGTCGGCCTATTGCGGTGTCGCCAGCCCAGTGAATGAAAGCGGCACACGTTTTACGCCCAACAGCCCGGCCCAACGCAACTATGCGGCGGCGGCCACGTTGCGGATGTTTAACTGTGTGAAGGATGGGCAATAGGCTCGGTTGTAACGAGTGTACTTATAGTTCTCTGGTGGGGGTGCGATCCACTGTGAACTTAAGCGTGAAACCCTCTTTATGAAAAGGTTGCAGGGTGATAAACACCTGACCCACCCCGGTCATCGCTACGCGATACCGCCCCTCCCGAGAGGGGATTTTAACATCTTCTCTTGGGAGGAGTACCCGTAGGGGGAGGTGGGTCAACCCAATCAAATTCTCACCAGGAACTGACTGTAGCGTTAAGTTCATACGGATGAGGGCTATCACCCCCCATCCGTTTACCAAGCCTCTATATCCTTTTGCGAAAACATGAGAACACCACCACCCCTTTTTATAAACGCTTGTGGCTTCCCAAAGGATAGGGGAATTGAGGGGGATCGACGTATCTCACTTTTTGCAACCCGCTATAGAATTATGACAGCCACAGTCAAGACAGCTTAAACGCTCGCTCGGTGTAGCTCTGGGTCAAGGTCTGCACCGTAGGCGGTATGGGCATATTGCGTGGCGAATAGTTGGGTAGATAGGTTCCTTTGAGGTTGGGCCACAAATATTGTTTCGCCAAGGTAAGCCAGCGCCAAATCCGCTTGATGCGTCCTTGCCAACCGCCATGGCGAATGAATGCCTCACGACCATCTTGTTTGAGCATGAGCCCTGCACAGCGAATCATGAATTGCAGCAAATGAAACTGAGCGATCAGGCTGACCTTTAACCGGAAAAAATAATCATCGTACAGTTCATAATAGCTGTCGTACAAGACCGTGCGATGCTCAACTTCTTCGCAGAAGTGCCAAGCGTATATATCGCCCAGGGGATTGCTCATGTCTTCAAACATTCCGCTGTCTTGCATGAAAAGCACGACGGGCAAGGTCAAACTCTCAAACCCTTCTCCGAATGCCAGGTTGAATTTGAGCCCTTTAGCGGTGAAGCGTTCATAATCTTTTGCCACCGCTTTCTCTAGGGCTTCTAAACCTGGGTATTGTTCACGGACTTTGTCGTTGACTAAGCGGTGTTGTTGATAATGTTGACCCTCTTGGCCACAGAATTGCTCCATGTCATGGCGCAGTTCTGAGTTAGTGATCGTTTGTTGTGCCAAGCGATTATTCTTAATGAGATAGGGTTCCAAATAGGGCAGAATCATCGACAGACCAACCAGTAAGTAAGACATTTCTGGTTCATCTGGCAAAATCATGGGATCGATTTTAGTGGGAATGTCAAATTTTAAATGACGAACGGTAATGGCTGTCACGAACGAAACCTCCGTATCTTAAAAAGATAGTAAAAAAGATGAAAATATTAAGCTCTTTCAAGGTGTTCTAGACCTGAAGCCAAAAAGCATTCCATGCCACTAAAAACCCAATGTTCGATCGCCAGAAGCCCTGACACTCAGTACAGGGCAAAAGTTATAAGCTGTAGGTTGGGCTCAGGCACAGATGCTGTCGGCGAAATATAACTTAATGCTTCAAACACTGATTCTACCGTGATTTACTGGGGAGACCGAGGCGGGCAAGATGCCCGGGCTACGGGATTTTCTGGCAGGAAAGAACCGTAGCGCAGGCGTCCCGTCTGCCACCCATGTTGCGCAATGTGAACTTCGCCAACAGCATCAGGTACAAAACCCAAAACCAGAGAGGCTTGTAGCTATCGCGTTGGGTTACTCTGCGAGAAGCAAGCTACGCTATCGCTCTACCCAAACCACGAAATCACAAGGGTTTCAGCCAGTCATTGGTTTTTTGTCCTGTACTCAGGCCCTGACAATACGCTGCTTGGAGAAATAGGTTGGGCAGGGGAAGCCGCCACATGATTGAGAGGAGCCCCACCTGGTCTAGCCCAAAAACATGAACCACGACTGAATATAGCACTTCTGCTCTGCGAAGAAGGGTATGGATGGACTTGATGTTGAGACGCAGCGGCTGTGTCCCCCGCCGCTCTATGGCAAGGGGAAACTCGTTTAGGACATCGCGTAGTTGAGGATTTCAGCGATCGTAAAATGTCCTAACCCTCTCTCTCACTGCTATATCCCTCTTTTGTCACTTTGGGGAGAGAATAAAGAGAAGGGAAAACTGAGAAACGCTGAAAGCGAGACAGGACAATGACTCTAGCCAGAGAAGCAAAACCCAGTCCGACCCTCATTGAGGAATATTGTAAACAATATCGGAAACTCTTTTCTGATGTTAGGAATTATGAAGCTTTTCGAGATATACACATCGGAATGTTATCGAATGAGAAAAGGAAGAGTCTACCAGCAATAGCAAAGATAGTCGGCTTAAAGAATCACCAAGGACTACATCACTTTTTAGGCAAAAGTAGATGGAGTTCAGGAGAAGTGGGGAGGACAAGAATAGAGCTACTAAAGGAAGCCATAAAAGGAAGAGCGATAAGACTAATAGTAGATGAAACAGGAGATCCCAAGAAAGGGAGTAAGACTGACTATGTTGCCCGTCAATATATTGGCAGATTAGGCAAGGTAGAGAATGGAATAGTTGCTGTTGTTATCTATGGTGTGTTAGAGGGGATAACATTTCCAATATTGTTT
>JBMYQW010000224.1:0-8280 GCA_049601735.1 Spirulinaceae cyanobacterium
ACTCGCCGGCCTGCCGATCGAGAACGGTGTCGGCAAGATCGTCACGACCGCCAGCTCTGAGCCAAAGTTGACAATATAGGTCAACTCCAGCATTGCCACTTGACTAAACTCGTAGCGATCTTCAGGGGGATAATGCTTGCGGCCGGCGAGGAGGTCTTTGTTCACCGACCAGCAGTTATAGGCTTGGAACGCATACAGACCGATGAGCACGATGATGGCGATCGTCAAGCCTCCGGCGGTGAGAAACTCAACCTTCTTCAAGCGCCAGGCCAAGACCATGAGAATGAGCGTCAGGGGCAGGTTCATCGCCATCAAGAACCAGAAGTCGCGCTTGGTCGTGACTTCCATGCCCCGAGCACTCTTAGGACGACGATAGACTTTGCCTGGGGGCGTATCGCTGACACTAACCAGGTAGAGCACTCCGTACAATGCCGCAATGATGCCCGTGCCCGCGATCGCCGCTCGCCAGTTCAAAATTGCGGTGTCAAACGCCGGGAAAAAGAGGACTTTGAAGGATTCCGGCTCACCGAAGTTAAATGCCCCCGGAATAAACGAGAGACCAACCGCAAAAATTACCATCGTGAAGGCCGAAAAGGCCGAGCCAAAGTTGCCCCAGCCACCGTAAATTCCTTCGGCTGTACCGACATCTTTGGGCGGGAACCATTCCGCCACCATGCGAATCCCAATCACAAATCCTGCGCCGACAATCCCCATCAGCAGACGGGCAAAAACGAGCTGATTAAAGCTCTGGGCAGTGGCGAAGATAATACAGGGAACGGCTGCGTACATCAGCAAAAAAGAATAGGTACGTCGCGGCCCATACTTGTCTAGCAACATACCAATGATGATCCGAGCCGGAACCGTCAACGCGACGTTGCAGAGCCCGATCGTCCCCAGTTGCGGCTGAGTTAGTCCAAACTCTTGGGCAATTGTGGTTGCAAAGGGTGGGAAGTTGAACCAGACTACAAAGGTTAGAAAAAAGGCAAACCAGGTCATGTGGAGGATTTTATATCTCCCCTTGAATGACAACATTTCTCCAAGCATAGTTAATCAGTTCCTCTCGAAGGGATAGCTTTAGGACATCACGAAACAGGAGCAAAAAACCAACTCTTAAACTGTCCAGTTTCCCGGCAGTTCAAAACAGGATTAAAACCCTCAAAATCTGTATGGTTGCGAATCAGAATCACACCCAGTTCAGATTACGTAGCAGCGTTACATTTCCAAACGGGTGATTTTGTTAATTTCGCTACACAATTAAACCCATCATGAATGAAGCGATCGCCGCCGATGCACTTCCCGCATCAAACCCACCTCACCCCCCATTGGGCGTATCCAGCTCGATCGCCAAGCAGTCCGTGATCCGATCAAAGCGATAGTCTTCGATCCAGCCTTGAATTGTCGCGGCCCAGGTAGCGTGGCTCGGGGGAAGCTGCGCCAGCAGCCGCTCTAGATCCTGGGGGTCAGCGGCAAGGGCCGCATGGTGCATCTGCTGACACCAGTCTTCGCCCATGAGTTGCTGACAGTTCGCCAAGGACAAGGGCGGAGACGCGGGGGCTGGCGTCATCGAATGAGCAGAATCTGGATGGGACGGGTCTGGATGGGACAGGTCTGGATGGGACGGGTCTAGTTTGAGCGGGTCTGTGTTTAGGGGAGCAGTCGGCGGAGCAATCTGCACAGAATTATGCGGGGGGGCGATCGCCGGCACATAGGCTTGCGCCCTGTCCGGTGCTTGCGCCAGGGCAGGACAGGGAATGACAACCGTGAACGTACTTCCCACCCCCTCACTGCTTTCGACCCGAATTTCCCCCCCGAGCAACCGCGCAAACTTATCGCAGAGCGCCAGTCCCAAACCCGTTCCCTGCTGGAGATCCCGCCCGGTGCGGGTTTGGGTAAAGGGCTCAAACAGCGTCGCCAGTTCCGCCCTGGCAATGCCGGGGCCAGTGTCTTGCACCTGGAGTTGGAGGTGCGGGCTCGACTGGGCCTGCTGCTCCTGTTGGCTAACACGCACGGTTACTTGTCCCGTGGTCGTGAACTTGAGCGCATTCCCCACCAGATTAATCAAGATTTGACGCAGCTTGGTGGCATCACTGTGCAGGTATTGGGGAATATCTGCTGCCACCTGCCAATGGAGTTGTAACTGCTGCTGCTGGGCAGTCAGGGCAAACATCGCCTCCAGGCTCTGGAGGAGTTCATGGAAGTCAAATTCCTGCTGCTCCACCACGGCTTTATCCGCTTCAACCCGACTCAGGTGCAAGACATCATTGACCAGGTTGAGCAGATGGTTACCGCTGCGCTGAATGGTTGCGAGAATATCTTGGGTTTGAACATCCAGCTTTGGATTGGTCAGCAGCAGTTGGGTGTAGCCGAGCACGGCATTGAGGGGGGTGCGCAGCTCATGGGTCATGGTGGCTAAGAAGGTACTCTTGGCCGCATCCGCCGCCTCCGCCTTTTCCTTGGCGGTGATCAAGATTTCGGTTTGCTGCTCGATCGCCTCAATCAGTTGGTTAAAGTCCTGGGCCAACCGTCCGGCTTCGTCGTTGGTGAGCACGGGGGTGCGCAGGCTGTAGTCTTGGCTTTGGGCGATCGCTTGGGTCGTTCGGCTCAGGGTCTCAATCGGGGTCAGCAGGCGCTTGCTGAGTTGCCAGACAAAAACGCCTCCGAGGGCCACTGAGAGCAGGCTACTCACAATAATAAATGTCTTTTCGATGCCCTGGGCTGTCTCCAGATCAATTTCTGACTGGAGGGCTTGGCGCTCGGCATTGTTGAGGGCGCGATCGAGCTGCCAATCTACATTTTGGAGCGCCGATTGGTGCAGACGGCGCTCAATTTGTTGCAATTGGCGTTCAATACGAACCTGCTCTGGCTCAGAGAGTTGCCTAAGGTCATCGGGCAAGGTGTTCAGAATATCGGCATATTGTTGATTAAGAGCTGTGACATAGTTCTGGGTCATCAGCTCTAGCTCTGTGATGGGTGCGGCCAAATATTGGGGAGAGGCCGTGGCAAAGTCCAAAATTTCGGTTTTAAGCTCATTAATCTGCTGATTGGTTCGGGCCAAGCGTGTTTTGTAGGTGCGAATCTGCCCCGGATGATGCAGTAGCAGCTTGACTTGAGCGCCTTGAATTTGAGCCTGCTGCGAGGCATCCCGAAACTGCCGCAGCAGCGACGCCTGGATATTGGTCTGGTGCAGTTTTTCAATCACCCGCCCTTGAAAATAATCGGCAATCACCATCCCCAGCAAGATGCCCCCTGCACTCATGCTCATCGCCACGAGGTAGCCGTAGTTGAGGTTGGCACGGAGCCGATCGCGGCGTCGGCAGGGCGATGGCCGACGACTGAGCCAAGGGAAGCGAAGTTTCATCTTAGGGACGAACGGTTGGGGGGACAGGCGATTTTCGGGTATTACAATCCAGCTCGACACAATCCAGCTCGACTTATGCTCGATGCTCGTTCATGTCACGTGAAGATGCATCCCATGAACAGGCATCACAATAAAGAGGCAATGCCTGAGCAGCGGCTTTCGTTAACGAGCTAATTTCACCCAACGCCCTTGATGCACCTTAAAAACGCTCCAGCATGAGCGCCAAATCTTGATCCTTACCTTCTACCACTCTAGCCTGCGATCCGGTTATTTGTGAATAATTGTAAAGGTTGCTACAGTACAGGCAGCGATCGCCAATGGGGCAAAAAAGCTAATGCTGCGGCTAGAAAAGATTCAAAAAATTTACCCGACCGGCCAAGTCCTCAAGGATGTCACCTGGGAGGTCAAGGCAGGCGATCGCATCGGTTTAGTGGGCGTCAACGGCGCGGGCAAGTCCACTCAGCTCAAGATCATCATGGGCGAAGTCGAACCCACCGCGGGCGAAGTGATTCGCCCCAGTGGCCTACATATCGGCTACTTGACCCAAGAGTTTGATGTCAACCCGCGCCACACCGTGCGGGAAGAACTCTGGACAGTCTATACCGAGGCCAATGCCGCCCACGAAGGCATCGAGCAAGTGACCCAGGCGATGGAAACCGCCGACCCCGAGGCCTTGGATGACCTGCTCAAACAGCTCGATCGCCACCAGCGCCAGTTTGAAGCCCTCAACGGCTACAGCTTGGAAGCGGAAATCGAGAAAATTTTGCCCGAGATGGGCTTTGACCCGGACGACGGCGATCGTCTCGTCAGTTCCTTTAGCGGTGGCTGGCAGATGCGCCTGAGTTTGGCGAAAATCCTGCTGCAATCCCCCGATCTACTCCTGCTCGACGAGCCGACAAACCACCTGGATCTGGAAACGATCGCCTGGCTGGAGCAATACCTCAGCGACCTGAATTTGCCCCTGGTAATCATCTCCCACGATCGCGAGTTTCTCGATAAACTCTGCAACCAGATTGTGGAAACCGAGCGCGGTGTCTCCACCACCTATCTGGGCAACTATTCCGCCTACCAAGCCCAAAAAGCCGAGACCCAAGCGGCCCAACAGAGCGCCTACGATCGCCAACAAAAAGATATCGAAAAACAGCAGGCCTTTGTGGAGCGGTTCCGCGCCAGCGCCACCCGCAGCACCCAAGCCAAGAGCCGGGAAAAACAACTCGAAAAAATTGAACGCATCGATGCGCCGATCGCCAATCTGCGCGGCTTGAAGTTCCACTTCCGCCCCGCACCTCGCAGCGGGCGCGAGGTGGTGCAAATTGAAGAGCTCTGCCATACCTACGGCGATCAGATTCTCTTTTTGGGCGCAAATTTACTCGTGGAACGGGGCGATCGCATCGCCTTTGTCGGCCCCAACGGCTGTGGCAAGTCCACAATGCTGCGGTTGATTATGGGGATTGAAACACCGGAGGAGGGTCGGGCGGCGATCGGTGCTCACAACGTCATCCCCAGCTACTTCGAGCAAAACCAAGCGGAGGCACTGGATTTGAGCAAAACCGTTTTGGCCACGATCCACGATGAAGTGCCCGACTGGAAGGATGGCGAGGTACGCAGTCTGCTCGGGCAGTTCCTATTTAGCGGCGAGACGGTGTTTAAAAATGTGTCAGCACTCAGTGGGGGTGAAAAGGCGCGGCTGGCTTTGGCAAAGATGCTGCTCTCACCTGCAAACTTGATGATCCTTGACGAGCCGACCAACCACCTGGATATTCCTGCCAAGGAAATGCTCGAAGCCGCCCTTAAAGAATACGAGGGTACGGCGCTGATTGTATCCCACGATCGCTATTTCATTAGCCAAGTGGCCACCAAGATTGTCGAGATCCGCGACGGGGAACTGGTGGTCTACAACGGCGATTACCATTACTACCAAGACAAGCTCGCCCAGGAGCAAGCAGCGGCGCGGCAGCAGCAAAAAGCGGCGGCTGAGGCGGCGAAGAAGGCGGCCAAAAAAGCCAAGCAGCGGGACAAGGAGCAGGCGAAGAAGGCGAAGAAAGCGGCGGGGGTTTCGGGGTAGTTCAAATCACGCACTGTCGGGTGCATCAGGAAAGGGGAACATAGATGACTTGATTGGCATATTCATCCGGTTCGCCGCACAAAATCAGGAGTTCCAAATCCTCAATAATTTGCCCAATGGATGCAGTAAGATTGCACCATTAAAGTTTTCATCGGTGAGCAAAGGCATGGGCGCTTAACGGGTTTGTTCCTGACGGCGGGCGAGGAGGCGATCGCGCAAACCCATCAAATTATGGTTCTGGGCTAACTGCTGGCGCTGCTGTTGGGCTTGTTGTTGGCGCTTGTCGAGATAGCCGTTGATTGCTTGGCGGTGAGAGTAGGCGATCGCGCTATAAATCTCAACCAAATCTAAGACAGGGTATTGTAGGGCAATTTCTTCGGGGCTTGCGCCTGTTTGGTAGGCGGCGAGAAGACTATCGAGGGTGATGCGGCTTTGACCAATCCGAATCCCACCTGCTTCGTCGCGGCGAAAGGTTTAAGTGGAGTAGAAGCGAGGTATTTCACTAATTGCAGTCGCTATGTAATTGAACTCAATTACATAGCGACTGCAATCTTATGGCTGAAACAGCAGTATGGTTCATTGAGAAGTCCAAATAAACATTAAGAAGTGTTGAGTATGACTTTTGGATGACGTAATGCGGAGGTTATTCTTGCAGAAGTCATTAGAGTATGTTTTAGGGTATTAGTAAACTTGATGATAGTTGATGTCATCATCAAGTCTCTTTTCTAGTTGTCACACAAGGAATGTAATAATGCGTAGTATTTGGCAGAACATTTGGGAAGGCAACTTCCCAGAGCTTGATGTATCTTGGTCTCAGACAGCAGAAACATCAATGGATGTTATTGTTAATGCCAAGAATCTTTTACAAGCGATCGAATCCAACAAAGATGCTCAGGCTGTTGGACGCATTGCTGCAAAAATATCTTGCTTATTAGATATAGTTGTTTCTCCATGGAGCCAAGTTTTAGTTGAGAGCTTTCCTTTTTTGAAGTTGGCGATTGAAATCATTAAGTATTTTAACGAGAAAGGCAAGGCTGAAAGTATCTTCCAAGATAGTGTCCTTGTGATTAGTCAGGCGGCATATCTCGAAAGTCTAAATGAGATCATGAAAGCAGTTCAGGAATCCCCACAGAAAGAACCACATTTGTTATCTGATCTTCTGAGGTCTCCAGCTTCAAGTGAAATTCGCAAAGAAATCAACGATATTGGGAAGGATTTGAATATTGATGGAAAGAAACTAACTTTTGATAAACAAGAAGCAGATAAAGTTCTGTATTCTTTCCATCAATCTGCACTAGCACAAATATTTAATCTTATTTTGAGTAAAAGACTTGAGGAAGCAATGCTTCCTATTTTGGAAAAGGAAGAGCCCAACCAAGAAAGGCAAGCATATATAAGGAGATTAAAAAGTGAAACAAAGAAATATACAGAGTTTGTTGCTCGAAATACTCATAGGCTGATACAAAGAACTTTGGCAAGTATGGCAGACGACCCAATCTCTGGCATTGCTCGCTATATTCAAGGAGATTTCAAGATTTATCAATCTATTGATCGATACCTAGAAGAGCAAATCTGTTACGATACCGCTTTGGCAAATGTAAAAAAACAGTGGATTGTATTTCGAGAAAATTTTAGCATCAAAGATATATATGTCTCTCTAAAAGCTAAATACTTGGACAAAAGTGGCAAACCTACTGGTGAGAGTTTTGGTCTTCAGGAGCGAGTGCTATTCTACCTGCAAGACCCAGGAATGCAAGATAAAGTTGTCTTTATAGAAGGAGATCCAGGAAGAGGGAAAAGTGCTTTTTGCAAGATGTTTGCCAACTATATTGGTGAAAAATTGAAATATAGTTGGATACCGATTTTGATCAAATTAAAAGACGTAGATCTACAATCAGGTTCAATTGAAGATATACTAAGAAATGCAACTGACTCGGGCTTCGCAAGTGATCTTGGTTGGCTCAAAAATCCAAATACTCGATATCTATTTTTGCTAGATGGTTTCGATGACCTGCTCATGCAGAATAAGATAAATTATGTAGCAAGTTTCATTCGTGATATTAGTGATTTCCAAGTACGGTGTTCAGAAAGTACAGAAAAAGAACATCGCTTTGTTATAACTGGGCGAACATTTGCCGTAGACATTGTAGAAAGAGACATAAAAGAAAATATTGAAAGAATACAGATACAACCTTTTTCACAAAAACAGCAGCAAAAATGGATTGGTAATTGGGCGAAATGCAATAATTCTGAAGTGGCGAATCAATTTGCTCGATTTCTTCAGGATATAAATATTCCACCTGAAGTAAATAGTGTCAACCCGAATAAACCAGGTTTAGCTCAAGAACCTTTACTTTTATATCTTTTGGCTGTCATGCATAAACATGGAAAATTATCGGGAGATATGTTTTCTGGTGGTGCAGCGAGTATCAAAAAGATAAAGATTTACTCGGAATGTATTAGGTGGGTTTTAGACGAGCAGACACCATATTGGTTAGAAAAAGAAGATCGCCCAGCAAGACAGTTTGTTTTAACTGAGCTTGGTTTATGCTGTTCTCGATCTAGTCGTGGCTGTTCTTCGATAGAAATGCTTAAAAGTCGTGTGCAGGATCATCCTTCTCTCAGAGGAGAGAATAATCGAGTTCCTTTTGTGATTTCTGGGATACAAAAACATCTCTCACAATTGGATTCTTTTCTTTTGTCTTCATTTGTGAAAAAGACAAGATCTAGTGATTCATCAGAAGATACATTGGTTGAGTTTACACATAAGACTTTTGCCGAATATCTTTGTAGCAAACGATTTGTCATGGGGATGGAAAAATGGGTTCTAACTTATTCTGATTCCTACGAATGTGTT
>JBMYQW010000225.1:0-8240 GCA_049601735.1 Spirulinaceae cyanobacterium
ATTAATAAAAATCCCGATCGCGGGACTGAAACTTTCCTTCATCAAAAGCTGAGTTCCATGATTCGATTCGTTCATTAATAAAAATCCCGATCGCGGGACTGAAACGTGACTAGGAAGAATCGATATTTCTTTCTTCTTTGTCTCCATTCGCAAATTCCCTTATGTTGTGTTGATCATCTGAAGGGATATGGAAATTCTCTACTAAAAACAAGCCAATGAGTGCAGCAAGAACACCAGGTTTTATATGTGAGAGATCAATGTGCTTTGAAATGTCAATATAGCATGGACGTATGTCTTCAAAATCAGCTAGTTTTTTCTTGGCAATCAACAACTCAGTGGTTTTTCCTGAGCCAATACCGCCAATCACTAGATGAGAAGATGTGGGACGTAGAGCAAGTTTCTCGGTTAGCTGTTGCGCCAAAGAATGGTGGGGATGTTCGACATAATGACCCTTCTCGATCGCCAATTCCGGTCGAGCCGCCCCCTCAACGGCCGCAATTTGTTTTCTGAAGAATTGGAGGCGATCGGACATGGTTAAGCGCCTCAAGAATGGACAGAAACGGTATAGAGCCTAGTCTAGCGTGTGTTGCCCAGCGAAATCTTCACTGATCTTTCAGCCCGCTGCTGTCGCCAACACCCGATTCAACTTGCCACTCTGATACCCCTCAAGATCCAGCGTTACATACAGAAAGCCCAGGTCTTGAAACTGACACACCAACGCCGGCAAGTCAGTGGCAGTGACAAAGGCTTGAATCTGCTCCGGCGGCAACTCAATCCGGGCCGTGTCGCCATCAGAGCGCACCCGCAGATTTTGCCAACCCTGCCGCCGCAAATACACCTCCGCCCGACCGACCCGTTGCAACTTGCTCACGGTAATTTCCTCACCGTAGGGAAACCGAGAGCTAAGGCAGGGTTGAGAGGGCTTGTCCCACCAGGGGAGACCCAGTTCTTTGCTCAGTTCCCGCACCTCTAGCTTAGTGATGCCCACCTCAGCGAGAGGCGATCGCGCCCCCCGCTCTTTTGCCGCCTGAATACCCGGACGATAGTCCTGCAAGTCATCGGCATTGACGCCATCGACGACGTAGGGATAACCCCGCTGGAGCGCCAGGGGTTTGAGCGTGTCATGTAGCTCACTTTTGCAAAAATAACAGCGATTGACCGGATTGCTGGTGTAGTCCGGGTTTTGCATCTCTTGGGTTTTGACCCGCTCATGAGCAATGCCGATCGCCGCTGCCTGGGTCTGGGCATCTTCGAGGTCTTCGGGCAGCAGGGAGGGCGAAACGGCGGTGATGGCCAGGGCGCGATCGCCGAGCACGTCGTAGGCAATCTTGGCGACCAGCGTCGAGTCAATCCCGCCGGAATAGGCGATCAGGGCTTGGTTCATCTCCTGGAAGAGCTGTTGCAACTGGGTGAGTTTTTGCGCCAAGACGGTCATGGTAGGGATGCGGAGGAAGCGTGTTATGAGGTTGAGTTCATAATTTAACGTACCGGATTCAGATGCGTTCGCTCCTCGAATACTTCAATCGTTTCACTGGTAAACCCGGTTGTCAGAGGGCCAGCCCTCCGACACCGCCCGCTGAGGTGGAGAGGGCTACCGATCAACTCCTGCAATATCGGAACCAGTATGCTTGACTCTGCTGAGTTTCTGGGTCTTGTGCGATGTCTACTTATCCAGAACTCACGTTGAATAACGGCGATGACACAGCCAGTTGCCAGGTCACGATGAGGGGCAGATGATCGGAGCCGATCGCTGGCCCCATACGGCGCGATCGTACCTGAATCATCGGGTCATGCAGGCAATGATCGATCGGCAGGCGCATCAACGGCGGGAGACCCGCGGGCCAACTGCCTTGCCAACCCCAACCGGGCAGCGAGTCCATCAAACCACTGGTATTGAGCAGGTCTTGAAACGGTCGTGACCAGGGCGTGGCGTTGAAGTCCCCCAACACAATGGCATGGGGCTGGTGCTGCAACCAAGCTGCTGCGGTGGCAAACTCCGCCTGCTGAAAGGCGGCAGTATCGGCGCTGCGCGGTCGAGTGGTGTGAAGCCCCAGGAGCGTGATGGGCTCTCCTTGCCAGCGCAATCGGGCCACAATCATGGGTCGAGGCGAGGTGGGCGGAAAATGGCGGATCTCAGTCTGGAGGGTGGGCAAGGGCGTCGAGGGCGTCTGGGCTTGTAAGAGCGCCACTCCTTGGGAATTAGTTTGAGCTTGGGCGATCAGAACCCGATACATCGGCAACTGTTGCCGTAACTTCACCAGCCAGTCGGGGGTCACTTCTTGCAACCAGACCCAGTCGGCAGGATGCGCTTGGAGGAAGGCGATCGCTTGCTCGGGGATGGTATTGTGGCGATCGAGATTAACCTGAATCAGCGTCAAGGTTGGCGCTTGATGACCCGACTCCATTGCAGAGATACGGGGTTGCCAATAACCCGGCCCCATCAGCCACAGATTCACGACCAGCGGAACTCCCCAAAGCAGATATCCCCAACGACGGGTAAGGACTGCCCAGAGCAGAATCAGTAACAGCCCCAGGCAATATTGCGGTCGCGGATGTTCCAACAGAGCGAAGACCCAATGCCAGGAAGTAAACAGACTCAGGACTGTGCAGAGGGTGGCGATCGCCGCCAGACCATTTAGACCCCAACGCAATCCTGAATCTATTATTCGCTTTGCCAATGTATGAATAAATTGTGAGAACCAGAAAACGGGTCGGGACAATTGCTCCGTCGTGCCGTGGCACAGTGCAAAAGGTGTATTACTGTAGGTTGGGTTGCGCGGAGCATAGCTTGCTTCTCGCAGAGTAAACCAACACAAGCCTCTCAGTCCCTGGATTTCGAGCTTCAGCCAGCCCATGTGAAAACTCCGGAGTTCAACCTGGACGAGGTTTAGACGCGGTTGAATGCCAGAAGCCAAGCGGCTGATGCTGGAGTTTTGGAGGAGCGAGCTTGACACCCAAAATGATGCTTGTTTATGATGAGAGACTGTGACATTAAAGAAACCTGCCCCCGTAGTCATTAAGATAATTCTTAAATCTCCAACCCATGCCCACGATTCAGCAGCTCATCCGGAGTGAGCGATCCGTCGCCCAAAAGAAGACAAAGTCTCCTGCTCTTAAAGAATGTCCTCAGCGCCGTGGCGTTTGTACGCGCGTTTACACCACAACCCCCAAGAAGCCGAATTCGGCGCTGCGCAAGGTGGCGCGGGTGCGTCTCACCTCTGGTTTTGAGGTAACCGCTTATATTCCTGGCATTGGCCATAACCTCCAGGAGCACTCTGTGGTTCTGATTCGCGGCGGCCGGGTCAAAGATCTTCCTGGTGTTCGCTACCACATCATCCGAGGAACGCTGGATGCCACTGGCGTTAAAGATCGCCGTCAGGGTCGTTCTAAGTACGGAGCCAAGCGCCCTAAAGGATAATTAGCAGGACAATTTGCCAGCAATTTTAGTTCAGCGCGATTCCTGTCTCCCATTCAAGAGATTGTGAACGGCGTCACCTCCCATCAGCTTTCTATTCACCTTCTTAACGTCATAACTTTCTTTCACTAAATCCCCATGTCTCGTCGCCGAGTTGTCAAAAAACGCCCTGTTCCCCCCGATCCGGTTTATAGCAGTCGCTTGGTCAGTATGACCGTTCGTCGCCTGATGCTGGATGGTAAAAAAGCCCTTGCTTATGGTCTGATTTACAAAGCGTTCAACCTTATCAAAGAGCGGACAGGGAATGAGCCCCTTGAAGTGTTTGAAGAGGCAATCCGCAACATTACGCCGCTCGTTGAAGTGAAGGCACGGCGAGTGGGTGGCGCGACCTACCAAGTCCCAATGGAAGTGCGTCCCAATCGCGGTACGACGCTGGCCTTACGCTGGTTGATTCGCTTCTCTCGAGAGCGGGCGGGTAAAAATATGGCCAACAAGTTAGCCAATGAGATCATGGATGCCGCCAACGAAACGGGTGGCTCGATCCGTAAGCGGGAAGAGACGCACCGCATGGCAGAGGCAAATAAAGCCTTTGCTCACTATCGCTATTAGGAAACAGGGCATCTGTTATTGCTTTGCGAGTGGTGAGAATTGCCACTCGCATATCTATAGTTATTAGCGTATTTCTGGAATCACAACCTGGCATCTTGATAGTGCTCGGCGTTGGGTTTCCTTGCTGCCGTTCTGACCGGAGGTTTTTATGGCACGGACAATCCCTCTCGAAAGCGTTCGCAATATTGGTATTGCGGCCCATATTGATGCTGGTAAAACCACAACCACGGAGCGCATTCTGTTCTACTCCGGCATGGTTCACAAAATCGGTGAGGTTCATGACGGGAATGCCGTCACGGACTGGATGGAGCAGGAGCGGGAACGCGGCATTACGATTACGGCGGCGGCAATTAGCACCAGTTGGCGCGATCGCCGCATCAACATTATCGACACGCCCGGTCACGTGGACTTCACGATTGAAGTGGAGCGATCGATGCGGGTACTCGATGGCGTGATTGCGGTCTTCTGCTCTGTGGGCGGCGTTCAACCCCAGTCCGAAACCGTCTGGCGGCAGGCCAATCGCTACCATGTACCTCGCATTGCCTTCGTCAACAAAATGGATCGCACGGGCGCGAACTTCTTCAAGGTTCACGAACAGATTCGGGAGCGGCTCCAAGCTAATGCTGTGCCAATTCAAATCCCCATTGGTAGAGAGAACGAATTTCGCGGCATTGTGGATTTAGTTCGGATGCAGGCCCATCTCTACACCAATGATCTCGGCACTGAGATTGAAGTGGCGGCGATTCCGGAGGATGTGCAAGACCTGGCCCAGGAATATCGGGGGGCACTCTTAGAAGCGGTCGCCGAAACCGATGAAACCTTAATTGAGCAATATCTAGAGACCGAAGACCTGGCCGAAGCCGATATTATCCAAGCCTTGCGTCAGGGCACGATCGATGGCTCAATCATGCCGCTACTCTGTGGCTCCGCCTTTAAAAACAAGGGGGTGCAACTGCTGCTGGATGCGGTGGTTGATTATCTGCCCTCGCCCCTGGATGTGCCGCCCATCACGGGTCTTTTGGAAGATGGAACGGAAGTGACCCGCCCCTCCAACGACGAAGCCCCGTTTTCGGCCCTGGCCTTCAAAATCGCCTCAGACCCCTACGGCCGCCTGACCTTCCTGCGGGTCTATTCTGGGGTGCTCACCAAAGGCAGTTATGCCTACAACGCCACCAAAGATAAGAAGGAGCGGATTTCGCGTCTGATCATCATGAAGTCCAACGATCGCATCGAGGTGGACGAGTTACGAGCGGGCGATCTGGGTGCAGCGATCGGGCTCAAGGACACAATCACGGGGGATACGCTTTGCGCTCAAGACCAACCCCTCATTCTGGAATCGCTCTATATTCCCGAGCCAGTGATTTCTGTCGCGGTGGAGCCTCAGACCAAGCAAGACATGGACAAGCTGGGCAAAGCATTGCAGTCCCTTTCCGATGAAGACCCCACCTTCCGGGTCAGCGTTGACCCTGAGACCAATCAAACCGTGATTGCGGGGATGGGAGAGCTGCACCTGGAAATTTTGGTCGATCGGATGCTGCGGGAATTCAAGGTGGAAGCCGCCGTGGGTCAACCCCAGGTAGCCTATCGAGAAACGATCCGCCAGACTGCCCATGCTGATACCAAGTTTGTGCGCCAGAGCGGCGGCAAAGGCCAATATGGCCATGTTGTTCTCGACATTGAGCCGGGTGAACCGGGGAGTGGCTTTGTTTTTGAGTCCAAGATCGTCGGCGGCGCAATTCCCAAAGAGTACATCCCCGCCGTGCAGCAGGGCGTCAAAGAAGCCTGTGACTCGGGCGTCATCGCAGGGTATCCAACTATTGACGTGAAAGCAACCTTACTGGATGGCTCCTATCACGATGTGGATTCCTCAGAAATGGCGTTCAAGATTGCGGGTTCCATGGGAATGCGGGAGGCGATTCAAAACGCTTCGCCCGCACTGCTTGAGCCGATCATGGAAGTGGAGGTGGAAATCCCAGAAGACTTTCTAGGGGAGGTGATGGGCGATCTCAACTCCCGTCGGGGACAAATCGAAGGCATGAACTCCGAAGCCAGCCAAGCCAAGGTTTCTGCTAAAGTACCTTTGGCAGAAATGTTTGGCTACGCGACGGACATCCGCTCCAAGACCCAGGGGCGCGGTATTTTCTCGATGGAGTTCAAACAATACGCAGAAGTGCCGCCGCACGTGGCGGAGGCGATCGCTGCAAAAAATATGGTTCATACCTAGCGGTTAATGTATTAAAATATGGAATTTGGATAGCCTTGCGTGATCCAACCTTCCCCCACCTGCAAAATCAGCTACAGGAACACACCCTTTAACAGAGAACAAGGAACAATATAGTCAATGGCACGCGAAAAATTCGAACGGAACAAAGACCACGTCAACATCGGTACGATCGGTCACGTTGACCACGGCAAAACCACACTCACAGCAGCCATCACCATGACCTTGGCAGATGCTGGCAATGCTGAGTTAAAAAACTACGAAGATATTGATGCGGCTCCTGAAGAAAAAGCGCGTGGGATCACCATCAATACCGCCCACGTGGAGTACCAGACGGAGAGTCGTCACTACGCTCACGTGGACTGCCCCGGTCACGCGGACTACGTGAAGAACATGATCACGGGGGCAGCACAAATGGATGGTGCGATTCTGGTCGTATCCGCCGCCGATGGCCCCATGCCCCAGACCCGTGAACACATCTTGCTTGCCAAGCAAGTCGGTGTTCCAGCCTTGGTAGTGTTCCTCAACAAAGAAGACCAAGTGGATGATGAAGAACTACTTGAGTTGGTTGAGCTAGAAGTGCGCGAACTGCTCACTGAATATGACTTCCCGGGTGATGATATTCCCATTGTTACGGGCTCTGCGCTGATGGCGATTGAGCAAGGCGGGGAATGGAAGGAGAAAATCCTCAAGCTGATGGCAGCCGTGGATGAAAGCATTCCCACACCGCCCCGTGAAGTCGATAAGCCTTTCTTGATGGCGGTTGAGGATGTCTTCTCGATTACGGGTCGGGGTACGGTTGCCACCGGACGGATTGAGCGGGGCAAGGTCAAAGTGGGTGAGGAAATTGAGATTGTCGGTCTCCGGGACACCCGCAAAGTAACCGTCACTGGAGTAGAAATGTTCCAGAAGACCCTCGACGAAGGTCTGGCTGGTGATAATGTTGGTGTGCTCCTACGGGGGGTACAGAAGGAGGATATTGAGCGGGGCATGGTGCTCTGCAAGCCAACCTCGATTACCCCTCACACCAAGTTTGAAGGTGAGGTTTACATTTTGACCAAAGAAGAAGGGGGTCGTCATACGCCCTTCTTTAAAGGCTATCGTCCCCAGTTCTATGTGCGCACCACCGACGTAACCGGTACGATCGACAGCTACACAGCGGATGATGGTTCCGATGTGGAAATGGTGATGCCGGGCGATCGCATCAAAATGACCGTCAGTCTGATCACGCCTGTGGCGATCGAGAAGGAAATGCGATTTGCGATTCGGGAAGGCGGCCGCACCATCGGTGCTGGCGTTGTTTCCAAAATCGTTGAGTAACCAGCGTTAATCTTCCAGACAAAAGCGGGGTTCAAGACCCCGCTTTTGTTCGCACTTTCTATTGAACCTTGAAAATTGAATCCCTAGTAGGTTAGTAATTCATCATGGCTACGCTCCAACAACAAAAAATCCGCATTCGTCTCAAAGCCTTCGATCGCCGTCTGCTCGACACCTCGTGTGAGAAGATTGTAGATACGGCTAATCGTACCAATGCCACTGCGATCGGGCCGATTCCCCTCCCCACCAAACGTAAAATTTACTGCTTGCTCCGGTCTCCCCACGTCGATAAAGATTCCCGCGAGCATTTTGAAACCCGTACCCATCGTCGCATCATTGATATTTATCAGCCCTCGTCTAAGACGATTGATGCCCTGATGAAGCTGGATTTACCCGCTGGGGTCGATATTGAAGTAAAACTCTAAGCCCCTGTTTGGATCTGTAGTTGATCGTGACTACGGTTGAACGGGAAACACCATAAATGAGCAACCCCTTGCTGAATTCAAGTCTATCCTTTGCGCAAAAGTCGGTGTGATCCTTGCGATAAAAGGCTTTGGAGGTTCGCTTGGAGCTGGCTTTTAGCCTGATTGAGCGATGAGCCATGCGTTTGAGAGCTTGGCGGGGCGTGGGACTGACCCGTAAATCTCGTGGGCCTAGGGCTAAACCCCAAGGCTCAAA
>JBMYQW010000226.1:0-6116 GCA_049601735.1 Spirulinaceae cyanobacterium
GGGGGATTGCCCCTACGAATTTGCGCTATTTGTGCGATCGACTCACATAATGCGTACTCTAAGTCAGACGATCGCCGTCATGGCCATCTGCCAAATCTGTCCTAAACCGCTACCCAAAGCCGATACTAGCTGATGGGTAACAGGCAAGCTGTCGATCACCATACCCGTGCAGAGCAACATCATGTAGAGGATGGAATACTTAAACGTGCCTTTAGCCAGGGTGCGATCGCCCGGTGTCTGGGACAACTGCCAGGCTTTCTGCAAGAAAATCACGCCTAGCACCGTTGCAAAGCCGCCGTAAATCCAACCCATTGCTCCGCAAGGATAGATCAAGATAAAGCTGGCCGGAATCAGCAGCAAGGTATAGAGCCAGATTTGTTGACCCGTTGCCTCATCGCCTGCAACAACGGGCAGCATCGGCACATTCACCTGGGCATAATCATCCCGAATCATCAGCGCCAAGGCCCAGAAATGGGGCGGCGTCCAGAGGAAAATGAGACCAAACAGGAGCCAAGCCGTCCAGCTCAAGTCGCCTGTGACCGCAGCCCAACCGACCAGGGGTGGAATCGAGCCCGCAGCCCCGCCAATGACAATGTTCTGGGTGGTCGTTCGCTTGAGCCAATGGGTATAGACCACCATGTAAAAGACCAGTCCGGCCATCGCCAAGAGGGCGCTGAGGAGGTTCACCCCGATCGCCAATACCAAAAATGAGAGGAGCCCCAGGGCGATCGCAAAGAGCAGGGCATGACGGGGCTGAACTCGACCGGAAGGGATGGGGCGCTTTCGGGTCCGCAGCATCTCGTAGTCGATGTCTTGGTCATAGATGCAGTTGAGGGTTTGGGCCGAGGCGGCCGCCAAGGTTCCCCCCAGCAGGGTCAGCAGCACCAAACCGGGATCAACCTCACCATTGCCTGCCAGCCACATGGCGGCTGCGGTGGTAATGAGTAGCAGGGGAATAATGCGAGGCTTGGTCAGTTGCAAATAACTCTGGCAAACGGCCTGCCAACTCTCGTGCTTGGGGGTGAAACTGGTTCCGATCATATAAAGTCTCCTTAGAATCTCCTCAACAAAATTTCGATAGGAATAGAGGGCGCCAGTTGTTATCAAACAAAACGGATTGCGCCAACCGCTGGCCCGAGCGAACCCAAGGGAAATATGAGCCCAAGAAAAAGGCGGGCCAAGGGAGCGTTAAATCAATCTCTCAGGGCTGGCTTTTATAGATTTGCTCCGGTCGAGCGCGGGGCAACCAAACGATTGCGTTCGCGCCAGGTCAGCCCGGTTAAGAGCACGAGCACGCCGAGCAAGCTCGCCCCGACCAGATGATGGGTGACGGTGAGGGGTTCAACTTGCAGGTGTAGACGAAACGTGGCAATGCCCAGCCCAATTTGCAGGACAACCAAACCCACAGCGATCGCCGTTAGCCACCGTGAAGCCGAGCTGAGTCGGCCATGACGAGCGACATAGGTTCCAAGCCCAAAAACCGCCATGGTGGGGGGAACCACACCCAGGATGTGGCTGTTCATCACGGTACAGAGCTGGTTAATGCCAAAGCATTGATGTAGCGCCCATTGGGAACCGACGAGCGCACCGAGCAGGCATTGGAGATAGACCAATAGCGCCGCAACGCCACTGAGCCAGGGCAACCAGCGCCCAGCAGTCGTGCCTTGAATCGGCAGGAGCGCCACGCCCATCACAAGCAGGGTACAAAAGAGCAGTAGCGCCGTACCCAAGTGGGCGGTCACAATGTCGAAGCGTAGGAGTTGGGTGACGGTGAAACCACCGAGCAAACCTTGAAAGACGATCAAGCTCAGGGCCAAGCCAGCGGCCCAGGGCAGCCAACCGGGGAGCGACTTGCGCCACCAGACTGTTACGCCCACCAGCGCGATCGCCGAGAGGCCCACCAGCGAAGCATCTAAGCGGTGGAACCATTCCAAAAAGACTTGCAGGTTCATCTGCTGGCTCGGAACCAGTTGGCCGTAACACAGGGGCCAATCGGGGCAGGCCAGCCCCGCATTCATGACGCGGGTGGCGCTGCCAACGCCCATCAGGGCCAGGGTGGCGATCGCAATTTTCCAAATAAAGCGACGCACCCAGACTTGGACGGTGTTTTGATGTAAAGCGTTTTGGTCTGAAGAGTTGAGGGTGGCGCTAGACGCCGGATGCAGCACGGATTCAGTCATAGGGGGCACAGAAGCGTTCTGTTAACAAGTGAGTGGAAACTCACCCCTTGAATCCTAGAGAAAATTCCCGGCGATCGCAGTCTTTTGGGAGATATTTTAAGGTTTGCTATAGGATTTAAAGACCAAGGCAAAGCGTTACGGGACAAGATATTGCGGAAAAAGTAGCTAATTCTGTCCTTGAGAATTTCAGTCACTCTAAAACAACGAGAAGAGTGATATAAAGTCTTCAAAAAACATTACAGAAACCTAAAGAAAAGCCAAACTCAAATCGAGACTGCTCAGGCTATGCCCCCGCTCGAACCATGATGCAGTCATATTCCACCATCTCGCTGGTTTTGCCATCTCGGGCGGCCACTCCCAAATCCACTAGGCGAAAGCCTAGCTCCTCGTAGCAGCGTAGCGATTCCAGATAGCTTGGCATATTGTCATAGGCGGGTCGCACCGCCAACTCCGAGATTAACCCCAAGACCTGGCTAATTGAGTCCTGAGCCCCCTTGACAACTTCCATGTCGTAGCCCTGGGTATCCATCTTGAGAAAAACACGGGGGTTGGGGATCTTGGCAATGAGTTCCGGAAACAGGCGATCGAGTTGCTGCATTTCCACCGTATGGCTCTCAATGCCCCAGCCCTCAGCCTTGAGGTTCAAAAACGAGCTGAGTTGGGTTTCCTTTGTGCTGATGTTGAATGTTTTTGGGCCATTTTCATTTCCGAGCGCCAGATTAAATCCTTGCCAATTTTGATCGGCGGCTAAGGTTTGCGATAAGGTTTCAAAATCTTTGCGGATGGGTTCGAAAGAAATAATCCTGCCACTGTAGCCGACTTTTCGTAAACTTGTGGCGAATTGACCCTTGTTTGCCCCCACATCTAAAACACAATTAATCTTGAGATATTCCAATGTTTTGCGAATATACCGCCATTGGAGATATTTCTGAAGTAGGCGATCGGGAAGCGTGACGCCTTTGCCAATTAAAACTTTGCCAAGATCCGTAATCATAAGCGGTTTAAATCTTCAAGTGGAGAATATGAATGTTTAGACGGGGCAGGGGTTGAAGGGCTAGAGCAAATGAGCAGGATGCACGACTGCTCTTGGGCACAATCTTAAGGGATACCCCAGCACGTGAGAAAAATTTGTTTAAACGTCGCTTACGGACTTTGATGCAGGGGATAGTCGTTGGCTGGAGCGGCCGACCATTCCCACATTGACCCCGCATAGTTCTGCACCGAAAAGCCCAGCGAGACCAATACCGTGGTGAGCCAAGCCGAGCGAATCCCCCCCGTGCAATAGATCACCACATCGGTTTGGGGGGTAATGCCGATCGCGGCAAGGTCGGCGAGGAGTTCGCTGCGCGATCGCAACCGCCCCTCAGCGTTGAGCAAGTCCTTGAAGTAGAGATTCACCGCCCCCGGCAAATGCCCACCCCGTTGCTCACCGTAGGGGGTTGCCCCGGCAAACTCGCGGGGCTCACGACTATCAACAATCACCTGATTGTCTGCCCCGAGTTGGGCGAGGAGTTCATCCTGCTTAATCTGCCAGGTCGGGTTGCGCTGCACGACAAAATTCCCCGCGCGAGGAGCAGGCGGGGCAACTGACTGGCGGGGAACCCCGGCGGCCAGCAACGCCGCCACTCCCCCATCCACCAGCACGGCATGGGGATGGCCCAAGGTGCGCAGCACCCACACAATGCGCCCGTCCTCACCCCAGCCCTGGGGTGGGTTAGCAAAGACGACGACGGGCCTTTGCGCAGAAATCCCTAAGGCTTGGAGTTGCGCTGTGAGTTGAGCATCATCGGCCAGCAGTCGCCCGCGCTGGCTGGGCGTTTGGGGCGTAAACTGCTGCCATTGCACCGCGATCGCCCCCTGGAGTTGTGGCTGACCCCAGCCCTTGTCCCGCGCATCAAGCAGGGTTGCCCCCTGCTCAATCAGTTGCTGGGCTTCGCTGGCGGTGACGATCCAGTCTGCGGTTTGGGCCTGAGTCGCTGGAGTGGATTCAGCGATAGATTTAGGCTGGGATGGAGACACAGATTCGGATGCCGGGCGAGGGCGTCCCATCTCCAGGGGAAACTCTTGCTCCCGCCAAGCCCGAATATCGCCTTGCAAATGCAGCACCTGGGTAAACCCAGCCTTGTGGAGCGTTCGCTCGGCAATACCGGCCCGGATGCCCCGTTCGCAGTAGACGACGATCGCGCTCTTCTTAGACGTTGGTAGCTCATCAAGGCGATCGCCCAGCTCCCGAAAGTCAATATTAATCGCCCCTGGCAGATGACCTGCTGCGTATTCCTGGGGCGATCGCACATCTAAAATCAGGGGTGCAGAGCCGGTCTCGATTTGCGCTGCCAACTCCGCCGCTGGGATCTGGGCTGCGGGACTACAGGCGACGAGCGTCAGCGTAGCGGTCAACAGCAGCGGATGGTGGGGAAAGTGAGAGGGGGACATAAGAGCAGCAAATAGGGGTTTCATACCAGAAGCTACGGCAATGTTTCGATCCGGGCTAGACTCACTAAAGTGAGCGGTGAATCGCTATCTTTGCATAATGCTGCTGTCTAAACAGTACCCTTGCTCATGATGCTCAACTCTTTACGGTCTGTCGTCCCCATCACGCCATTGGCACAGGTTTACCAAGCCATTGCCCAGCTGCGGCAGTTTCTCCAGCGCCACCTCCAAGGTGAGTCCCCAAGCCCTAGACCCTCCTGCACCTCTGCCACCTTTGAGCACCTGGCCCAGCAGTTAAACCTGACCACTTTTGAGCAATTCATCCTGCTGCTCTGTGTGGCCATGGAACTGGATCTCCAGATGGCGTCACTCTATGGCCAAGTCCTGGGTACAAAACAGCCAAGTGCCCCGACCTTCGCCTTGGCGTTGGTGCTCTTTCCCCAAGCCGATTGGCAAGCTCTGGCGACCCAGAGCCCCCTCTTACGCTGGCAATTGATTGAGCTCGCTCCTCATCCCACCTTGGCCCAAGCACCGCTCAAAATTCAACCGCGAATCTTGGCGTTCCTGTTGGGGATGGCGGATCATGATCCAGACCTCGCGCCGTGGGTACAGCCCGTGACCTGCCCATCCACTACGCTAGCGCCGTTTTACCAGTCTCTGATGCAAGCCGCTGCCCAAACCTGGGATTTCGCTTGTCCTCAGCCCTGGCCGCTCCTGCAACTTTGTGGAGGGGATGCTCTGGTGAAAACTAGACTGAGCTGGGCGATCGCCCAGTCCAAGGGCGGTCAGCTTTGGCGCTGGTCGGCCGCAACCCTCCCCACGAACCCCACCACACTCAACCAGGTGCAGCAGCGTTGGCAGCGGGAGGCGCTGCTGGGCAATCATGTCCTGTTAGTGGAGGGCGATCGCTTCACCAGCCCGGAGCAGCAAGCCGCCCTGACCCAGTTTTTGGAAACCTTGCCCACCCCCGTTATCTTCAGTAGCCGCGAGCCCCAACATTTTGAGCAGCGGCGATCGCGGCTCTTAACGGTTCACCCGTTACCCCACCGCGAGAAAGACCAGCTTTGGCAGCAGTTTTTACGCCAAGCGGTCGGTGAGCGAGCAACCCCGCTCCAGGGCAAACTCGATCCGCTGATCACACAGTTCGACCTCAACAGCAGCCAGATCCAAGCTGCCTGCGCAGCCCTCGCGCCGGATATCGTCGATATCCCCGGCCAGCTCTGGGACTTTTGTCGTGGGCAATTGCGTCCGCGCCTAGAACAGCGAGCCCAGCGCATCGCAAGTACCGCAACCTGGGCAGACTTGATATTGCCGCCGAAAGAACAGCAGGTTCTAGAGGCTTTAGCAATGCAAGTCCGGCAACGGGCCAAGGTTTACCAAGATTGGGGTTTTGCCAGCAAGGGCGATCGCGGCTTGGGGATCACGGTGCTCTTTGCGGGGCCAGTGGTACGGGCAAGACGCTGGCGGCGGAGGTGCTGGCCCAGGAACTTCGCCTGGATCTCTATC
>JBMYQW010000226.1:6126-8229 GCA_049601735.1 Spirulinaceae cyanobacterium
AATTGATCTCAGTGCGGTGGTGAGCAAATATATCGGCGAGACGGAGAAGAATCTGGCGCAGATCTTTGATGCCGCTCAGATGGGCGGCGTGATTTTGCTCTTTGATGAGGCGGATGCACTCTTTGGCAAGCGGACGGCGGTGAAAGATAGCCACGATCGCCATGCCAACATTGAGGTGAGCTATCTGCTCCAGCGTATGGAGGCGTTTCGGGGTTTAGCGATTTTAACGACCAATCTCAAAGATGCCTTGGATCAGGCTTTTGTGCGACGCTTACGGTTTATTGTCAATTTCCCGTTCCCCGATCGCACCGCTCGCAGTGAGATTTGGCGACGAATTTTCCCGGCGCAAACACCGACTCAGGGGCTAGATTTTGAGCGATTGGGCAACCTAGATGTGGCGGGGGGTACGATTCGCTCCATTGCCCTCAATGGGGCGTTTATGGCAGCGGATGCGGATGAACCCGTGATGATGCAGCATCTGCTAGCAGTGGCAAAGTTGGAATATCAGAAGATGGGGCGGTTGTTGAGTCGATCGGAGGTGGCGGGTTGGTTGGGGGAGGAATACTGATTTGAACTACCTAAAAACTCAGAGCGTATCTGTAAAAAAAATCTTAAGAACGCTCAAAACCTTTGATTTACCTTGGAACAAAGGACATGAGTTTATATGAATCAACCTCTGATCTGCATCACTTCTATGCTTTGCCTAGAGCGAGATAGAGACTGATTTTAATGTTTTCTTTATAGATACTCTCTTAAGCTCCATATACTGACGTACAAGCATTCTGCTGGGATGGGGCGATCGCTGTTGGCACTGCACAATGTGCAATCGCTTCGTTCATGCTTTAGCCTGGATAGGGACTGCCACAGCAAGCTGCCAAAAACAATCAACTTTTTCAGTATCCTGACGGCCGCCATAACCCTTTGAGGTGACCATTTAAAACTTAACGATGCTCGTAACGCAACAGCCTGTTTTCCGTCGATTTTGGTATCCTGTTTTGCCGCTGGGCCAGCTCTCGACTGAGCCCATGCCCTTCACGCTGTTGGGTGAGCGCCTGGTGGTTTGGCAGAATACCGCCGGAGAACCCGTTGCCCTGCGCGATCGCTGCTGTCACCGTTCGGCCCAACTCTCCCTCGGCACCGTGACCGACGGCAAGATTGCTTGCCCCTATCACGGCTGGCAGTTTGATGGTACAGGTCAATGTGTTCACGTCCCTCAACTCCCAGCGGCGGAAGCGATTCCGGCTGGCTATCAGGTGGCAGCGTACCCTTGCCAGGCGCAATATGGCTATGTCTGGGTTTGTCTAGACGAGCCCATCACGGCCATCCCAGACATCCCCGAAGCCACTGACCCTGGCTATCGCCTGATTCCCGAATTCTACGAAACCTGGCATTGTGCGGGGCTCCGCGTCATGGAAAACGAGCTGGACTTGGCCCATCCGACGTTTGTGCATACCCGCACGTTTGGTAGCGCCGACCATCCCATCCCGGAGAGCTTGGCCATTACCGAAACCGAGTGGGGGCTGCGGGCCAACGGCATTCTCAGTGTGGAGAACCCAGAACTCCAACAGCAAAACCTGAAGATGGCATCTGCTCAGACCCAGCGCACCCTAGAGATGGCTTGGTTTATGCCCTTTACGGTCAAGCTGCGGATTACTTACCCCAACGGGCGAGAGCATATCATTGTCAATACCATGACGCCGATTAGCGATCGCACCTCCCAGATGGTGCAGTTCTGCCTGCGCAACGATACCGAGGCCGACACCCCAGCAGCGAATGTCATCGCCTTCGATCGCGCCGTCACCCTTGAAGACAAACGCATTTTGGAATCCACCGATCCAGATGTGCCCCTTTCCCTGCGCCAGGAGCAGCATATGGCAACGGACAAGCCGAGCATCATTATGCGGCAAAAAATCAAGGCCCTGCTCAAAGCGAATGGGGAGGTCGAAGAGACCTTGCAATCCTCAAAAGTCTGAGTAAGTTAAGCGATAGAGCGCCCAACCCCAAAAAAGCAGAAAAATGGGTTTTCAGCTAGAGACAGCAAGCAATCGTCTATAGCAAGGGAAGAGATAGTTAGGACAATTGTCTAAAGGCTTCCTTGATTGC
>JBMYQW010000227.1:0-8201 GCA_049601735.1 Spirulinaceae cyanobacterium
GCCCAAGAACTCGATCGCGTCAAAAACCAAGCCCGCGCCGGGCTATTACGCAGCCTCGACTCGAATAGCGGGATGTCGCGCCTGTTGGTGGAATATCAAGCGAAAACGGGCGATTGGCGCAACCTCTTTGCCCAGCTCGATCGCATTGCTCAGGTGACACCGGCCGATATCCAGCGCATTGCCCAAGCCACGTTTACATCCGAGAACAAAACGGTGGGTAAGCTCTTGAAGAGCGGCGATCGCTAAAAGGCGTCTCAGGGGCGGGCAAGATGCCCGCGCTACGGGACATTAAAACGGAAAAACCGTAGCGCAGGCGTCCCGCCTGCCTGATGAATAGAATAATCCAGTCTAAAACTGCGAATTGAAATAAATCCATGTTCAATCGATCCGATCTCTCGTCTTGGCGACGCTGGCTTTCCCAATCTTGGTTCTCCAAATGGGGTCTGCGCAGCCTCTTGCTCTTGAGCACAATGTTGCTGGTGATTGGCTCGGCCCAGTCCGTGGCCGCCGCGCCCGCCAAGTTCTATACCGAGTTGGAGTTTCCACCCCTGCGCGAACTGCAACTGCCAGACTACGAACGCTACGAAACCGAGAATGGCATTGTGGTCTATCTCTTTGAAGACCATGAGTTGCCGCTGATTGAAGGACAGGCGATGTTTCGGACGGGCGATCGCCTCGAACCCCTAGAGCAAACGGGCCTGGGCTCGCTGACGGGGACGGTCTGGCGCACGGGCGGCACGACTGAACATCCGCCCAACGAAATTAATGAATTTTTGGAGCAGCGGGCTGCGTCGGTGGAAACCGGCATTGGTGTGACCTCAGGCTCCGTGAGCTTTAGTCTGCTGACCGAAGACACGACGGATGTGTTCGGGCTCTTTGCCGAACTGGTGCAACAGCCCACCTTCAATGCCGACAAGGTTGCCCTGGCTAAACAGCAGCTTGAGGGCAACATTGCCCGCCGCAACGATGACCCCGATGACATCGGTTGGCGAGAGCTGAATAAATTGATTTACGGCCCCGAGAGTCCCTACGCTCGCACGATCGAATACGCGACGCTAAACCGGATCGAGCGCGCGGATTTGGTGCAGTTCTATCAGCAGTCGATTCGTCCTGAAAAAATGATTTTGGGGATTGTCGGTGACTTTGAACCCGCTGCCATGAAGCGCCTAATTGCCGAGCAGTTTGGCGACTGGCAACCGGAACCGGCGCCCCCTTTGCCGGAGCCGCCCGCGGTGGATGTGGCAACGACAGGCGGCGTCTTCTTGGTAGAACAACCCGAGCTGACCCAGAGCTACATTAGCCTGGGGCATTTGGGCGGCCAGGTTGATGACCCTAATTATCCTGCCCTGTCGGTGCTCAATGGGGTGCTCAATGGCTTCGGTGGACGATTGTTTAATGAGGTGCGATCGCGCCAGGGCTTGGCCTATTCGGTTTTTGGTCTTTGGCGGCCCCAGTTTGACTATCCCGGTCGGTTCATCGCGGGGGGCCATACCCGCACTGAGGCAACGGTCCCCTTCATTCAAGCGATTTTCCAGGAGTTGGAGACCTTGCAAGCCGAGCCGATTAGTGAAGCGGAACTGGCCTACGCCAAGGAATCGATTCTCAACTCCTTTGTGTTTAATTTTCAATCCCCCAGTCAGCTCATGAGCCGTTTGATGCGCTATGAATATTACGGCTATCCGGCGGACTTTGTCTTTCAATATCAGCGGGGCATTAAGGCAGCAACGATCGCCGACGTACAGCGGGTGGCTCAGGAATATCTCAAGCCCGAGCAGCTGACTACGCTGGTGGTTGGCAACTCAGCAGCGATGACGCCCTCTTTGGAAAGTCTTGGGGTTGAGGTTCAGACGCTCGACATTACGATTCCGGAGTCGTAGATCTTGAACTGCAACAAACCATCAATAGCTCATATAGCAGCAGCGTTGGTAGATGGTTGGGATCTCGCGCAGGGCGGGCATTGCCTGGGTTGTTCATTAGCCTAGGCATGGCTGACCAAACCCGAGTTTCAGGGAACTTTAGATTTGCACCCATCAAGGCCGGTTACGGCATTACGCTGTAACCGGGCAAGGCAGGATAACTTCAAACGTACTACCCTGCTCTGGACTAGAGTCCAAGGTGATCTGGCCCTGATGTTTTTCGGTAATGATTTTATAGCTAATCGAGAGTCCTAAACCTGTGCCTTGACCCACCGGCTTGGTCGTGAAAAATGGATCAAATATTTTCGCTTGAATGGCGGCGGGAATGCCAGGGCCGTTGTCTTTGATTTGAACCCGGCATTGGGCATCAATGAACTGAGTAGTGATGGTGATTTCGGGTTGAATATCAGGATGGTTTGCGGATTGCTGCTCTAGGGCATCGATCGCATTGCTCAAAAGATTCATGAATACTTGATTGAGCTGACTGGGGTAACAGTCGATCAGCGGCAGGTCACCATAATTCTTGGTGATTTTAATGTCCGGGCGATGGGGTTTCGCCTTGAGTTGGTTGCCTAAAATGAGCAGCGTGCTGTCTAACCCGGCGTGGAGATCACTTTCTTTGACCTCCGCTTCATCAAGACGGGAGAAGTTGCGCAATGACAACACAATGTTCCGAATGCGCACGGCCCCTAACCGAATGGAGTCGGTGATACTCTTGAAATCCTCGATCATATAATCGAGTTCAATCTCTTCAATATAGTCTTGGATTTCCGGATCGGGTTCGGCATAATGCTGCTGATACAGTGTTAATAGCTGGAGCATTTCTTGGATATAGCGTTCCACGTGCCCTACGTTGCCGTAGATGAAATTAACGGGATTATTGATTTCATGAGCAACGCCCGCGACCAATTGGCCGAGACTTGACATTTTTTCGGTCTGAACGAGTTGCGACTGGGTGGTTTTTAATTCGGTAATTAACCGCTCTAGTTCTTGGTTTTTTGCGTTGAGTTCCAGGGTGCGATCGGCAACACGGTGTTCGAGGTCTTGGTTGGCCGTCTGGAGGTCTTGCCGAAATTGCCTCAGATAGGCGGTCATTTCATTAAACGTCGTTGCCAGCGTACTAATTTCATCATTCCCGGCCATGGCCACTCGGGTTTCAAAGTCCCCTTGGCTAATTTGCGCCGTCCGCTCAATGAGCTGGGTCAGGCGTTGGGCAATGCGTTGCTGCAAGGTGTAGGCCAAGCCCAAGCCCGCCAAGAGCGCGAGCAGACCCACCCCCAGCGTTTGCCATTGGGTTGCCACGAGGCTATTGCGACTGATCGCTAGCTCCTGCTCTAACCGCTGCTGCTGCTCGGCAACCAGGGCCGAGAGCGCCTCAATCATTTGGCTGGCCAGGGGTTCCGCCTCGGTGCGAAAGAGGTAAAGATCTTCGCGGGCGCGATCGCCCTCGACAATGTCAAAGAGTTGGGGCGGTAGAGGCGCGAAGGTGGTGTAGAGCGATTCAAGCTCGGTAAAATGCTCCCGCTGGCTGGGGGTTAACTGCGCCTGCTGAGTCACAATTTGTTCCCAAGCTGCCTGGGTATCGGTGTTGTACTGGACATAGTCAAAGCGAAACGAGGGCTCGACCGTGCCCAGATAACTCTGTACTGCACCCACCATGAGGGCGAACGCGGTTTTAAAGTCCGTTAAGTCTTGCAACAGGGCATTATCAGCACGGATGCCGGCACGCTGGCTCTGCTCCTCCTGGATCGCTGTGACGAGGTTGAGGATCTGTAAAATTTTGGTTTCCGCTTGATCCAGTTGGTCAAACGCGGGCTGATTATCCAGCACATTGTCGTGGAGGGCAAAGAGCTGGTCGGGCAACAGCGACCATTGCTGATAGGCGGCTTGAATGTCGGTCAAAATCTGGGCATCCACCAAGTCGGGCTGCTGGGCAGCCAGTTTAACCATCTGTTCTAGGTCTTGCTCAAAGGCCTGGCGAGCCGCTTGGTAACGACTGCGAAATTCGGATTCTCCGGTGGCCAGATAGCCCCGGACATCGGACTGCATCTGGAGCAAGTTGGTTTGGGCGCTCTCCGAGGCCAACACCGTAGGCACACGAATCTGCTGGGTTTGTTGAATGTAGCGGGTGGAATGAACCGTGCTCAGATAGCTCCGACCCACGACCAAAAAGGTCAGCCCCACCACGACCCCAAACCCCACCCGTAGCTGGTGACCGATGCTTAACTGGTTAAAACGCGGGTTGAGCCACTGTTGTAACCGATCGCGCCCCCACCCCAGCAGGCTCCGCTGCGAATCGGGTTTAGGCTGAGGCCGGGCGTTCATTCTATTTGCTCCGCAATGAAACGGCTCAGAATAAATTCGTTGGCGTTGTTCCATTGATACACCGAGCGGCGAAACGTTTGCCACTGGTCGTAGAGGTCGCGAAAGGTAGCATCGGTGCGGGCAATCTCGGTCAACAGGTCTGTGGTTGCCTGCCGTCCCGCGGCGAGAATTTCAGCGGAGAACGGCATCAGCTTTGTGCCACCCGCCATCAATTGTTCGAGGGCATTGCCATTGAGCGCGTCGTAACGTGCAACCATGGTGACTTGGGCTTCGGCTGCGGCCACCTGCAAGACCGCCTGGTAGGACGGGGGGAGCTGGTTCCAAAGATCGAGGTTAATTTGTAACTCGAAGGTGGTTCCGGGTTCCCACCAGCCCGGATAGTAGTAAAACTCGGCCACACGATTGAGCCCCAGGCGCTTGTCATCGTAAGGGCTGGCCCATTCCGCTGCATCGATCGTCTTGCGCTCTAAGGCAGCAAAAATTTCATCCCCCGGCAGCACCTGCACATCAACCCCTAAGCGTTCCATCACTTGGCCCCCCAAGCCTGGAATCCGCATTTTTAAGCCCTGTAGATCAGCCGGGGTCTTCACTTCCCGATTAAACCAGCCCCCCATTTGGGTGCCACTGTTGCCGGCGGGAAACTGAATCACGCCCACATCGGCATAGAGTTTTTGCAATGCTTCGAGTCCGCCCCCATAGTAGAGCCAAGCATTTTGCTGGGCGGCATTGAGCCCAAAGGGCAGGGTGGTTGCAAAGGCAAAGGCCGGATAGGTTTGCGCCGCATAATAGCCCAGGGTATGGCCGCATTCGGCATCCCCTTGGCCGACGGCTTGCAAGACCTCTAGGCCGGGGACAATCTCCCCCGCTTCGTAGGGCGTAATGATAAATCTTCCTGCTGTTAATTCGCTGACGCGCTGACACATTTGGTTGGCGGTGCCGAAGATAATATCGAGGGATTTCGGCCAACTGGTGGCCATGCGCCATTGTAGGACAGGGCGATCGCCATCGATCGCCTGCGAGGGAGCTGGAGTCGTTTGGCTGCGGGCATTCAACGCCAACGTGCTGGCCATGCCAGCGATCGCCGCTCCGGTCAATAAACGTCGTTTCATGGGAGTTAAAACGCCTCCAAATCTGGGGATGCCACCGTGGCAAAACTCACCTCATTGAGCCGATTCCAGCGAAAAATTCGCTGCTGAAACGCCCGGAACTGTTCATAGGCGCGACGGAAGGTCTCATCCTGACGCGCCTTTTCTTGGAGCACGACTTGGGTGGTTTGATAAATCGGGGTCAGAATCTCAGGGCTGAAGGTTCTCAGTTCCGTGCCCTGGGCGACCATTTTGGCCAGCACGGGCCCATTCACGGCGTTGTATTGGGCGGCCAGGCGCAGGCTGACCGCCTTAGCCACCAATCGCATCGTGGTTTGGTAAGCGGCGGGTAGGCTGTTCCATTGAGCTAAATTGATCATCAGGGTCAAGGGCTCAGAGAGCCCCCACCAGCCCGGTGCATAGTAATACGGGGCAGCACGCTGGAGCCCTAGCTTTTCATCTTCGTAAGGATTAATCCATTCCACCGCATCCACTTCATCGTTGCTAAAGGCATTGAGGATTTCACTCCCCGCCACGAGCGTAATCTTGACTCCAAACCGCTCTAGCACTTCAGAACCAATGCCCGAGATGCGAAACCGTAGCCCTTGGAGATCATCGATGGTGTTGATCTCGCGCTTAAACCAACCGCCCATCTGGGTAGCGGTATCTCCCACCGGAAAAGCAATCACGCCGAGTTCTGCGTAAATGTCATGCATCAGCTCTAGGCCGCCGCCTTCGTAGAACCAGGCATTGTGTTGTTGCGCCGTTAAACCAAAGGGGAGCGAGGCCCCACAAAACGAGAGGGCCGGATAGTCATTGGTGTTGTAGTTGGCGGTGGTATGGGCACATTCAAAGTCATTCTTGGCGACCCCATCTAGGAGTTCCAAGGGCGGGGCGAGTTCCCCCGACGGGAAGGGGGTAATGGTAAATTTCCCGTCCGTCAGATCGCTCACGGTGGTGCAAAAGTCATCGGCTGCGCCGTAGATGATGTCCAACGATTTGGGCCAGCTCGTTGCCATGCGCCAGGTAATCGTGGGCAGGGCTGCATCTAATCGGGCCTCGGCGGCGGCGTCTTCCTCCGAAACGGAGGGCTGGGAACCTTGGCAGGCGCTCAGGGTGATTGCGGCGGTGCTGCCCAAGCCCAGTTGCTGTAGTATTTTGCGTCGCCTCATCATTGCTCAGTTGGTGATCCTGCTCGTTCAGCAATGGCTGACACACCCTCATCATGACCGTTCTCAGCTTTTCCCGCCTTTTTGGCCATCTCCTCATGGTAACAGTCCGAATCTGATCAGTCGCTGAATTCCTGTGCCTCAGCATTTCTGGGGGCTCAGGATGCCGACAGCTCCGTCTGACGCAGGGGCAAGGAGGTCATTCATATTACGTCTTAATATTGCGTTCTTTCACGCTAGTCAGGCGGAGGCAGCGTGATCTTGAAGGTTGTGCCCTGCCCCAGTTCGGATTCACAAGTGAGCGTCCCGCCATGTTTTTCGGTGATGACTTGATGGGCGATCGCCAATCCCAAACCAATGTGCTGCTCTAAAGATTTCGTTGAGAAAAACCGCTCAAAGATGCGAGGTTGAATTTCTTCAGCAATACCCACTCCATTATCTGAAATTTGCACACAAATGTGGGGATCATGAGCAGACGGCTGGGGACTCACGGTCAGCGTGAGTTGGGGTCGTTCAATCTTAGCGGTTGAGTTCGTTGGTGCTGTGGGCCAGTCTTGAGCTTGGAGGGCATCAATGGCATTCATCAACACCTGCATCAAAGCCTGGTTGATTTGAGCGGGATACCCTTGAATTAGGGGGATTTCTGCATATTGCTTAATGACATTAATGGCAGGGCAAGGGGGATTGGCTTGTAACCGATAGGACAATAACATCAAGGCATTGTCCAAGCTCTGATGCAGATTCATTTTTTGCAGTCCCGTTTGCTGCTGATGTTCTGCCTGATTCTGCTCTTGAGGCGCATCAAGGGGCACAAAGGAGCGCAAAGCGGTCAGAATATCTTGGAGTCGTTGGGCACCGAGCCGCATTGACTTTAAAGAAGTGAAATAATCTTCTTTCAGGAAGGAAAGATTGATCTGTTTTCGCCAGGCTTTGATCTCATCGCTGGGCTCAGGATATTGAGCTTCATAAAGCTCAAGTAAATAGATTAGTTCCTGATGGTACCGATCGACCGGTTGGATGTTACGAGCGACAAAATTGATGGGGTTATTCGCTTCATGGACAATACCCGTCACTACATTCCCTAAGGTTGAGAGCGTTGATTCTTGCAGCAGTTGGAGCTGGGCTCGTTGGAGTTTCAAATGAACCTGAATTCGGGCCAGAAATTCAATGGTTTCAAAGGGTTTAGTGATGTAATCTACGCCGCCCATATTCAAACCCTGGGCTCGATTAATCGGCTCGGAGAGAGCGGTGATAAAAATAACTGGAATATGACGAAATTTGGGGTTGGCTTTGAGTTGAACACAGGTTTCAAAACCATCGATGCCCGGTAGCATGACATCGAGCAGAATCAAGTCGGGCTGATAATGCTCAAGACGCTTGAGCGCCCGTTCACCATCAATGGCGGTGGCGACGCTATAGCCGGCCTTGAGCAGGGTATCGCTGATCACATTCAGGTTGGCGGGGGTATCGTCAACCGCAAGAATTCGTCCCCTAGTTGGCATCGTTCATCTCCTGATCGCTCATCTCCTGATTATTCCGTTGGCGTGGGTGTTCTTGCAGTTGATCGTGCAAGATCGCTTCGATTTCTTCGATTTTGAAGGCTTTGGCCAGTGAGAGCAATGACGCGGCAAAGACAGGGTAGTGGGGTTCCCACTGTTCGAGCTGTGCCCGGATACCTGTGGCATCGCCTTGGCGAGCGATCGCCA
>JBMYQW010000228.1:0-8188 GCA_049601735.1 Spirulinaceae cyanobacterium
TGACTTTATCCTCAACAGGTGTGAGGGATCGCCCCAGCCCGACACTTTCCCATTTTGCCCAGCGTCTAGAGAGGAGAACTGACCCATGTTGCACCCATGTCCCATTCTCTCCCCTCTTCTTCCCCTTCTCTCGCGCCTCAGGATGCATCTGCCATGGTCAAACCCGATTCTCTCTCGCGCTTTAGCAACCGCCTGAAAACCATCAAAGGTAATCTGCGCCAGATTAGCGATAATCTCCAACTCAAAGCGGCCGACCCCACTGCCAAGACGACCCCTGAAGCAGCGATGCGGGTGCTCCAACTTCAGCAGGAAATTGCCGAGCTGGTCGTATTGCTGCCCCGGATCGAGAAGCTGCTGATCCAATTTGAAACCAATACTCTCCATCGTGCGCTGCGCTGGTTGCGTCTGAGTTCAAAAGACCGCCAACTGATTGTGCTGTTTGAATACATTGAAATGGCGATCGAGATCCTCAGCCACGAAGAGCCGAGCATCTTAGTGGCTCAAAAGATGCGCATTGATGTAGAGCGCACCGTTACTCGCCACCAACACCCCTTACTGGGCATTTTGATCAATCGTTTTCGCGATATCTACCGCTCGGATTCTGACCCGCTCAAGGTGGTTTTTGGTTTGACATTGACGACTCTGGTTTCAACCGGGCTCTTTTTTGGCTCCTTAGTGGGCATTGCGCGTCAGGGCGAGAGCGAACTCGATAGTGAAATTGCCCGTCTCGAAGAACGTCTCTTGACCATTCGGGAAGAACTGGCCAGTGAAAATATCCAGGCTGTAGAAGACGGGCCAAATGTGCGGTTTCTTCCCGGCGAGCGCCTTGGGGAGCCTCAGAATGCCTTTGCCGATGCCGTGGGCGACCAGATTGCCGATAAACAGCAGCAAGAGCTGATGCGGGAGTTTCGCCAGAAGCGCCAGCGTCAGGAGAATTTAGAAACAACACGGGATCAAGAACGCCAGGACAATTCCATTCTGTTTTTAATTGTCTTGGTGATGTCCTCCGGAACGCTCGGCAGTGCGATTAGTATCTTGATCCGGATTAATGACTTTGAGAAGCAAGAGGTTTCTGATCCTTTGATCCCCATTTTTACGGGGGCATTTAAACCCATTATTGGCTCTTCCTTCGGACTGCTGATGTATGCCCTGTTTAGCTCGGGAATCATCTCGGTGCAAATTGTCCCCAACAACACGGCCCGGGGTGCAGAATTTTTCTTTTGCTCGGTGGCGTTCGTGATTGGTTTTAGTGAACGTCTTGCCAAAGACGTGATCAAGAAAACCGAAAATCTGCTCGGGGCAGAGGCTGGGAGCAGCGGACGACGCAGTTCTCAGCGCAGTTCCTCCTCCCAATTGCCCTTTTATCCTTTACCGATGACTACCCAGTCTCAGGAATCTGAGTAAACCTGGCGATCGCCTCAAGATGAGGGCTTGTCATCTACCAACCACAGCCGCCTGTAGAGCTTTGCTCGTGCGGAGCAGGGACAAGGGAGTTTGCGTCCGACCCACAAAATAGGAAGAGGGGCTGTCAGCCACTCACAGTCAGAGCTTGACATCTAAATGATGACAGCCCCTAAAATACATCTGCATTCTCTATTGTGGCTATGGCTTACGGGGAAAGTATTTAGAGGTTGGCCGATGAATGCCCCGTGAATGTACGGACGATTCATAATCTGGGACGGTGATTTTCTGCACAAATCCCCAAAAACACGCAGTATTTTCTATGCCACAATAGAGAAAACACTGCTGTTTTTCATGCCTCAATCCCGCTGGACTGCTCTGCTGCGTCGGCTCCCGCTGCGGGCCGTTTTGATTGTTCCCTTTGTGGCGCAGGTCGTGGGTACGGTGGGTCTGGTCGGCTATTTGTCCTATCGGAGCGGACAGCGAGCGGTGCAAGAGTTGTCTGAGCGGTTGATGATCGAGGTGACCAAACAAGTTGATCTGTATTTAGATCAGCAGCTTTGGCTGGCCACACATATCAATCAAGTGAATATTCAATCGGTTGAGCAAGGGCACGTTGCTTTGACCAATCCTCCAGAGATCGAGAGCTTTCTCTGGCAACAGATTCAAGAATTCGAGGCGATCACGGGGATTTTACTGGGTTTACCCGATGGTACGTTTCAGGTGGTGCATCGGAGCAGCTTGACCCCTGGTCGTTTAGAACGAGCGACCAACAATCCCAAAAACCCGTCCCAGCTCTTGATCCATTTTCTCGATGAGCAAGGCGATCGCGCTGAAAAGATTGTGGCACTGGAAAATTTTCCCGTGCAGGAGCGGCCCTGGTATCAGGGGGCAATTCGCGATCGCGCTCCAGGCTGGACTGCTCCCTTTCAACTGGGGGAATCAACAGCGCTGGGCATTAGTGCCTATGCCCCGTTTTATAACGCGCAAGATCAGGTGCAAGGAGTTTTTGCTGTAACCATAGCCTTGGTCCAACTCAGTGAGTTTCTCGGATCTCTAGCCGTGTGTGATGGGTGTCAGACGGTCATTTTTGATCAACAGGGCAAAATGATTGCCAGCTCAACCGGAGAAGATCCTTTTCAAATCGTGGATGAAGAGGATGAGTTGGGTAATTATCTCAGTACGCAAGTCCAGTTTGAGCGGTTAGCCCCCATCGATAGTGGCAACCCTGCGATCGCAGCCGCTGCAAAGCATTGGCAAACACTCACCCTTGATCCCCAAGCTCCTCAGCAATCTCAATTCCAAGTCGGGCAGCAGCAATATTGGCTACGCTTGACGCCGCTCCAACTCAAACAAGGTTGGACAGTTGCGGTCATTGTGCCTCAATCCGAATTTGTCGCCTTGATCGATATCAATCGGCAACGCACCTTGTTGTTATGTCTCCTGGCAACTCTGATTTCCTTGGGTGTGGGGGTAATGATGACCTCGGCTTTAACGGCTCCGCTTCGACGCTTAAAAGCCCAAGCAGAAGCGATCGCCGCCGGTACTTTAGATCTAGAAATTGAGCCCCAGGGCATTGGCAGCCTTTACCACCTCGGTGAAGCCTTCGCCCTGATGAAGCAGCAACTCCAAACCGCGTTCACGGCCCTCGATGACAATCAGCAACAGCTCGATACGATTATTGAACAAATCCCCATGGGGGTGGGCGTGTTTGACGCCCAGGGTCAGATGGTGCTCACCAACCGTTGGTTGCGTCATCTGTTCGGGGAACAGGTGATCGATGTGCCCGTAACCCAAATGAGCGATGCCTATCAGCTCTATCGCGCCGGGACAAGCCAACTCTACCCCACCGCCCAGTTGCCCGTGATGCGGGCGTTAGCGGGAGAAGCGGTTCATATTAAGGATGTGGAAATTGAGATCCATGACGATCGCATCCCCCTGGCCATGGACGCCGCCCCGATCTTTGACGGGCAAGGCCAGGTCATCTATGCGATCAATGTGGTGCAAGACATCCGCGATCGCAAGCAAATGGAAGCCCTGCTCAAGGGCTATAGCCAAGAACTCGAACAAGCGGTCGAGCAAAAGACCGCCGAGTTGCAGAGCGCCAAGGAAGCCGCCGAAGCAGCCAACCAAGCCAAAAGTCGCTTTTTGGCCAATATGAGCCATGAACTGCGCACGCCGTTGAATGCCATTTTGGGCTATCCCCAGCTCTTGCTCATGGGCGATTTCGAGTTGGGCGATCGCGAACGGGGCATGATCGAGCGCATCAGTGCCAATGGCGAATATCTGCTGAACCTGATCAATCAAATCCTGGATCTCTCCAAAATTGAAGCGGGCCGGATGACGCTCAATGTGGGTAAGTTGGAGTTGCCCAATTTGCTCAGTGACATCACCGGATTGTTGCAGCCCAAAGCCCAGAGCAAGGGCCTAGAATTTTTGGTGTCTGCTGCCCCAGACCTGCCCAAGATCATTCAAACCGATGGCGTGAAACTCCAGCAGGTGTTGATTAATCTCTTGGGCAACGCAATTAAATTCACCGAAAAAGGCTGGGTTAAGCTAACGGTGCAACCGGGGAATGGGGGTGGCAATGGGGGCGATCGCCTCCAGTTCACTGTTGCTGATACGGGTGTTGGCATTGCGCTCGAGGAACTAGATGCCCTCTTTGAAGCCTTTGGGCAAACGGAAAGCGGCCGTCAAAGCCAGCAAGGCACAGGGCTCGGGGTGGCCCTGAGTCAGAAGTTTGTCGAGTTGCTCGGTGGTGAACTTAGGGTTGAGACGGCGATCGCTCAGGGGACAACATTCACCTTTGAAATCACCCTACATTCAGCAACCAATGCCACCACCAATGCGGCCGCTGCCCCGGAAATCATTCAGATTGAGCTGCCACCGGATCAACCACCGCCGCAGGTATTGGTCGTGGATGATCAGGATTCTAACCGCGAGATTTTGGTTAACCTGCTCCAAAATTGGGGCTTTGCGGTGCAAGAGGCGGCGGATGGGGAGGCGGCGATCGCCCAATGGCAAACCTGGCAACCCGACTTGATCTTTATGGATGTACGGATGCCCAAGCTCAATGGCGATGAAGCGGTGCGACGCATTAAACATATTGCGCCCGAGACGCCCACCCGCATCGTTGCGGTGACGGCCAATGTTTTCGAGGAAGACCGAGCCAATATTTTGGCTGCAGGGTGCGATTGCTTTGTTCGTAAACCCTTTCAGCCCGCTGACATCGCTCAATGTCTGCGGCAGCAGCTTGCTTTGACTGGGGTTCCCCATTCAGAAGAAACGGGGCCAAAACTACCTGAGACAAACCTCCCCGAGTCAACATCCCCCGAATCATCCCCTGAGTCAACAGGGCCGGAGGGCAGCGATCGCGCCCGAGCCATGCCCGACCCAATGCTCCCATCCCCTGAGGGTCTGCGCATTCTCGTCGTTGAAGATAACCGCGTCAACCAAATCTTGACCCTCAGTTGTCTCAAAGAATTGGGCTACGCAGCTGAAGTTGCCCAAGATGGCATTGCGGTGCTCTCTGCCCTCGCTTTGCATCCCTATAATGTGCTCTTGATGGATGTGCAAATGCCCTACATGGATGGCATTGAAACCACCCAAACCATTCGCCGGGACTATCCCCCCCAAGAACAGCCCTACATCATTGCGCTGACCGCGCAGGAAGATCCCGAGGTGCGAGCGGCTTGCCGCGGAGCTGGCATGAACGCCTTTCTCACCAAGCCCTTGAAGCTCGATGCGCTCAAGCAAGCCCTGCAAGCCGCCCAGCGCAGAACGCTCGCAATGACTTGAACATTGCTGTTGTCAGCACTAATTCTCAAGTCATAACCCCTCCAAGGAAAAACAGCCCTTGGCCTGATTGGGCTTGCGGTTCGGGAAACACTACTTACGCAGCCTAGGGCAGGCCAGGCACTATAGAGAGGAATGAAATTTTTAGAGCCAACGCCGGAACCGCTGATGTTTTGCTAGGGCGTGCAATCACTTATCTCGGAAGCCTGAGATAAGCGATTGCACGCCCGCCCCGACAAGATTAGCTAGTGGTGTTCAGCCGAGGATATGTGTAGATAGCGCGGAGTGATATTTGAATTATGCCCAAAGTTGTTGGTATTGATCTCGGAACCACAAATTCCTGTGTGGCGGTTATGGAAGGGGGCAAACCCACCGTAATTGCCAATGCAGAAGGCTTTAGAACCACCCCTTCAGTGGTTGCCTATGCCAAAAACGGCGATCGTCTCGTCGGTCAAATCGCCAAGCGCCAAGCGGTGATGAACCCCACCAACACGTTCTATTCCGTCAAACGCTTCATCGGCCGCAAATACGAAGAAGTGAATGTGGAAACCACCGAAGTTTCCTACAAGGTCATCCGGGACGGCAATGGCAACGTTAAGCTCGACTGCCCCGCTCTAAGTAAGCAATTTGCCCCGGAAGAGATTTCGGCGCAGGTGCTGCGCAAGTTAATCGAAGACGCCAGCCAATACCTCGGCGAGACCGTCACTCAAGCGGTGATCACCGTACCCGCCTATTTCAACGATTCCCAGCGCCAAGCCACCAAAGACGCGGGCAAGATCGCCAACGTCGAAGTGCTGCGGATCATCAACGAGCCCACCGCCGCCTCCCTCGCTTACGGTCTCGACAAGAAGAGCAATGAGACGATTCTGGTCTTTGACCTCGGTGGTGGTACGTTCGACGTGTCGATCCTAGAGGTCGGCGATGGCGTCTTTGAAGTGCTGGCCACTTCGGGGGATACCCACCTGGGAGGTGATGACTTCGACAAAAAGATTGTGGACTTCCTGGCCGAAGGCTTCAAAAGTGTCGAAGGCATTGACCTCCGCAAAGACAGCCAAGCATTGCAACGCCTGACGGAAGCAGCGGAGAAGGCCAAAGTTGAACTCTCCAGCGTCACCCAAGCAGAGGTGAACCTGCCCTTCATCACCGCAACCCAAGACGGGCCAAAACACCTGGACATGACCCTGACCCGGGCCAAGTTTGAAGAAATTTGTGCCGAACTCATCGATCGCTGCCGCATCCCTGTGGAGAACGCGATTAAAGATGCCAAATTGGACAAGAGTGCCATTGATGAAATTGTCCTGGTTGGCGGCTCTACGCGCATCCCCGCGATCAAAGAAACGGTCAAAAAGGTTTTGGGTAAAGAGCCTAACCAAACGGTGAACCCGGATGAAGTGGTAGCCGTCGGTGCGGCGATCCAAGGGGGCGTCCTCGCGGGTGATGTCAAAGACATCCTGCTGCTCGACGTGACCCCCCTCTCCCTCGGTGTGGAAACCCTCGGCGGCGTGATGACCAAGATCATCCCCCGCAACACCACGATCCCCACCAAGAAGTCCGAGGTCTTCTCCACTGCTGTAGACGGGCAAACCAACGTGGAAATTCACGTCCTCCAGGGTGAGCGGGAAATGTCCAAGGACAACAAGAGCCTCGGGACATTCCGCCTCGATGGGATTCCGCCCGCAGCGCGGGGTGTGCCGCAAATCGAAGTCACCTTCGATATTGATGCCAACGGCATCCTCAACGTGACCGCCAAAGACAAGGGCACAGGCAAGGAGCAGTCGATCAGCATTACAGGCGCATCTACGCTGCCCAGCGATGAGGTCGATCGCATGGTTCAAGAAGCCGAATCGAACGCCACGGCCGACAAGGAACGCCGCGAGAAGATCGATCGCAAGAACCAAGCCGATACCCTGGTCTACCAAGCCGACAAGCAAATCAACGAGCTCGGTGACAAGGTTCCTGCCGAAGAGAAAACCAAGGCAGAGGGTCTCATCAAAGACCTGCGCGAGGCGGTCGAGAAGGAAGACGACGACAAGATCCAAACCGTGATGCCCGAGTTGCAGCAAGTGCTCTATAGCATCGGCAGCAGTGTCTACCAAGATGCGGCGGGTGAAGCGGGGGCTGCTCCGGGTGGTGAGCCGGGTGAGGAACCGCCGAGTGGCGGCGATGCCGGTGACGGTGGCGGCGATGATGTCATCGATGCGGAGTTTTCGGAAACCAAGTAGGGTTTCAGCCGCTTGAAGTAAAGTCAAAAGGACTCAGCCGTAGGGTTGAGTCCTTTTTTCGTGATGCGAAGTATGGCAGAACGCCAATCGGTTAGAACATTTTCAGATCCTTGAAACCCTGGCTTGGTGGGCAATACCCACCCTACGACTACGACTCGCACGGGGGTGATTTAGATGGAAAAAATCCATACAATTCATAGTTAGGCATCCAGAGTTAGTGGGAATGAACAAAGATTAAGCCTTTCGAAAGCCAGCTAAAGATATCCTTTAAAACCTAGCCACCCCCGTTACTGTCACCAGTACGGGGGTAGATCCTCGACCGTCACGCCCCTTGAAGAGTTGGTGGAGCGTCTAGGAGTTGCATTGTGCTCGCTTGAGCGGGCTTACTTTATTGATAGTTCAGCAAAGACTGCAAACTGTTTCTCACATACCTTCACTCAATGATAGCATGTAGAATTCAATAGTGGTTAAACTCTATTCTTCAAAAACATATAGTTGTCAAAGCAATCTACTATGACTTCACTAGCTGTTTGGGCTGGCATTGACTCAAGAGGACCTGCGTCATTCTATTTTACAAGTGACAGTCGAATTAGCTGGGGAAGTAACCTAGGTTGGAATTACGGAAGAAAGCTTTTCTCGTCACAGAAACACCCTGATATTTTTGGTTATTGTGGCGACGTTTTATTTCCCTCCCTCATTTTAGGTCAAATATTGAGCATGATGGATTCTGGGATTATTTTTGTGTCTCAAGAGAGTCCAGGAGAGAAGTT
>JBMYQW010000229.1:0-8116 GCA_049601735.1 Spirulinaceae cyanobacterium
CACCCGATCTGAAGTCGTAGGGTGTGTTAGCGGAGCGTAACGCACCGAATTCACACCCGATCGAGAGGGTTTTGGTGCGTTACGCAGAAAATAAGGTTTTCCAAACATAATTAATACCTCCGCCTGCTAACGCACCCTACAATTTCAAAGACCCAAAAAACAGTCTGCTTTCTGCCTTCATCCTTCGGCCTTCAGATCTGCCTTCGTATAGTCTGCCACCGCCTGAGTGAGCTTGTCTCGAACCGATTCTACGGCCACCCGCTCAATCACCTCCGCCGCAAATGCCTTAAGCAGTAGCACCTTGGCTTGCTCGGCATTAATGCCCCGGCTTTGGAGATAAAACAACTCATCCGCGTCAATTTGGCTCACCGTTGCACCGTGGGTGCATTGCACATTGTCAGCGGTGATTTGGAGCTGGGGCTGCGTATTGACGCGGGACTTAGACGAGAGCAAGAGGTTGCGGTTGAGCTGGGCGGCATTGGTTTGCTGGGCGGCTTGGGGAACGAGCACCTTGCCGCTAAAGACCGCGTGAGCGGCCCCATCCACCACGCATTTATGGAGCTGGTCGGTCGTGCCGTGGGGATGGTTGAGGGCAATCAGGCTGTGGGTATCTGAGGTTTGTTCGCCATTGATTAAGGTCAAGCCGTTAAGCGTTGTGCTTGTACCCGAACCCTTTTGCCAGATACCCGGAGCATGGCGAGATAGCCTCGCACCCAGATCTAGTGTGGTGAGGGTGTAGGTGCTGTCTTGGGCTTGGCGCACCATGGTGGTCGCCAGGTGATATACCGCTGGGGATTCCTGCTGAAGACGGGTATGGATGAGAGTCGCGTTTTCCTGAACAAACACCTCTACCAGGGCATTGGTGAGGTATGGAGTGGGTTCAGTTTCCAGCGTGACGTATTGCTCCACGAGGGAAAGTTTGGCGCTGCGATCGCAAATGACCAGACCTCGAGGCTGCACCAGAATCGGTTCTGAGCTGGGAACTGTCACCCACAGGAGTTGAACAGGGGTCTCCACCACCACATCCTGACGAACCCAGAGCAGAGCCACATCCGGGAAGCCCGCCGTGTTCAATGCCGTGAAGGTATCGGGAACCCCTTCATGATGAGCTAAATATTTGATCGCATCGTAGCTGTCTTCCAGGGGGAGCGTCGCCAAGTTGCCGACAAACACACCCTCGGGCAGCGCCTCCGTCTGGGAGAGTTCAGCATGGTAGACGCCATTGACGAAGACCAGTTGAGCCCCTTGGGCTTCGGACAGGCGATAGGGGGCGATCGCTTCCGGTTTCAGCTCCGGCTCACTGGCTGGAGCAAAGTCGAGGGTGAGCAAGCCACTGAGATCTGTAAACTGCCAAGCCTCATCCTTGGTGGTAGGTAGTTGACCGTTAGCCGCATCGTAGGCCGAACGTTGACGGAGCTCCCCCAACCAACCGGAAATTTCGGGACGGACGGGGACATTCAAGCCATTACTCAACCGGAGTAAGTCATGGAGCAATTGGTCTTGGGGCGTTTGGGAAAGATCGGAGTTCACAACATCCTGTGCAGACAGCGTTACCATTATGCCCCGACCTCCGTCACCTCGGCCAGAAAGTCGTAGCCGCGCTCTTCAAGCTCAAGAGCCAATTCCTTCCCGCCGCTGGTAATGATTTTTCCCGCTTGCATGACATGGACAAAATCGGGCTGAATGTAGTTCAAGAGGCGCTGGTAATGGGTGATCATTACGATCGCGTTCTCCTCGGTCGTAAGCTGATTCACGCCATTGGCGACAATTTTGAGCGCATCGATATCCAAACCCGAGTCGGTTTCGTCCAGAATCGCCAAGCTGGGCTCCAGGAGCGCCATCTGTAGAATCTCATTGCGCTTTTTCTCGCCGCCGGAGAAACCTTCATTGACGCTGCGATCGAGGAATTTAGCATCCATTTCCACCACGCCCAGTTTTTCCTCAACCAGATCTTCAAAATCAAAAGCATCCAGCTCTTCGAGCCCCTGATGCTTGCGACGAGAGTTATAAGCAACCCGCAAAAAATCCAGGTTGGTGACGCCGGGAATTTCGAGGGGATATTGAAAGGCGAGAAAAATCCCCTTGAGTGCCCGTTCATCCGGTTCAAGGTCGAGAATATTTTCGCCGTGGTAAACGATTTCGCCGCCCGTCACCTCGTAGTCCGGATGCCCGGAAATAACCTTGGAGAGGGTACTTTTACCGGAGCCATTACGCCCCATAATGGCGTGAATTTCACCGGCTTTGACTTCGAGGTTGACGCCCTTGAGGATCGAGTTGCCGTCCACATTGGCGGTGAGGTTTTTAACGGAGAGAATAACGGGGCTGTTTTCGCGGATCATAATTTAAGAAAAATAGGAATTTATTTTGTAGGGTGGGCATTGCCCACCACCGGATTTGAATGGTTTATTCGAATTGGTTTTGTAGGTGTGGGTTGGGTTGGGTTGAGTGGAGCGCAACCTAACACAGCAAGTGCTTGCAAGAACCGATTTAAAGTTATTTCAATGCAGGTTGGTTGCGATCGCCCGAACAATCAAGTTGGCTACGAATGATCCAGGTTAGATTGAGGAATTTTGGTAAGACTTTCTTGGTAAGCGATCGCGACATGGAGAGGGTTGTGTTGGGTTACGCTGGCGCTCACCCAACCTACAGCCACAAAATCAAACCTCAAAATCCCCTCTTGGGAGGGGCGGTCAAGCGTAGCGCCGACCGGGGTGGGTCGGGTTTCGGTCACCCCACCAACTACCCCACTGTTCCCTCCAACTTCAAGCTCAACAACTTATCCGCCTCTGCCGCAAACTCCATCGGGAGCTGGTTGAAGACATCCTTACAGAAGCCGCTGATCAGCATCGAGATCGCGTCTTCGGTACTGATGCCGCGCTGGGCAAAGTAGAAGAGCTGGTCTTCGCCGATTTTAGAAGTCGAAGCCTCATGCTCCACCTTGGCTTGGGGATTGTCCACCTGGATGTAGGGGAACGTGTTGGCTTCGGCGCGATCGCCGATCAGCATTGAGTCGCATTGGGAATAGTTCCTTGCGCCCTTAGCTTTTGGATTCATCTTGACCAAACCCCGATAGCTGTTCTTCGACTGACCCGCCGAGATGCCCTTGGAGATGATCCGACTGCGAGTGTTGTTGCCAACGTGAACCATCTTGGTGCCGGTATCGGCTTGCTGATGATTGTTGGTGAGGGCGATCGAGTAAAACTCGCCCACGGAGTTGTCGCCAACCAGGACACAACTGGGGTATTTCCAGGTGATGGCAGAACCCGTTTCCACCTGTGTCCAGGAGATCTTGGCGTTAACGCCTTTGCACAGACCCCGCTTGGTCACAAAGTTGTAGATGCCACCCTTGCCATCTTCGTCACCGGCGTACCAGTTTTGCACCGTGGAATATTTGATGTCCGCATTGTCGAGGGCGACCAGTTCCACCACGGCGGCATGGAGCTGGTTGCTGTCGTACATGGGCGCGGTGCAGCCTTCGAGGTAGCTCACCGATGCTCCTTCCTCCGCGACAATCAACGTCCGCTCAAACTGCCCCGTTTCGCCATTATTGATCCGGAAATAGGTCGAGAGTTCCATCGGGCAGGTGACGCCCTTGGGAATATACACAAAGGAGCCGTCACTAAACACCGCTGCATTCAGCGCTGCAAAGTAATTGTCAGCCACCGGAACCACGGAACCCAGATATTTCTGGATCAACTCAGGATGCTCTTGCAGTGCTTCCGAGATCGAGCAGAAGATTACCCCCGCTTCGCCGAGCTTTTCCTTGAACGTGGTGGCGATCGAGACGCTGTCAAAAATGGCATCTACTGCCACGTTACTCAGGCGCTTTTGCTCAGAGAGGGGGATGCCCAGCTTCTCAAACGTTTCCAGCAAGGTGGGGTCAACATCATCGAGGCTCTCGACCTTCTTCTTCTCTTGCTTGGGCGCAGAATAGTAGATGATATCTTGGTAATTAATTTCGGGATAACCCAAGTGCGCCCAATCGGGTTCGCTCATCTTGAGCCATTGGCGATAGGCCTTGAGCCGAAACTCCAGCATAAACTCGGGCTCTTCCTTCTTGGCGGAGATGAGGCGAATCACGTCTTCACTGAGACCCGCAGGAATACTGTCGGTTTCAATGTCTGTAACAAAACCGTACTTGTAGGGCTGGTTGACGAGGGTTTGAACAGTGGTCGCACTCATAGGATGACAAGGCTCCGCAGGTTGGGGATGGGCAGGAAAGAAAGGGTATGATGCCCACAGCGGCTAAGAAGAGTGGGCCGGGGCAGCAAGAAGAATGCTGGGACTTAAACAACGCTTTTGTTGCTCAACTCTATTTTAGGCTACATTAACAACAAAGATGTTGTCAAAATAATTATTGTCTCGCGGCTGGGGTTCTCTTTTGGCATGACGACGCAACACGCCTCTACCAAGCAAGATATTCTGCAATGTCTGCTCAAGCAGGGGCCCACAACGGCTCACGACCTTGCCCAGAGTCTGGCAATCAGCCCCCAAGCGATTCGCCGCCACCTCAAAGATCTGGAAGCGAGCGGGCTGATCCAATATGAAGCGGTGCAAGGGGGCATGGGACGGCCCCAGCATCGCTATTCGCTCAGTCATAAGGGCAGGGAGCAGTTCCCCCATCGCTATGGCGAGTTTACCGTTGACTTGATGGATACGTTGATGGAAACCGTGGGTGAGGAGCAGCTCGGGGTCGTGCTCCAGAAGCAATGGCAGCGCAAGGCGGAAGATTACCGCGATCGCATCGGTTCTGGCCCGCTTGTCGAACGGTTAGCCGCTCTGGTAAAAATCCGCCAAGCGGAGGGCTATGTGGCGGAGCTGCATTCGGTAGCCTCTGAGCCGGGACAATATGTTTTTGCGGAGCATAACTGCGCCATTGCAGATGTGGCGGACTCCTTCCCAACCGTTTGTGGCCATGAACTGGAAATGTTCACCGCAATCTTGCCCGACTGTGTGGTGGAGCGCACGGATTGGCTCAAAGATGGTGAGCATCGTTGTGGCTATCGGGTGCGTTCACGCTAAGGGCGTGAGCCCTTCGCGGTAATTCGGTCGTTGAGACCCAAGAGTTCTAACCCTTATTGCCCGCAGCCAAGTCTGAACAAGGTCGCGGTAGAAGGAGAACAGTGGATTTAATCGGTTGCTAGAGCGTCTGGAGCCCCTCTTACGACTGCTGGAGATTTTGAGCTATCCGGCGGTAGAAGGTTGACTTTTAAGCCATACTAGAGTGAGCCTCAACCATCGCCCTGAACCTATGACCAACCTGCTCATCGTTGACCTCGAAACCACAGGGCTTGACCCGAAACAGCATCGCCCGATCGAACTCGGGGCCGTGTTTTACTCGGTGAAATATGCTTGCACGATTCATCAACTCTCGACGCTGTTTCCCGTCGATCAAAACCCAGCCCAGACCGTCAACCACATTCCGGTCGATGCCAGTTTCGCCGCGCTAGAGCAATGCCAGACATTGCTCGGGATCTTTGAGCTGTGGGTTGAGCAGGCGGACTATCTGGTGGCGCACAATGCAGCATTCGATCGCCAATGGTTCGGCAAAACATTACTGCCTAAAATCACCAAGCCCTGGCTTTGCACCTATGAAGATTTCATTTGGCCCGAGAACGCTCGCCCCAGCAATCTCATTACCACCGCCCTCAACCATGGCATTGGGGTCAACCAGGCCCATCGCGCCCTCAGCGACTGCCAACTGATCGCCGCCCTTTTTGACCGGGTGGAATACCATCGCTCGGGGCAACTCGCCGAACTCGTGGAGCAAGCGATCGCCCGCTCCACCGAACCGCGAGTCTACGTGATTGCCGAAGTGAGCAGAGCGGACAAGGATCTTGCCAAGCAGCGGGGCTTCCGTTGGTGTCAATACGTTGATAAAAAATGGGCCAAAAAAATGCGCCGCAGCGACTTTGAGCGCGAAAAAGCCAAATATCCCTTCAAGGTCATGGTGCAGCCGGTGACGGAGGGCAGTCGGTGATCAACCCATTATGGTTGGGGGGATGTGGACTTTCGACCCGTCAGCCCGCAATTGATTCGCGGGAGTGCGTCTGCTCACACAGTAATTTGCAGATCTGCCACACATTGCAAGAGGCAGAGCCTCTGCGGTTGCATTACCTGGAAGAGTCAGGTAACGAGCGAAAACATTAAAGAACAGCGATCGCACTTGATGCGGCACTGTATGATAGCGATCGCCCCTAACCCTCTCTTGCTCTTGACTCAGCGTCCGCACCATTGGTCTTTACTGCCCTACATTCGGGCCCAAACCCCGACGATCGCCACCGCATTAGTTGCCACGCTCTGCTTCACAGCAGGCTGGCCGGTGCTGATCAAACTCGCCGAATGGATGGCGGAATCCGTAGGCTCGGGGGATGTACGCCGCAGCGGTCAGATTGCCGGACTCTCGGCGGGGGTGTTTGTGCTGCACAAGCTGGCGCAATATGTGCAAGACACGCTGATGGCCAAGGCCGCCCTGCAGATCACGCTGGAAATTCGTCAACGCACCTATGCCCATGTGCAGCGTCTGAGCCTGAGCTATTTTGAAACCACCCAAACGGGCGATCTGGCCTATCGCCTCACCGAAGACATCGATCGCATCGGTGAATTTATCCATAAGCTCTTCCATCAGTTTGTACCCTGTGTGTTGCAACTGATCGTCGTGCTGGGCATGATGATCGTGATCAATTGGCAGCTGACCCTGAGTGCGCTGGTGCTGGGGCCCTTTATGGCAATTATGATTGGCATCTTTGGCGAACGGCTGTTGCAATATTCCCGCCGCAGCCAAAACCGGATTGCCGATCTCTCCTCGCTACTGATTGAATATTTCGGCGGCATTCGTCTGGTGCGGGCCTTTGCGGCCGAAGACTATACCCTGGCCCAGTTTAGCCAGCAAGCCGAAGCCAACCGCCGCGCTCGCTATACCGCCGAGCGGATCAAGGCCTTCCAGATCGTGATCGTCGGCTTTTTGTATGCCATGAGCGTGATCTTGATTTTCTTCTTGGGGGCCTGGCAGATTGCCCAGGGCAACCTCACGGGCAGTCAATTCATTAGCTACTTCGCCGCCGTCGGGCTGCTGATCGACCCAATTAGTCTCACCACCCAAAACTACAACGAGTTCAAACAGACCCAAGCCTCGATCGATCGCGTCTTTGAACTCATGGCACTGCAACCGAGCGTGTTTGACCAACCAGGGGCGATCGCCCTGCCCGCTATTAGCGGCAAGGTCGAGTTTCGCCACGTCACTTTTGGCTATGAGCCCCAGCAGCCCGTGCTCCAAGATCTCAGCTTTCAGGTGCAACCGGGTGAGCTGATCGCTCTGGTGGGCCATTCGGGCGCGGGCAAAAGCACCTTGGTCAACCTGTTGCCGCGCTTTTACGATCTGCTGGCGGGCGAGATTTGGATCGATGGCGTGAATATTAAAACCGTGACGCTCCAGAGCCTACGCCAGCAGATCGGCATTGTGCCCCAGGACACAACGCTCTTTTCCGGGACGATCGCCGCCAATATTGCTTTTGGTCAAGCCCAGTTTGATCAAAACGCCGTGGAACGGGCCGCGCAGATCGCCAATGCCCATCAGTTTATTAGCGCGTTTAGCCAGGGCTACCAGACTTACGTGGGCGAACGGGGCATGAAGCTCTCCGGGGGGCAGCGCCAACGGATTGCGATCGCCCGCGCCATTTTCCTCAATCCCCAGATCCTGATCTTGGATGAGGCAACCTCGGCATTGGACTCGGAATCGGAAGCCCTGGTGCAAGAAGCCCTAGAGCGGATCATGCGCGATCGCACCGTCTTTGTGATTGCCCATCGCCTGGCTACGGTGCGCCGGGCCGATCGCCTCTTTGTCTTAGAGCAGGGCCAAATTCTGGAGTCGGGAACCCATGCCCAACTGCTGGCCCAGAACGGTCGCTATGCTCGGTTCTACGCCCAGCAGTTTCAGGATGCTTGAAACCATGGGCCGGGCAACCAATCCGATTGACAGATCCCAAAAACAAAATATGCGATCGTAGGGGCAGGTTTCAAACCATCCGTGTGAACTTAAGCGTGAAACCCTTTATTCACAACGCTTCCGTGGTGTCTCACCACACCCGACCCACCCCGGTCGGCGCTACGCTTGACC
>JBMYQW010000230.1:0-8106 GCA_049601735.1 Spirulinaceae cyanobacterium
GCTGGAAGATGCCACTTTTTATCACTTTTTCTCTATTTCGCCGCTGGGATAAAGCGGTTAAAACTAAGCAGTTGGGTGGGTATGACCAGCCCTGCCCGGATGGCCGCATTCGCAATTTGAGCACAATATCGAGTTGTCTTGATGTGATTGCTGACGGGTTAAACGCGATCGCCGTAGCCAGATGAGGAACCATGAGTCATAATCTGTTCAAGGATACAGGTGCAAATTAAAGTTGAATTGATTGATATGCAACGTGTGAGGAGGAAATTCCCGATGTTATCTCAAAGCAGAACCCTACAGATTTCCACGGCGACATTGGCCGCTCTCGGTCTAGGGGCGACCGCAGCAACCGCTCAGTCCTATGACGAGACGCAATCTCTCATTAACCAGATCGAGACCTATGAGTCTCAGTACAACCTAGAGCCAGTTTCGAGCCAAGCGTCGGACTTGGGTCAGACGAGCTTGGGCCAGACCAGCTTGGGTCAGACGATCGGCGCGGCCCAGTTTAGCGATGTCTCGCCGGCCGATTGGGCCTATCAAGCTCTCGATGACTTGGTGCGGCGCTACGACTGCCTCAAGGGCTACCCCAATGGCACATTCCGGGGCAATCGCGCCCTCTCTCGTTACGAGTTTGCCGCTGGCTTGAATGCTTGTCTGCAACAAATCGAACGCTTGCTGGCAGAAAGCACCGCCGATTTTGTGACCCGTGACGACCTCGCGGCGCTCGATCGCCTCATGGCAGAGTTTGAAGCAGAGTTAGCCGAGCTTTCAACCCGTGTGGATACCCTAGAGAGCCGGGCTGCGTTCCTAGAAGACCACAGTTTCTCGACGACCACCAAGCTGACCGGGGAAGTCATCTTTGCCGCAACCAGTCTTTTCCCTTCGAGCAATGCTTTTGATGGGACTCAAGGTGCAGCCTTTCCGGCAGCGGTCGATAACAACGATGATGAAATCACCTTTGGTTATCAGGCTCGCCTCACGCTGAATACCAGTTTTAGCGGCAACGACCGTCTAGTGACTCGTCTGTCCCTGGGCAACCTGACAGCTCCCAATGCCAACACGAACATCGTTGACACCTCCACCTTTGGCATCGCGGGTCTGACGGGAACCGTAACCGCCCAAACTGCTGAAGCCACGCAGACCTTTAATGTGGATACAGGAACCGTTGCTTACTACTTCCCCATTAAGGGAGCCGACGGCTACATTGCGGCGAGCGGCGGCACCTGGAGTGATTTTGTTCCCACGCTCAACCCCTACTTTGAAGACTACGATGGCGGCAATGGTGCGCTCTCGACCTTCGCCACGCGGAGCCCGATTTACCGCATTGGCGGCGGTGCCGGTGTGGGCTTGAGCTATGACTTCGGTGAAAAGTTCAACCTTGCCGTGGGCTACTTGGCGGGTCAAGCCAATGTTGCCAACCGGGGTCTGTTTTCCGGTGACTACGCCATCCTGGGCCAGCTCAGTGCCGATCTCACCGACGATATTTCCTTGGGTCTCACCTATGTCCATGGCTACCACCCCAACGGAACGGCTCTGTTTGACCGGGGTGACGTCAGTTCCCTCGGTGTGGTGGGAACATCCACCGGAAACTCGGCTGTCAGCAGCATGGTCAATAACTCCTATGGTCTAGAACTGGCTTGGGCGATCAGCGATGCGGTTTCGTTCAGTGGCTTCTTTGCCTATACCGATATCATTGGCACGTCTCTGGCGACCGGCGATGGTGAGGTATGGACTTATGGCTTGGGCTTTGCCTTCCCTGATTTGGGCGGTGAGGGCAATCTCTTGGGTCTCTTTGCGGGGGCTCAACCCTATGCGGGCAGTATTGACAATATTGCTGGGGGCTATCGCATGGATGAGACGCCTTACCACATTGAGTTGTTCTACAAGTACCAACTGAGCGATCGCATCTCCATCACACCAGGCTTCATTTGGCTGACCGCCCCTAACGACATCAATGAAGATGCGTTGATCGGGACAATTCGGACGACTTTTACGTTCTAAAAACTTTCTGTGTCGGAGCAACTGCATCGAATAGGTACACAAAGCATGAAAGAGGCGCGATCGCGCCTCTTTTCTCACTCAAACCAATGGTTTCACTACAAGAGCGAACTTCGATCAAGGGCTACTGCGGTAACTTTTGGTCGTTGCCACAATAGAGAGATGTTTCGCTCTCGTTCTGCGTCTACATCATCCGAGATGTTCAGCATCAGCACAAAGACAAAAAATCCTGTGCTGGCCATCAGCAGCAACATCTGAGCACCATTCTCCCCCCACCCTTGCCCATCATTCAAATCTTCCCACCAGCCACAGCTGAGGCAGACATAGCGGTCTTCTCCTCGGAGTACGACAGTATGTTTTTTGCAATGGGGACATTCTAGGTTGTGAGGATGTTTGGGATGAATCATATCTGATTGATAGGCCATGATTATTACCCTCCCTGGCCCACAAGGTGGTTCACTACAGTTTGCTGCTGTTGCTCAAACCAGATCAAACGCTGTCGATTGCTCTCAACGAAGATTGGCATGAGCAATGAACTCTGCCCTGAGTGAGTCGAGTCAATTTGCGGTAGAATCGCTGAAGTCATGAGGGACTTTTCTCCTAAATGATTGAACTGAACTAGGGAAGCTCAAAGATGCCTATCCTGTGTTTCCCTAGTTTCCATCTATGATCGAGTCAGTTCCGATTTAGGCCAAGAGGGTAGGTGGTTATGTAACATAGTCTCGCCTTGTGGGACATGGCTCAGTTCAACCTGACTTTTAGTATCAGAAGCTACGGCATCCCTGAACAAAAATTGGCTCGTATCCCAATTGGAGTTAGTAAGGCAAAAAAAGCTGGGTATAATCACCCATGTATTTCTTTTTTTTACGGTCAGCAAAGAATAATCAAATCTGTCTTTTTTTATGACTCGCTCTGTCGATGCTGATGATCAGCGCACCTTCCAGCTTTATCAATATCTTTGCACCTGCTTGGCGATTACCCGCCATAAGGATGACAAACCCAACTACCAAGGCATTGGCAAGCGACTGAGCGACACGAAGAATCTGCGTAAGATTGTCAGCAGCGTCATTCAAAGTGAGGGAGATAATACCAGTAGCTCAACTAAGATCTCAAGTCTCACTACGCAGGAGCTTATCAAAATTCTGGTGCATTTGCAGGTAGCCCTTGAACAAGACTATCAAAGCTACAATGAGTCCTACACAAGGGTGCTAACACCGACCGATACGCTGACGGCACTCTACAAGCTCGTTGAGCTCACACCCGAGGAGCGTCAGAGCTTGAACTTGCCTGCGGCAGACGGTTTGGCACTCCTTCAGCAAGCCTTGCTGCATTTGCAGGCGAACCAGGGCCTCGAAAATTATGAAATGCTCTTTCGCATCTATAAAGCAGCAGTGGGGCTCGATTTTCCCACAGCTGAGAAGCGAACGCTCGAAAATCTCATAGATGTTGATGAGCTGATCAGTAACACCGTCAGCCAAGCTCTTGAATATTTACCCAAACGTCAGCGCCGGGTGCAGAAATCCGGGAGCTTGTGGGGTCAAGCAGATACAGTCCAAGAACTGACGCAAAAAGTGCAACGGGAGATCCGGCGTCTTTTGGCCCGCAGCGGGAATCATCAGAGCCAGGTGGTTAGTAATGCGGCGGTGAACTCTTATATTCGCCAATACCTTCGGCCCGCCTTTGTGGCAAAACTGGCCCAAGCGGTTGTAGCGAATGAGCGGCTGACGGAGCAATTTCCAGTTTACCTCAAACGCATCTCGATTGAAGTGGCTGGCCCATTACCCTTTGCCGATCGCCAACTCGGTCTGTTTCTCCGGCAAGATGGCCCCTATCCGCCCCTGCTTCATCCCGCCTTGCGCAAACTGGATCTCAGTCGCGGTGCGATCGCCCAAACCCAATTACCGGGGCCAGGCGACTATGAATTAGCCTCCCAGGAAGCCACTCGTGTAACTGTGGAATTCTATATCAAGATTCCTAGCGACTATCAGTATGCGGTGAAATCGGTTTTCAAGCGGCTTGCGAGTGGCGACCAGCGGCGGATCGATTTTGCCTTGAGCAGTACAGGAATTGGTGGTGCTCTTTCTCATGTTATTAAGGTGGTGAATCGAGCCGTGCTCAAGGATATCCCCTGCTTGAGTGAGTATTTCTCAATTGCCCATGATGTAACCTCCACCCAGGCTATTATTCGAGATAATGTCGCTTCACCTGTATGGGCCCATAGCTTAGTCAAGCTGTGCCATAACCAAACCGTGGGTCAAGCCTTACGTGCCTCCAGTGCAGAAAACTTACGTTTTTATGATGAGTTCTCATTTGCTGAACCCATTGGCCAAGGTGACTATTGCGGTTTTGATTTTCTTTTGGCTCAGGCCCAAGCCGCTCTGCAAGCGCGTCTACAAGCGATTCGGAATGCTGGTATTGCCCCCAAAGAATATATCCAGCACCTGTGCCAGCGGACCGAGCGAGCGATCGCCCTCAAAAATGCTTGGTTAGCTTGGTGGGGTTATCCGTTCTCAACTTTTGCCATGCTCGGGCTGATCAAGGAGTCATTATTTGAGTCCAGTGATCTACAGAATCGCTCTCTTACTAAAACTGATGACCGCATCTATTTCGATGCTTACCTCTCAATTGTCGAGGCACTCCTCGAAGAAAGCGCCTATCGTTTGGCGCAGGACTATCTGCAACGGCTGACAGTCCTAGAAAAATTTGTCAATCAAGGGCTAGATGTTACTACGACAGAGGAGGATTTTGAAGTATTTTCCGGTGAACTTATTGTTCGCTATTTGCTATGTAAAGCTACCTATCTCTATGTTTACGATACAGATGATACTGATCCGCAGTATTTACCGCTAGGCTGTGATCCGGATATTAACCGAGAAGGCTTGATTCGTCGTGCTTGGGAGGTGCTGCGACAAGCCCAAACCCATGTTTGGATTAGACTCCGTAAATATGTTGTTATCAATGAAGTCTCTCAGGGAATATTTGAGCCTCATTATCATCTCTTGGCACAGATTGCATTCTTGAGGCTGAGGCTCTTAATATTTTTCCCCTGCGCTGTTCCTAAAGATGAACTAAATTTACCAACAGAAGAGTTTTCGGGACAGCAGCGGATTGAGTCCTCAATTTATTGGGGTCGTCTGTATCTAGCTGAAAAGTCACGTCTGTATGCAGCAGCCGACAGTAACAGTGAACGCTATGCCTGTTATGCTGCTATGCAATGCTGGTTATATTTAATCTCAGCCTATAGTGATCCTGAACATCGTTACTTGAATCGCTTTGAACGCCAAGATCCCCAACAAACCCTAGTGCCGGAGCAATGTTTTGGCTGGGCAAAGAAGTTGCGTGATCATGCGCTTGCTAGCTACGCTAGTCGAGGACGATATTACTACAATCAAATCAAAGAAAAGAGTGGCTTACCTAAAGAAATGGATCACTTCGGCGCCTACTCCATTCATAAACTTCCGGCTATTTGGGAAACTCGTGACGCCCAAACTACTCCTGAAAGTATTGCTGACGATGATCGTTTCTTGGCTTTAAATATGTCATTGCTTTCGGTGGATGTGGATAAGCTCTCGAAGCTCTCTCCCAACTACCCCGATCGTAATCAATATCGTCATATCTATTTGTTCGGCAGTAACGCTTGCTATCTTTTCTTTGCACGGGGAATGTATTTGCTCTGTGGTAATACAACTCATGAATTTGATGCTGATGAGATTCCAGAACAGCTAATTGATTGGAAAAAAAAGTTGAAGTTGGCAACACGGCTCTTAAATATGGCTTGGGCGATCGCTGAAGATGGTGGCGCAATTGAGGATCAAAGTACAGATGAAATTTTAGAACTCAATATTGTCCGTCCCTGGACGCCACCCTCACCTCACCAAGCTCGGTATTCTGATCCAGATGTCAACTCCGTGCGGGATCTTTACCCCCGTCGTGTTGCAGAGATTGTTGATCTGGGCAAAATCTTTGCCATAGCTTGTATGGTTCTGAGACTATATTTACTGTCGGAGTCAGACCAAGAAAATCTCTGTCAAGACATTCAAGTCATGCTTGATACATTGCATGATGCCAATCAGCTCAATGAATCGCGTCGGCTCAGAAAAGTGCTCAATAATCAGCAGCGTTATAACGGTCATCTCTTTGGCTATACTGACCATTGCAAGGATATTCTACGCAGTAACTTTGTTTATGCCCAAGAGACCCTGATTTCTGAATCTCAGATTTCAGATGAGCGCGATCGCCTCTTGAAAGAACTCTTTGGCGCATTGCTTTCCTAAAGCTATTTTTGCTCCAAACGAACAATTGGCGGCTTGCTTATCCCAACAGCATCATCGACTCAGCCAACTGACCCAAGGCTTGTACTGCCTGCGCAATGGCAGGCGACCAAGGCAGCGCCGTGTTGAGCCGCAGACAATTGCGGTAGTCCTGGCCCGAGACCGAGAACATGACCCCTGGGGCAATGGCAATCTGGCGATCGCGGGCGGCCCAATAGAGTTGGAGCGTATCCAACCCCTCCGGCAACTCCAGCCATAGCACATGGCCGCCGAGGGGTCGGGTGACGCAGGTGGCAACTGGGAAATATTCAGCGATCGCCTGGCGCATTTGGTGCATCTGGTTTTGGTAGGCGCGGCGGAGCTGACGGAGGTGGCGATCGTAGCCGCCATTGGCGAGGAACTCGGCCACCGTGAGTTGCAACGGCACGGCCGTACATTGGTTGAGAATCGACTTGAGCTGGGAGACCCGCGCCTGATAGCGCCCTCCGGCACACCAGCCCACCCGCAATCCCGGCGAGAGGGTTTTGCTCACCGAGGAGCAGTAGAGCACCCGGTCTTCGGTATCAAAGGCTTTAATCGCTTTGGGACGTGACCCTTCAAACACCAACTCACCGTAGACATCGTCTTCAATGAGCGGCGTATCGGATTGGTTCAGCAGCGTGATCAATTGCTGCTTCTTGGCATCATCCATGCAGCTTCCCAGCGGATTACTGAAATTCGATACCAACAGACAGGCCGCCACCGATTGAGTTTGCAAGGCGGTTTCTAGGTGAGAGAGGCTAATGCCGTCGCGGGGATGGGTGGGCAAGGGCAAGGCTTGGAGTTGCAAGCTCTTGAGTGCCTCCAACATGGCAAAGTAGGTCGGTGACTCCACCACGACCGTATCACCGGGTTGAGTGACGGCTTGCAATGCAAAATAAATCGCCTCGTTTGCCCCGTTGGTAATTACCAGTTGGTCAAGGGGCACGGAACACCCCGCATCGAGCAGCCGCTTGGCGACTTCGGCTCGTAAGCTCGGCTCTCCCTGGGGAGAACCGTAAGCATGGGCATTTGCAGGATCTTCGCGCAGAATTTTTCCCATCAGACGGTTGAGCTTGGCCAGGGGCAGCAGCTCGATCGCCGGTAAGACTGCGCCGAGTTGCACAAAGTCTGGGTTGCGCATGGCGCTGATGAGTTCAAACGCCAGGGAAATATCGATCGCGCTTGGGGTGGAGGGATTAGTCGGGGTCGTCGGCTCGGGGGGCTCTGGACGGGCCGCGGCTTTGACGTAGTAGCCGGATTGGGGACGGGCAAAAATGAGGCCCTGGTCTTCGAGCAGACGATAGGCTTCGAGCACGGTGGCCGTGCTGACTGAGAGCTGCTGCCGTAGCTTGCGTACCGAGGGAAGGCGATCGCCCGGTTGCAAGGTTCCGTCGGTGATCAGGCGCTGGAGTCGAGCTGCGACCTGCTCATAGAGCACATCGTTGGGGTTGAGCTGGAGGGGGGTGAGGTTCATGGTGGGGTTGGTGCAGGGGAGGAGTACAGTTTGGGCGATCGGCAACCAGTACAATTCATTCTCTTCTAACTGTACCCAGTACAATTTAGCGCAACTGTCCCTGTTTAAGCTCAAAACAACCCGTCATACTAAAACCAGGTTGAATCAATTCGCCATTTGTTTGGCGGGGAGAACTGGCTTTATGACACCTCAACAGCTCTATGCAAAACTTGAGTTGATTCCTGCGGATCAATTCCCACTCGATCGCCCCAAATTACATCATTTCGGCAGCCAGCTTCAGCGACTTAAGCAGCAGGCTTCACACCGTTTGCAATCGGTTTTTAGTTATTTCTGTGGCTCACG
>JBMYQW010000231.1:0-8098 GCA_049601735.1 Spirulinaceae cyanobacterium
CCCTCAATCCCCCTTGGAAAGGGGGAAGTGGTGTTCTTGTACTTTCGCAAAAGGCGATAAAGCGTCGATTTCAACCATTAAGGATATTCCAAGAAAAAACTGTTCAGAAAGGAGCGTTGCTGGTGGCGGGCAAAATGCCCGCGCTACAGATATTTCTGAGAATTACCCGTAGTGCAGGCGTCCCACCTGCCTCGGGATGATTATTTTCAAGGTACTCTAAGGGAGCAAAAGTGGGAAACAAGCTCAAAAGATTATTCCTAGCCTGAAAATGCCGCTTCGAGATTCTCAACATTTTGCTGCATCGTCTCAATATAGGACTCGGGTTCAGTGGATTCAGCATCACCGACTTCCATGGGGTTAAAGACAGTCACATCTACAGCTAAATCTTCGGCCAAGGCATCAAAAGTATCTCCCCCTTGCGGTTCAGTCATTAATGCTTTGAGGTCTTCCCCTTCCGTCGTTTCAATAATGCGTTGTACATCTTCTGGGGTCGGGTTTTCTGCGGGGACATCCACCAAAAATTCCGCCTCTAATTCATAGCGATCCGCAAAATACAACGCAAAGGAATGAAAGGTAATAAAGGTTTGCCCACTGTAGGGTGCGAGGCGATCGCTAATCTCCTGATCTAGTTCCTCTAGCTGTTCAATGAAAGCTGCGGCATTGGCAGTATATTCTTCTTCGCCCTCCGGATCAGCGGCGATCAAACCATCTCGAATATTCTCCACTTGGGCGATCGCTCGCTGGGGGTCAAGCCAAATATGCGGGTCAAACTCGCCATGAGCATGGTGATGATGCGCTTCTTCCTCATGCTCATCATGTGCTTCGTCCTCCTCATGTTCATCATGCCCATGCTCGTCATGCCCATGCTCATGAGCCTCGCCCTCCTCATGCTCATGTTCGGCGTGTGCTTCACCCTCCTCATGTTCATCGTGGGCATGATCATCATGAGACTCATCCTCTTTATGTTCATCATGCCCATGATCGTGCGCGTCCCCTTCCTTGTGCTCATCATGCCCATGATCATCGTGGGCGATGGGGCTCGCTAACGTTTCAATGCCGTCACTGCTGTCAATGACGACCAAGTCCTCGTTCTCGGCATTCTCAATCAGATCCGTGAGGAAAAATTCTAGCTCTAGGCCGTTTTGCACCAACACATCCGCCTCGGCGATCGCCTGCACGTCTGTCGGTTTGGACTGATAATCATGGGGCCCGACATTGTTCGGGAGCAGTTGAACTACCTCGGCGCGATCGCCCGCCACCGCTTGGGTGAACTGGGTCATCGGCACAATCGTCGTGACAACTTGCAGCGGCTCGTCTGCATCAGTTGCATCGTTACTACTAGCCGTGTCGTTGGTTGTCGGCGCACAGCTACTCATGCCGATGGCGAGGAGTCCCGCAAGGGCAATCTTGCGGAAGGAGGGTTGTCGTTGCGAATGTTGCTGCGAAAAAGGATAGCGAGCCATGGGCAGAGATTCCTTCGGTGTTGCGAATGAGAATGATTATCATTCTGAATAATAGCACTGCATCTGTGCAACGAAATCCGAAGAGAATCTGTAGCGCCAGCAAAAAGCCCTAGTCAAGCAAAATGTCCAACTAAGGCTCAGAAAAGTCGAGCTCAACTGCTAATGACAGGTGCAACCGGTGTGACCACAGCCAGCACCGCCATCGGCATGACCATCCGCGCAGGTTTGGCTGCAATAGTATTGGTCATGCTTCTGAACCGCTTTGCTCGTATCAACAATACAGAGACAGGATTCACAGGCACATTTCATTTGCGTAACGGTCGTCATGGGTCTTCTCCTAATTGGGTAAGATGTCATTAAGTATGAACAGCTATTCATGCTTTCTGATCAAAATATAACACATGAACAGATATTCAAGTATCATCGACCCGAATGCTCACCCCAGTTACGTCATAAGCAATCAATGCTGTATTAGGGCGTGCCATCCATTACACTCAGAAGCCTGTAGAGCCTTGCTCGTACGGAGCAGAAGGGATTGAACGCCCGACTCAAAAAACAGGAAAAGGGGCGGTATGCCAGTCTCCATCAGAGTTTGAAATCTATCTAAATGATGAGAGCCCCGAGCGGCCCCCATCCACCCCCACCCGGCTCGGCGCTACGCTTGAGCTGCCCCTCCCAAAAGGGGATGTCTCGTTGCCAATCTTCTCAAATCTCCTCGTTTCGCTATGGCTCAAGCTAACTCCCAAACTACTGTCCCCCATGAGCAAGCAATCCTCTCGGTCGAGAAGGCCCAGCGCATGGCGGAGTTTTTTGGTATCTTGAGCGATCCCAATCGCTGGCGGATTTTGTCGGCGTTGGCGATCGAGGCGATGCGGGTGCGAGATCTCGCCGAGGCGGTTGAGATGAGCGAGTCAGCGGTCTCCCACCAGCTCCGCGTCCTACGAACCATGCGCTTAGTGGGCTATCAGAAGCAAGGGCGTAATGTGGTCTATCACCTCAAAGACCACCACATCTTTAACCTTTATCGGGATGCGTCGGAGCACCTGGATGAACCCGATGCTCATGAGTAACGATGGCAACTCCCCGGATCAATTTGCTAGTGCTGAGAGTGCGGGATCTGAACAAGGCAGTTGCGTTCTACCAGGCGATCGGGCTTACCTTTACCCCAGAGCAGCATGGGAGCGGGCCAGTGCATTACAGTGCAGAGATCGAGGGGGTCGTTTTGGAGCTTTATCCTCTGACGGCGAAGACACAATCCACCGCAGGAATCCGCTTAGGGTTCACAGTTCAGTCCTTGGATCAATGTCTTGTTGAGCTGAATCGCCTTGGTGCAATGATTCTGACCCAACCCCACAATAGCCCTTGGGGAAAACGGGCGGTGGTGCAAGATGAAGCGGGGCATATCCTTGAGCTGATCGAAGCGAACGCTTAATCTTTTGCCCGGAGGTGTTCAACTAGCGCCCGCAGACCCAGACGATAGCTATTCGCGCCAAAGCCGCTAATTTGGCCTACAACTACTGAAGCGATGTAGGAGTGATGCCGAAACGCTTCGCGGCGATGAATATTACTGAGATGCACTTCGACTGTGGGGAGGTTGACGGCGGCGATCGCATCTCGAATCGCCACGCTGGTGTGGGTATAAGCGGCAGCATTGATGACTATTCCAGCTTGCTGGCCTAGGGCTTGCCCAATCCAATCCACCAGTTCTCCTTCATGATTCGACTGATGAATCGTAAGGGCGACACCAAGGTCTTGAGCATCCATTTCAAGCTGCTGATTAATCGCTGCCAGCGTCTGAACACCATAAATTCCTGGTTCTCGACGGCCCAAGAGGCTCAGGTTGGGGCCATGGAGAACCAGGATCGATTCAGGAAGGGCAGGGTCAGTCATAAAATCTCTAAGAATTCCCGAGACACTGACAATGCAATGAAGACTTGTTTAAGTCGCAGTGGAAGCCTAGCGACGCCGACGATCATTGGTCGGGATCGGAATGAGTTCAGGCTCAGGTTCTGCCTGAGGACCGAGTAATGAGTCAACTACTCGCTGTGCCCAATCCCTGATTTTTTCTAAAACTTTACCGATATAATCCATTGAATTTAAATGACTCCAACAAGACTCGCCTACCATTCTAGCGGGTGTTTTGGGTCTTGGCCAGCCAGGGGCGATCGCCCCGCCCCATAATTTTGACTGTAGTTTGGCCATGCGCAGCAGGTGTAGCCACTCACGATCTCCGTTACTTCTAGGTTTTGGGCAACTCCGGCAGCGACAAGCACTGATAGACAGCTCAGAACAGATCCACCAGACAGATTGAAGATGCTTATGAGCCTTGCTACGAGAATGCGCCCATCTTCCCAGATTCGGTTAACGACTCTTGCTCAAGCTGCGGTTGTAGAAAAAAACACTCAACGGCACAAATTTAGCGGAAACGGCTCTATCCTTTTGGTAGAAGAGTAAGTAACGGATTAACGATCAATTGTGCAGGTGCTAGACGATCGGTGCTGCGACAGCGCATCCTCGAAAATACTAGATCAGCACTGAATCAGGACGATCGCCTGACCGCGACCGAGCCGTAATCCACCTTGTGGTTCATCGCAGCACCTCAAGTGTCTAGACAGAACCATCGGGGCGTTAGGGGAGCGGGGTTAGCGCATCAATTCAGGGGCACAGTTGAACATTCATTTGATAGGAGGCGCGATTCCTTGTGATTGCAGGTGTCTCAATGACTCACATCTTGGTAGTAGAAGATAGTCGCACGCAGCGTCACTTGCTTGCCCGCTGGTTGGTCAAGCAGAATTTTCAGGTGACGACGGTGCGCGATGGGCTCGAAGCACTCAAAGAAATCCGCAAACAGCCGCCAGACATTGTGCTTCTAGATGTGGTGATGCCCCATATGAATGGCTACGAGATCTGTCGCTTTCTCAAGAGCCATCGCCAAACGGAACAGATTCAGGTAGTACTTTGTTCCACGAAGAGCACAGACATCGATCGCTACTGGGGACTCAAACAGGGGGCAGATGCTTACCTCTGCAAACCCTTCAAATCCACCGATTTGCTCCAGACCCTCCAGCGTTTGGCGGCCACAGCCAGTAGTAGCTAAACCTCGTCTAGCGTGAAATCCGGACTTTTACGTGGGTTGAGATGAAGCGCAAAATCCGCTGGCGGGGCAGATTGCAAACCTGCCCCTCCTGGCATTTTATTCTGGGTGCATACCATCCGGATTTCGTAATCATTCGCTTGAACGGTCTGCTGCTGCAATGGTCTACTGCCTCAATCCCCAATGCCCCGAGCCCGAGAATGGAGCGGAGCATCGTTTTTGCATTACCTGCGGTTCACGCTTGACGCTGGACGATCGCTATCAGGCTCTCCGTCCCCTCGGGGAGACGCCCGGACGCTATACATTTCTGGCCATTGACCAGCAAGATCTGCATCATCGTCGCTGTGTCCTCAAGCAGGTTCGTCTCCCCAAGCCCAAAGCGTTTCAACCCGAGGCGTTCCAACGGGTTGTCATTGCCTTTCGAGACGTGGGCTATCATCCCCAAATTCCAGCATTGTTGGGTGCAGTGGCCAGCGAACCCCGGATTGTGAATTTTCGGCCGACCCTCGTTCAAGAATGGCGGACGGGAACCCCCTTGACGGAGCAGCTTTGGGATGAAGGTCGTCTTCGCGACTTGTTGCTCGAAGCCCTACCGCTCTTGGCTTGGGTGCATGACCAGGGGGTTCTCCACCGCGACCTCAACCCCCAGAATTTGCGCTGGGATGCGCGGGGGCGATTGGTGCTCGTGGACTTGAGTTTGGCGAAAGTGACCCATAAGGCTCAGTTGGCTCAGACGGGCACAGTGGTGGGCTCGGCGGCCTATACTGCACCCGAACAGCTCCGGGGCAAAGCGAGCCCAGCGAGCGATCTCTACAGTCTGGGGGTGATGGCCATTCATCTGCTCACGGGGATGCACCCGTTTGACCTGCTCGGTGCAATGGAGGGATTGAGCAGTTGGGGGGACTATTTGGCGGCTCCGATCGACGCCACCTTAGCCCAAGTTCTCAATGGCCTGAGCGCCGAAGCACCGCGCGATCGCTTCCCGGATGCAGCGACGGCCTACGGCGTCCTCACGGGGGGTCAAGCTATTCCCGACCTGGATGCCTTTGAAACCCTGATTCAAGCAGAGGAGCCTACGCTCTCGCTGGCGATGTGGCATGGTGTCCAGACCATTGCGGCCCATCGCGGGCCGATCTATGCGATCGCCGCCCATCCCCAAGCGCCATGGGTGGTAACAGCCGGGGCCGATCGCCAGATTCACCAATGGCAGGCAGGTCAATCTCAGCCCCAGGAAACAATGGTGGGACATCGCGGCCCGGTGACCGCAATTGCCTGGGAGCCGGACGGCGAAACCTGGATCAGCAGTAGCTGGGACTACACCCTCCGATGTTGGCAAGCGGGAGAGGAGATCAACCGCTATGAGGGCCACAGGGGCTGGGTCAATACGTTGGCGATTCTACCTGAGCGATCACTGCTGGTCAGTGGTAGTGCTGATCGCACCGTCAGGCTGTGGGACTTGGCAACGGCACGCTGTCTACAAATCTTCACCAGCCCAAGCGGAGCGGTGCAATGCCTGGCCGTCCATCCCGCAGGGACAATCCTCGTCTGGGGCGGGGGAGATCAGCGCATCCACGTCTGGGCGCTGCCATCTGACCCAGCAGCATTCAACGGTTCGCTCAAATCTCAGACCACCGAGCGATCGCTCCAGGGCCATCCGGACATTGTTCAGGCACTCTGCTTTAGCCCCAGCGGCCAACTGCTCTGGAGTGGCGATCGCAGCGGTCAACTGCGCCTCTGGCAACTCCCCACGGGGCGATGTCTGCAAACGATTCCGGCTCACCAGGGGGCGATTAACGACCTCGTTCTGAGCCCTGCGGGGGATCTGCTCGTCAGCGCCAGCAGCGACCAGACGCTCAAGCTCTGGCAACCGGCCACGGGCCATCACATCGCCACCTTGACGGGGCATCAGGCGGCGGTGTTGGGCGTCGCCTACCATCTCCAACTCGCACAAATTTTTAGCGTTGCCCAGAATGGGGATCTGAAGGTCTGGGAATTTGGGCAGCGGGCGGCCTAACGTTTACCCTTCATACCCCTCATCCACCGCCAGATCCATTCCCTGCGCACTGGCACGGGCAATGTCGTCGCAGCGTTCGTTCTCGGGTTGGCCCGCATGGCCCTTAACCCAACGGAAACTGACTCGGTGGCGATCGCACAACTGGAGCAACTGGGCCCAGAGGTCGGGGTTTTTAGCTGGTTCTTTCTTGTTTTTGCGCCAGCCATTGGCCCGCCAACGTTTGGCCCAGCCTTTTTCGATCGCATCCACCACGTATTTTGAGTCAGTGTACAGCTCAACGGTGCAAGGCTCCTTGAGGGCTTCAAGACCCGCGATCGCCGCTTGAATTTCCATACGGTTATTGGTCGTGCGGCGATAGCCGCCCTGGAGTTCTTTGCGATGCCCCCCGTAAATGAGCAAAACGCCGTAGCCGCCAGGGCCAGGGTTGCCAAGACAGGCTCCATCGGTGTAGATCGTGACGCTTTTGGCAGGAGAAGTCATGCAAGGGGGGATAATATAGGGCGGATTGCCCCCCAACTATTGCACCTTCCTCAAGTCTTGTCGATGGTTGTTCAGGGTTATGGCCTAGCGGGTTCATTTCGCCTGAGTCTGGCTTGAGCAAGGTGGCGATCGCTCCAAACCATTTGATTGATGCATTAAAACCCATGGCAACCGCACTCATCACAGGCGCATCTTCCGGCATTGGCGCAGCCTTTGCCCGCAGCTTGGCCGCGCAAGGCTACGACTTGGTTTTGGTCGCCCGCTCTGAAGACCGTCTGGCAGCGATCGCCACCGACTTGCAAGCCCAGCACAACATTGCGGCTCAGGTGATTGTGCAAGATCTCTCCCTCATTGGCGCAACCGGAGCAGTCATTGCGCAAGTTGCTGCCGAGCAGCGCACGATCGATCTCCTGATCAATAACGCCGGATTTGCCGATTACGGCGCCTTTCATACCAGTGAACTTGCCAAACAGAGCAACATGGTTCAGGTCAATATCACGGCCATTGTGGAGCTGACCCATCATTATTTAGGAGAAATGCGCCAGCGGAACCGGGGCGGCATTATCAATGTAGCCTCGATCGCCGCGTTTCAACCCATGCCCTACTGGTCCACCTACGGGGCAACGAAAGCCTTTGTTTTGCATTTTACCGAAGCCCTCTGGGCAGAAAACCAAGACCACAACGTCAAGATTCTGGCGCTCTGCCCCGGCCCGACCGAATCCGAATTTTTTCAACGAGCCAACATCCCCATCCCCGACCCCTCCGGCATGACGCTGGTCACGCCAGAGGAGGTTGTGCAGGAAGCCCTCGCCGCACTCAAGGCCAGGGAAGCCTCCCGAGTCACAGGGAATTGGCTCAATCATTTCATCAGTGCATTACCCCGCTTCTTCCCCCGTGAAGCCTGGGTGGAATATCTAGGTGAGCAGTTCCAGCCCAAGTCCTAGAGTACGCCTTGAAAATAATTATCCCCAGGCAGGCGGGACGCCTCACTGGTATGAACTTAGGAGATTTGCTAAAAAGAATGTACCTCGTAGGGTGCTGTTAGGC
>JBMYQW010000232.1:0-8093 GCA_049601735.1 Spirulinaceae cyanobacterium
TCGCTGGGCAGGGAAACCCAGCCCCTACAGCAGATGGAGGATTTTCGCGGGTCAACATCAAGACAACTGTCCCCTCTGGGGAGGGGCGGTCTCGCGGAGCGACGACCAGGGTGGGTTGGGTGTGGGCGGCCAGCGCAGCGATGGGTGTCTTTTTGTCGTGTTATGGCTCTGCCGTAACACGCGCAATTCGTGGCTCTGCCACCTGCTCACATCGCTAGAGGCAGAGCCTCTACAGCTGCATTACCTGGCAGAGCCAGGTAACGAGCGGAAACCTACACCTTCAAACCGGGCCAGGTACTCAGGTCGTCTGTGGACTTGACCAGGTGCATCCCGGCATCGGCAAAGCGTTGGAACGCGGCATCGGCTTGATCGGTGAAGTCCACCACATTCGGGACGACGACTGCCGAGGTGCAGTCTTCCAGGAGGTAGACTTTCTGGGCCAAAGCCGGGTCTTGGGCTTGGATTTCCGTGAGCAGGTCATCAATTGTCCAGGCGACGCAATGGCTCTTGGCTTGGCCGGCAATGATCACCGCATCGAAGTTGAGGAGTGTCTGGATAAAGCGGGTATTTTTCTGGGCGATCGGCCGTCCGTCGGCGCCTTCGAGCACTTCCGGGCGCAGCACCGAATAGTTTTCGGTTAAGGGGTTGCCGCCTTTGATTTCAAAGCGGGTTTGGCTGTTGCGGGCCTGGGCATGGAAGAACAGCGCCTCTTCCACAGCGGAGACCAGGGCATGGCCGATACCCCCGAGCATGGCATGGTAGGGCCAGACCGTGAGCGGATATTTGCCCGCGTCGGTGAGGGTTTTGACGTAGTGAAAGGCGTGCTTTTGCAAGGCCAGATAGTTGCCGCCTGCGACCGAGTGGGCGATCGCCGGGTTCACTTTCCAGACACCCATTTGCACATCGTCGTAGCTGATCATTGTCGCGGCGGGAACAGGGTGCTCGCCCACATCATTAGTCCAAAACACGGGATGGAAGATTTGCATCGCGGTATGGGTGTCCATCGTCGGCGCAATTTCCGTGATCACGCCCAGGTTGCGATAGATGAATTCGCAGAGGCGGATGTTGTCCTCGATCGCCCCTGTGCCCGATCGCCCACCCACAAACAGCTCAAAGTCCGGCAGGCAAAACGTGTTTTGGACATCGATCGCCATCAGACAAATGCGCGTGGCGTCTTTCGCGGCAGGTTGCAAGCCATGCAGCTTGGCCCAATCGCGGGCTTGACTAGCCCGCTCTTGGTAGGGAACACGCCAAACGGAGCGGGTACTTTGGGGGTCAAAAAATGAGGGCGTTGGGAGGGTGTGGGTTGTGGCGGGAGTTTGAGTCAGGGTCATAGGAGAGACCTCCAGAGCAGCGAGAATCTGTACGTGTTCTACATAAGTGTTTAACTTACACTTTTAGGATATTGTCAAAATAACACGATGTCAAGGCGATCGCCAAAATTCCCCTCAGCAACCTGAGTTCTGGATCAGCGAAGCGATCGCATTCCTCAAAGCCTTGAAATCTCGATGTCAAACCCGGTTGTCAGAGGGCCAGCCCGACCACAGCGCCCGCTGAGGGGGAGATTGCCCCCTCAGACTCCTGCAATACCGGACAATAGCGACATCCTGCTATGACAAATTAAGGGTTTAAGAGAATTCCTTAACCGAAAATTACGTTAGGCTACTTACTTTTGTGAAACTGGCGATTAGCAAAGTGCTGGCAGGCGTCCCGCCTGCGCTACGGGTGATTCGATCAATTTCCCGTAGCGCAGGCATCTTGCCCGCCACGGTTCTTACCTAAGATTGATCAGCCTAAAAAATGACAGAATGAACGTTCTAGGCAATGCCCACCCGACGCGAGATTTTGCTACATGAGTACATCGTCTGACCTAATTCTCTTTTGGCATCGCCGGGATCTGCGCTTGAGCGATCACAAAGGGTTCGATGCCGCCCAGGCGATCAGCGATCGCATCGTGGGTGTGTTTTGCTTCGACCCCCAGATTTTGCAACGGGACGACATTGCCCCAGCGCGGGTGGCTTATATGGTGGGCTGTTTGCAGGCGCTGGGCGATCGCTACCGCCGCCTGGGGAGCCAATTGCTCTTGCTCAAAGCTGACCCCTTAACCGCAATTCCCCAACTCGCCCAGGCCATCAACGCACGGCACGTGTTTTGGACCAAAGATGTGGAGCCCTACGCAACTGAGCGAGATCAAGCGGTGCGCCAGGCCTTGGCCGCTCGCAAGATTGCTGTCCACAATGGTTGGGATCAGCTGCTCTGTGAACCGGGTCAAGTGTTGACCAACGCCGAGGAACCCTACAAGGTCTATGGCCCCTTCTGGAAAAACTGGGCCCAGCAGCCCAAACTCGCCCCCTTCTTCACCCCGCCGCTCCAGCTCGTTGGTCTTACGGCAGCAGAGCAGACCCGCGCTGATCACGCAGGCTGTATTCCGCTCCCCACGGCGGCGGAGTTGGGTTACGGCTGGGACAAGGGCTTCCCGATCGCACCGGGGGAAGCGGCAGCCCAAGCTCAACTGGAACAGTTCTGCGATCGCACCCTCCTCGACTACGACGAAGCCCGGAATTACCCGGAACAGGCGGGCACATCTTGCCTCAGCGCGGCGCTTAAGTTTGGGGCGATCGGCATTCGGACGCTCTGGCAAAAGACGGAGGAGCTGTACCAGGTGCAGCGATCGGACGAAGCGCGCCAGAGCGTCACTACCTGGCAAAAAGAACTGGCCTGGCGTGAGTTTTATCAGCACGTCCTGTTCTTTTTTCCGGCACTCGCGGCAGGCCCCTATCGAGAACCCTTTCAAGACTTTCCCTGGGACAATGATCCCCAACAGTTTGCCGCCTGGTGTGCCGGACGAACGGGCTATCCCATCATTGATGCAGCCATGCGTCAGCTCAACGAAACGGGCTGGATGCACAACCGCTGCCGGATGATCGTCGCCAGTTTCCTGACTAAAGATCTGATTATTGACTGGCGCTGGGGTGAGAAGTACTTCATGCAAACCCTGGTGGATGGCGACCTCGCCGCTAACAATGGCGGTTGGCAATGGAGCGCCTCCAGTGGCATGGACCCCAAGCCCCTGCGCATTTTCAACCCCGCCCGTCAAGCCCAAAAATTTGATGCCCAGGCGCAATACATTCGGCAGTGGCTTCCGGAATTGGGCAGCTTAGAAACAGAAGAGCTGGTGACGGGAAACATTGCCCCGCTCGATCGCCAGCGGCTCGACTACCCCGAACCCATTGTTGATCATGCCCAGCAGCAACGCCGCTTTAAAGCCCTGTATCAAAGCGCCAAAACCCGCTAACCGTGCAGTCCCACTCAACCTTAAGGAGATTGTTAGAAAGCAATCTCAAAAAAAACAATTTGTTATCTTACAATGGAAAGTGGTAAAGACATATAAATTATGTTTTTACTCACTCCTCACACCACTATTCCGCTCAAGAACCTTGGGCGGTTTCCTTTTTTGTAGGTAGTGGGCTTGCGATCGCCTGATCTAGCTGTCTCCACCCCAACCCAAGGGAAATTATGTCTGATTATATACTTTCCTCTGTCAAGGGGAAGAGTTTTTGCTATTGTAGTACTGCTTACGATAAAGTAAAAATATTGACAGATAAGGAAGTCCATTCTATGGCCGCAACACCCGTTACCGACAGTACGTTTAAAGAAGAAGTCATCGAGAGTGATGTTCCAGTTCTCGTCGATTTTTGGGCCCCCTGGTGCGGGCCCTGCCGGATGGTTGCCCCGGTTGTGGATGAGATTTCGCAGCAGTACGAAGGGCAAGTGAGAGTCGTCAAAGTGAATACCGATGAGAACCCCGGCGTCGCTAGCCAATATGGCATTCGCAGCATTCCCACCCTGATGATCTTCAAAGGGGGTCAACGCGTCGATATGGTCGTTGGCGCAGTGCCCAAAACGACATTGGCCAACACCCTAGAGAAATACCTCTAGAGCGCCCATTCACGACAATTATCATTTTGCCATTCAACCTCATCGTGCAGCTTGCCACGGTGAGGTTGCTTTGTATAGCAGCGATATCGGTGGTTAGGACATTTTGCGATCGCTGAAATCCTCGACGGGTGGGCATTGCCTACCCTACACGATGTCCTAACGCGATCGGCCACTGCCATAGCAGACTCCGCAGAGGACGGTAGCGTCGCTACGAGCGCATGACCAGGCAGAGTCCGATAACAACCCGGTGGGTACTTTGCTACAAATGAACCGGCCAGAGGGTAATCTGCTTGTTACCACTCCCCACCGCCACAAAGCGATCGTCAGGGCTAATAGCAAAGTCATTGACATGGTATTCATAGCCTTCGAGTACTTGGCGTTCTCTGCCCGTTTCTAGATCCCAGAGACGGATGGTCTGATCGGCGCTGCCACTCAGGAGCGTCTGACCGTCTTGGCTAATCTGCACCCGATTGACATAGCCCTGGTGTTGGGTCAAGGTATGCTCAATCTCGCCCGTGGCCAGTTGCCAAATGCGAATGGTTTTATCGGCGCTGCCGCTGACGAGCCATTGACCATCGGGGCTGATCGCCAGGTCATTGACAAAGTTGGTATGGGCGCTCAGGGTATGTTGAATTTCTCCAGTGGCTAGCTGCCAAATGCGGATAGTTTTATCGGCGCTGCCGCTGGCCAGCCATTGACCATCGGGGCTAATTACCAGGCTGTTCACAAAACTGGTATGTCCCGCTAGGGTTTGTTGCTCCAGACCGCTACTGAGGTTCCAGATCTTGAGCGTCTGGTCGGCGCTGCCACTGACGAGGGTTTCGCCATCGGGGGCGATCGCCAAGACATTAATAAACCCGGTATGGCCCTCTAGGGTATGAGTCAGGGTTCCGGTTTGCCAGTCCCAAACTCGAATCGTTTTATCCGCACTGCTGCTGACCAGTACTGTCCCATCTGGACTCAACATCAGCTCATCCACAAAGTTAGTATGGCCTTTCAGGGTGCGTTGGAGCTTCCCCGTATTGAGATCCCAGACTTTGATCGTCTTGTCGGCACTGGCGCTCAAGAGTGAGCTGCCATCAGGACTAATCAAGAGGGCATTGACAAAGCTGGTATGGCCTTCCAGGGTCTGTTGCAGTTCCCCGGTTGGTAGCGCCCAAATCCGAATGGTTTTATCGGCGCTCGCACTGATCAGCCGCCGACTATCCGGGCTGATCACCAGGTCATTGATGAAGCTGGCGTGACCCACCAGGATTTGTGCTGGAGCCGGATCGGCTGATTCATGGGTGGGGTCGGTGGGTTGTGATGCCAATGGTAGGGGGGGCAACCCCCCTTGCAGCACCCACCAACCGCCATAACTGCCCAATCCCAGCAAGACTACTACTACGCTGCCCAGGAACCAGGGCGATCGCCACAATTGGGGGGTCTCAGGCTGGGGAATTGTGGGCATATCGGGCGCAAGCTGCATCGCCGTAACGGGTAAGCGTTCGGGATAGTCTGTGTTCGGATCAACGTCTGGATCAATTTGTGTGATTTCTGTCCCAGAGAACTGAGCCTTAAGCTGGGCGATCTGGGCCAGCAGGGCACGGGTATGCGGGGGGCGATCGGCCGCACGATAGGCCATCAACGTATCCAGAAAGTCGGCGAAAGCGGAGGAAACATCTGGCGCATATTGCCGCCAGCGAAACTCATTGGTGAGCGGATCATAGATATCCGCATCATCCAGCCGCTTGCCCGTCAGGAGGTAGACAAAGGTGCGCCCTAGCGCGAAAAAGTCGGACTGGGGCACGGCATGACCCTGTTGCTGCTCCGGGGGTGTGTAGCCCGCCGAACTCACCTTCGTGACATTACCCGATTGACCCGTCTTCATCAGGTAGGTATAGGTCATCTCCCGCGCTGTGCCAAAGTCAATGAGCACCAACTGACCATTGGCCCGCATCATGATGTTTTGCAGCTTAATGTCGCGGTGGAAATAATTCTTTTGGTGAACCAGGTGCAGAATTTCAGCAAGCTGCTCTAGCCAATCGAGCGCCTGAGACTGACTGACGAGCAAGCGACCCTGTTGGTGCATCCATTGCCAGAGATTGGGCCCGTCGATCTTTTCCATCACAAAGCAATGGAGGGGCTCCGTTGCATCCTTGGCAAAATAGGGAAAATAGCCCCGGTCATCGACCTTGGGAATTCCGGGATGATCGAGGTCTTGCAATACCACTGCCTCGCGCTTAAACAGATCCACCACTTTGCGGTTGCTGTTGTGGTGCGGCTTGAGGACTTTCAGAATCTTGGGGATATCCTGATCCTGTACTTCAAAGATTTGGGCAAAACCGCTGCTGTCGCTCAACAGCCGCATGACCCGGTAGCGATCGCCCACCAGCAGTGCAGAGCCACAAAAATGACATTGCACTTGATCCTGATTCGCCGGATCATCCGGGTGGGCACAGCGAGGATTGAGACAGTAGCTCATAGAGGTCTATAACGACCCAAATTAATTGACGTCACTTTATATATACTGAGTCAATCTGACGTTCTACAGGAACTTTTTTTGCAAATTGCCAATTGTCCCGGCTCTTGCGCATCTTTAGGCCGCCTGGGACGCCTCCCCGAATTACAGCTCAACCCGGTAATGGAACTTAATGACGATAAATCAGCAATATTACGATTGCGCTGAAGCGCAATCGCAAAGGCGATCGCCAAAGCCCGTTTGGGATGGACGATCGCCACCCTGCGCCTTGAACCTACTGGATCGTGATCGAATAGCTGCCCAAATCCGTCGCGTTGTAGCCGTTGACGAAAATGCGGTATAAGCCATCGTAGGGCAAGACCAGCGTGACCCTTGAGTTGCTGCCATCGGCATCGTCATTTTGCGCCAGGATTTCTTGGCCATTGGCGTCAAAGACCGCCAAGAAGGTATCAAACTGCGTACTGCTGAGGTTAATCGTGATCGACTGACCTTGGCCCCCTTGGAAGAGGTGCTCATCGTAGAAGCTGCCATCGTCGTAGCGGCGATCGCTGGACTCTAAAGACCCTTGACGTAGGAAGAGATAGCCCTGAGCTTGGGCGGAGGGATCAGGCGCAAGTAGACTCGCAATTTCGGACGGTGGCGTTGGCGGCTCTGGCGTTGTTTCAGGAGGACTGTCCGGCGGGCCGGGCGGGATGACCTCGGGCGGCGTCGGCAGAGCTGAAATGTCAGTGCCATTGTCATCGGGTGGCGTTGCAGGGGTAGTGGGGCCGAGGGTATCGGCATTGCCATCCGACGTAGGGATTTCCGGTAGCTCTGCAGTGGGCGCTGGCGGATCGGGCTCCACGGGCGGGGAAGTAACGGTTTCTACCGGGGGCGGCGTTTCAACCGGAATCGACGTGACCGGAATCGGATCAGGTGCAGCCGCCACCACAGTGTCCGGAACCACGTTGTTGTAGCTCACCCAACACACAGTGCTACCGGACGCACAGGCAACACCTGTACTGCGATGGGCAATCGAGAGCAGATTGTTGCGAGCTGTGGCATCTTGACCATCAGCGACGACGAGGTGCATGACGGCCCACATGGGAACTGTACTTTGATCCAGGCGAGTCGTATTGCCAGTCGCGCTACCACTGAGCGCGTTCTGGGCTTGTCGATTCAATGGGTCTGAGGCGGCCAGGGGGAGCACCGGACGGCGGGTTTGTAAATCTCGAATCGCCTCATCTAGCGCCGCAACTCCTTCTTGGGTTTGAATCGGTGCTTGACCCGGCAAGTCCAGCGTGTTGCCGTTGTAGTAGGGACGCAGGCTCTCTAGCCAAATGGCATACCGCGCTGGGTTGGTGCGGACGCGGTTGATTTCCCGTAGGAGCTTGGCTTCTCGCACTCCCCCAGACGCTTGAGCCAGTTGCTGCGGCTCTGGGTTAGAGGGAACTTGAGCCGAGGCCGATACGCCCCAGAGGGCGATCGCAACCGTGGTAGAGGCAACCGCAACGCGGGGCCAGGTAGAGACAAGAGAGCGAATCGATGACATGGGTACGGCGCTGGAAATCAGTAATCTTGACTATCTATAGTAAGTTCTGTTGGGAGTAATTTCAGCTTTACTGTAACTCAAGAACGAGAGGGCGATCGACCCAATCCGGAAGATTTTCTAGGAGATTGAGCAATAGCCTTTCCTGGGTCCACTCACGACAAA
>JBMYQW010000233.1:0-8063 GCA_049601735.1 Spirulinaceae cyanobacterium
AAAACAGACGCCATCCACTAGGACCAAAACTGGTCGAGTGGGCTCTGCTCGATCGCGTCCCGAACATCTTGAAAATAATCACTTTGCGTGATCTCAGCTACTTCCTGCTCGCGCCGCTGTTGATCAATTTCAACTTTTAGATCCTGTAATTGACGCAGCAGATCAGCTTCTTGGCGCTTACGGAGGGTAATGTCTTGCAAAATTCCTTCGTAGTAGAGCAAATGACCATGGTCATCACGAACGGCTCGGGTGTTTTCTTGCAGCCAGACAATCCGTCCGTCTTTACATTGGGCTTGATATTCAAAGTCTTTAACTTCGTTGGCTTGCTTCATTTGCTGGGCAAATTGATCGCGGTCTGCTTGATGAAGATAGATCTGATTACCAATGTCGCGCACCGAGGCGACCATCTCCTCCGGTGAATCATAGCCATGGATCTGGGCCATCGCCGGGTTAACACTCAGGAAATTGCCATCGGTCGTGGATTGAAAAATTCCTTCCAGGGCATTTTCAAAGATGCTGCGATAGTTTTCTTCGGCAATGCGGAGGGCTTCTTCAGCTTGTTTGCGTTGGGTGATATCTCGCATCATCACCAACACTTCATCCTCGCCGAGAACAACAATGCGCACCTCTTCGTACTGGGTTCTCTCATTAACCCGTAAGCTCTGTTCGTAGATCTGCATCGATTGGGTTTTCAGGGCCTGGTGAACGTGCTGCATCCGCAACCGGGCAATGGCTTCTGGCAATGCGTCATGGACCTTGGCACCGATCTGGAATCGGGACTGCTCATCCCCAGAGAGCCGATCGCGGCTGAGGATATCTAGATAAGTGCCATCGCCGCTCATCCGAATCAGTCGGTCGGGAATCGAGGTGATCAGGGCGCGATTAGTCGCTTCGCTCTGCCGCAAAGATTCTTCCGCCTGTTTGCGCTCCGTCACATCGATTCCTACAAACACCGCCGCCGTTCCCTGTTGATATTTTTGGGCAGCAACCAAGTAAAACGCTTGAATCCCGTCGTGATTGGAATCCACAATTCTCGCCGCCGATAATTCGGCACTGCTCAGGAACGCCCGCATAAATTGGGTCAATTCTGATTGCTGATCAATAAAGCCCACGGACTGCCCCACAAAGGTCTCGGTGGGGCGTTGCCAATAGTGGGCGAGGTCTTGGTTGACGCCAATATAAGTGCCGTCCACATTGACCCAAGCCACGGGGCCGGGAACGGCGTTTAAAACCGCTTCAAGCTGGTCATTGGCCGCGGCCAGGGCTTCTTTGGCCGCCCGGAGATCCTGGTTTTTGGTTTCGAGATCGGCGAACGACTGATGAATTTGCTGGGCCATCGTATTGAACGACTGGCCCAAGGTTTTGAGTTCTCGCACGCCCTGTACCTGAACTTGCCGGGTTAACTTCCCCGCGGCTAGATCTTGGGCGGCGTTGTTGATCGTGAGGATGGGCTGGGTAATGCGGCGGACAGTGAGAATGCCGAGGAGGGTGGCGATCGCCAGCGCGACCAAACACAAAATCACAGTATTGCCGGCACTCGCATGGATTTGCGCCATGAAGTCCCGTTCCGGGATCACCACGACAATCAGCCAGTCCAAGCCACGGTTATCGTTGAAGGGGAGGAGGGCAACGTATTGGCGTTGACCGTCGAGGTGAAAGGAAAATTTCTGCGATCGCTCAATCGACGCCAACGAACCAAAGGCAGCTTGGAGGTGCGTTGCTGTCCCCTGAATCAGGGAGTTTTGGCTTTCTTCAGCGCGAATGCGCCGCAGGCTATCCCCCTGCTCGGTCAAGATCGCCTCATTCACCGAGGTGGAAATCAACGTGCCCTGGCGATCCATGATGAACGTTTCCCCCGTTTTGCCCACCTCCAGGGTTTTGAGAAACTGGCTCATTTCCTCGGGCAAAATGAAATCCGTAGCACAAACGCCCAGGACTTGGTTGCCGCTGCTGCTATACACGGGCAGACTAGCCGTAATCGTGGGCAGCAGGGTATCAAAATCAAGATAAATCTCGCTCCAGGCGGGGCCGTTGGCCGCCAAAGCCGCCGTATACCAAGGACGGGCGCGAGCATCGTAGGGTCGGTCGCCCGTGCGGATGAGATAGCGTTGACTGCCTTGATTGTCTAGGGCGTAATATTGACCCAAACGGTTGCTGGCTTGGTTATAGACGACCATTTGCAGAGAGCGATCGTCCACGCTGCGCCCCACCCCCAAAAACGACCCATCCTGTTCTGCACCACAGTAAACCAGGTTGGTATTGGAGAAGATTTTGGCCTGTTGCCAAAAAATATACTCACCCTCCGGTTCCACAATCCGCACATCGCCACGGGCAAAGGCCGTGGCATTGACCTGATTGATGTTGTGGGGAATCGTGATATAGCTCTCTAGCTGTTGGATAATGCGCGTGGCAATTTCGGTCTGGAGTTGAGTCGCCAGATCGTCGACCGCCTGCTGACCACTGCGAAAGGAGAGCAGGCCAACTGCGGTGACGGCGGCAATGATTTGCAGGACGAACGGGACGATCAATAAGCCACGCAGAGAAAAACCGTCTGACCAGGTGAAGCGATGTTTTGGGGATGGCATAGATGATGGGTAAGAGCCTATGCATATAGAGCAGGGTTGCTAGATAGTTTAGGACATTGCGTCGGGTGGGCAGGGTCAGCCCTTTCAAGGAATACAAGGCGATCGCCCTTCGTTATTTGAGGAGTCGCACGATCGCGCTATACCACCGGAGGACGCACCACCAACCAGCTAAAGAGTTCACCCACCGTGATCTCTCCATTCGCAGCAAAGGCGGGCATAGGGAGGCGATCGCTGGCCCGCTCCAACACCTTGACTTGAGCCGGGGGGAAATAGACCAAGACGGTTTGTTCTTCTGGGTCAATGAGCCAGCCCATTTGTGCCCCATGGTGCAAGCAATGCAGGATGTTTTTGGTCACTCGGGTTTGGCTTTGCTCTGGGGATAATATCTCGATGCTCCAATCTGGATGGGTCTCAATGTTGTTGGCAATTTCACCATTTGCGTCGCAGGGAATTCTTGACCCTGTAAAAATGCACACATCGGGAACAGTCGATCGCTCGCCGAAGGTACAGCGCAATTCTGAGAATGCCCAGGCAATTTGATCGGGCTGCAATGCTGCATTTAAAACGGCAGATAGTTTTGTTTGCAGAATGCTGTGCTTGCCTTTGGGCATGGGTTTTTGGCTGATCTTGCCATTAACATATTCGCTGGCGGGTTCGGTCTCTGGCAGTCGTAAAAACTCTGCCAAGGTTAGCGGTTTGGGGGGTGCTTGGAGCATGGCGATCGCCCGGAAAAGTATTATCAGCCACATCTATTATGCAGAATCCGGATCATCGGCGGTTTTTGCGGGTTTAGGACGGTGCACAATCCGATCGGCATTACGTCCTTCCCAGCGGCGTTGTCAGGGATTCGGTCGATCGCTGCACCATCTTTTTGCGCTCATCGATAAAGTGGTTCATCTCCAGGGCAAAGTTAGACTGCTGCTGCGCGATCGCAAAGACGGCATCGCCATTGAGTACCCCGAGGCGCAGATCCTGAAGGGCCTTCACCGACACCCAACTCGGCTCATTGCGCAGCAGAGCCATCTCACCGAACAGATCGCCCGCATCCAGATAGGTCACTAAACGGTCATCGCCGTCATCGCCGGGGCTAGAGAGCATCACTTGACCGTCGAGCAAAATACAAATGCCACTGTCAAACGCGCCCGCTTGAATCACCGTTTCGCCCGTGCCGTAATATTTGATGTCTGCCTGCTCGGCTAGGGTATTGAGCTGGGCTTGATCAAGGACCCGGAAGATCGGCAGGGCCACCAGGGCTTGGAGAATGTCTTGCGCCTGCTTCTGGGTTTGGGCGGGAGGATGCTGCAACAGGTAATGTTTTTCGGTCGGTAGAGGCATTGTCAATTGATGCCGCTTCGCTGCGTAATAGACGTTAGTAATTAATTGTCCCTGGATGGTTTCAGCATGGATAAAATCTTCAATGTAATACCGCACCTCGTATTCTGCCTGGTGGTCGGTAAATTTAAGTGGGAAAACTTCTGGTTCAGGGGTGGCGAGAATGCCCTCGACGGCGATCGCCGCCGCTTTGAGCACCGGAATGACACGATTGGGGGCCTCCTCACTCGAAAAGATTAAGGTCGTTTCATCCCCATGCAACGGGTCAAATAAGGTGTAGTTAAAAATCGTTTCTTTCCCTAAGACGCCATTGGGAATAATTACCACGTCCCGTCCGGTGGTCTTCAGGCGTACGGCTCGCCAATTAATTTCCAAGACCTCTCCTTCCACATCTTTGATCTTGACCCAATCCCCCACTTGAAAGGGAGATTCAAAAATTAGCAAAAAGCCGGAAACGAGATTGCTGAGGGTATCTTGTAATGCCAGGGCAATGACGAGGGAACCGACGCCCAAGGCGGCAAAAACCTTGCTCAAATCCACTTGCCAGACGTTGGCCAGCAGGTAGGAGGCAACACCAAGGATCACGCCAACCCGCGCCACCTGAAAGAGTAAATTCGGCACGTTAATTTGCCAGTCATAGCGGCGATCGCCCGAAACCACAACCCCATTCACCAGGGCGATGAGGCTGTACATGATCATCAGCCCTAGTACGGTCGCCGTCAGCCGCACCTTGATATCACCTTCAGGGATATCGAGCAGCTTGAGCATCACCAACCAAACTGCCAAGGGCGGCAAGACAAACAGCCGAAGAACGCGCAGCGTTTCGGTCAGCGGATGTTCATGGTAGTGCAGCCGAGAAACGATTTCGCCGAGGCCGATTGAGCAAATCGGCCCCCCGACCATTAAGCTCAATGCCCACAGGAGTTGGGTTTGTTCTATCGATAGTGTCATAGCGTTAGCAAAGACAGGGCGGGCAAAGATAAGGCGGACAAAGACAGGATGAGTAAAGACAAGACGGACAAAGACTACGATTCAAACGCATCAATCCCCAATTCACCGACCAGATCGGCAATGCTAGAGGACGCTGGCGGGGATGCCGTAGGGCTCGGTTGGGAGGGACTGTTCTGGGGTTGCAGCGCGGGCTGGTTGTCAAGGTCAGCCTCACCCTCGTGTTCTTCGGCCAATTCAGTATCTACCAGACCACTGGTGAGTTCTTCAATTAAGTCGGTTAGCGCACCTTTGCGCAGCATCCAGGTATCGACTGCGGTTTGATTGTCCAAGACCAGATGGGGGCCCTTTTGAAAGTCATAGAAGCCGTTGAGACGATCGCGCACCAATGGCGTCGTAACGACAGCATTCGTATCTTGCATCTCGGTTAGGGCATTGGCGATCGCCACGGGTTCACCCCAGAGGTCGTAGCTCAATTTTTCTTGCCCCAAGACCCCCGCCACCACCGTTCCGGTATGAATGCCAATGCGGAGGCTCAAGCGAACCCGATGACGCTTGTTAAAGTCTTGGAGGCGATCGAGCAGGCTCAAGGCAAAATCTACCATCCGCTTTTCATGGTCGAGGCGGGGCTTGGTCAGGCCACAGGTGGCAATGTAGCGATCGCCAGCAAACTTAAAGGGTTCAACATCACAGCGTTGGGCCGCTTCATCAAAGGTGCTCAAGAGTTGCGTTAAAGACTGACTCATGTTGCTGGCCGTCTGTTGCTGGGCCAGTTGCCCCAAGCTGCCGAGCTTGGCAAACAAAACCGTCACCTGCTGCGTTTGGGTGACAACGGCCGCGTCCTCTCGCTTTAGGCGGGTGATGATTTCACTCGGGACAAAGCCTTGCAACAGTTTGGCCGTTGTTTGATACTGCTGCTCAACTCCTTGAATTTGCTGGCGCATCCGTTGCACCACCGTATTGAAAATCGTCGCCAATTCATTGAACTCATCGGCAGAGTCAAAAGAAATCTCGGTGTTTTCTTGACCGAGTTCCGCCTTGCGAGAGGCCTCAATGAGTGTATCAATCGGTTTGACAAAATTAGCGGCAATCAGGCTGGCCAGAAACGTCAGGGCCAACATTAAAATCACGGTAGAAATCAGTAGATAGGTTTGAAATGAATAGACCGGCTCGTAGGCTTCGGCCAGATCCAGTTCTGATAGAATCGCCCATTCTAAGCCCGGTAGATTGAGGGATGCGTAGGAACTGAGTACCGGAACACCACGATAGTCTTTGACCACGCGCGTCCCCTCTTGGCCGGCGATCGCCGCCTGGGCCGCCTCGGTTTTCACCCGCTGGAGCAAAATGGAGGTGTTGAGTTGGTCGATGAGTTGAATCGTGCGGCTGGGCGTGCCAATCGAGCGCAGAGCTTTTTCATATCCGACTTTGTCTTCAATCAAAAACCGCGACACCGATCGCATTAGATAATCTGGCCCCACAAGATACGTTTCGCCAGACGCGCCCAACCCATCCCGTTGCCAATTCTGGTTGCCGGTGAGCACCTGATTAATTTCATCCACCGGCATCTGCACCGCCAGAATCCCCACAAAGTTGGGCCCATCGTAAATGGGGCCGGCGAGAAAGGCCGCTGGGGCCGCGTAGGAGGGCTTGTAGGTTTTAAAATCCGCCACCTGAATGGCACCGCGATCGGGGTTATCGCGCACGGCCCCTACCACCGCCGCAAAGTTACTGCGCTGGTAAGGGCCCTGCTCCAAACTCGTGCCGTAGTCGGTTTCCTTGTAGACAGAGTAGACAATATCGTCGGTCTGGGGATCGATCAAGAAAAAGTCGTAATAGCCAAATTTCTGAATCAGATTTTGAAATAGGCGATGATAGCGACCGTGAATCGCGCTGTAAACACTGCCATCTCCTGCATTCATGAGGGCATCTTTCTCCCCCACAGGATACGGATTGGCGGCAATATAGTGATACTGCAAGTATCGTGCTGCTGTTCCCTGCGGAGCATAGGTTTCAAAATTCGGGGTTCCAGCAATATGTTCCGTTAACCGTGGGAAAAATTCCTGAGTATAGTAATCTCGAATGGCATTGTCCCAGTCGGTGGGCGTTGGTTCTCGGTTGAGCTGGTCGTAGGCTGCATCAAACTCTTGCATGGCAGAAACGACCATGCGATCTTCACAGAGCGTTTCCACGTGGTTCTTAAACGTCTCGAAATAGGACTCAACCTGATAGGCTTTGGATGCCCGCACACTGGTGAGGTGGTCAAAGATATTTTGTTTGAGTTCGGCTCTGGCCCAACTCCAGCCCAGCAAGCTAATCAGGACAATCGAAACGAGGCTCACAATCAGCAGCATTAACTGAATTTTCGACTTGATCGTGAGATTACGCAGTCCAATCATGGGGATACTTGGCAAGGATAGCGGGAACCGGTCAGGACATCAGACGCTCATCCCCTACACAGAATATCAGATGTGCCAAACGCCTCAGTCAGAAACGGGAGAGATGAGGTACCTTGTAGGCTGAAGTCCTTGCCGAGTAGGCTTCCGAACCCAATGCCCCACGGCTCGCTGGGCGGGAGATGTTGGGGCAGAAAGGGCGATGTCGATCGCGCTCTTTTTCTCTGGGTTGCCGCGGAGATCAGCGTGGAGCCAGTTGTAGCATCGGGTGAGTTTGGATGAACTCGGCACGAGTGGGAATTCCAACAGGTAAAATGTGAGCAGGATGCTAAGGCTGAGGGGGCAAACGGGACGATGCCCAAGAAAGTTCGAGAATTGAAACAGATGTTACGTAAACTTAGATTTAAGGAAGTTCCTGGTAAGGGCAGCCATACAAACTGGATACATCCACTGTATCCAGGAAAGATCACAATTTCTGGTAAGGATGGTGCAGATGCCAAGTCTTATCAGGAGAAAGATGTTTTAAGGGCAATTCGAGAAGTGGAGAAACGGCAATCATGAATAATCTCAGATATCAGATGGTGATTCAGTGGTCGGACGAAGATGATTGTTTTTTGGTGGGTTTTCCAGATTTTCCGGGACAGCAATGGCGGACGCATGGTGACACCTATCAAGCGGCGGTGAGCCAGGGAACCGAGGCTCTGGAGTCTTTAGTGATGGCCTATGAGGCCTGTGGCGATCCGTTGCCGCAGGCCAGTATGGTTCAGGCAGCTTAGGGGACTCCTTGAAAATAATTATCCCAAGG
>JBMYQW010000234.1:0-8052 GCA_049601735.1 Spirulinaceae cyanobacterium
AACGGACGTTTTCCTGGCTACCGTCAAGCAGGGGGCGCAGGATGCAGCGCCGCTTAGGGTCGCTGAATAATCTGCTCCAACACCCGACGCTTGGCAGCCGTGTCAATGCCCAGCAAGCGTACGTATTCACCGGAATGCTCATCCAGGCAGGCTTGCAGCTTGGTGAGCACTTCCCCTTCCCGGCTCGACTCAATGGGTGAGCAGGGTTGCCAGGACTTCACCCGGAAGCGGCGCTTGTCCGCATGCTCGGTACCGATGGTATAGCCCTGACGCAGGAGCGATCGCACCTGCTCCACGACGGAACTGTCCAGGTTACTGGTGCTAACCGAACCATTGCTATAGCTGGCATACGACCCGTTACGACTGGCGTTATAGCCATTGCTGCTGGCCGCACGACTCGCGGTGGCGGCGGTGGCGACACCATTGCCATTATTGCCATTCCCATTCCCAGGGCGCTGGACAATCGTCTCGCTGACCCGTCGCTTGGCATTGGCATCGACACCGATCAGGCGTACGTAGTCATTGGGATGCTCACTTAAAACCTGTTGGAGTTGGCTGACCAGTTGGGTTTCACTAGAGCCATTAATGCCCGCGCAAGTGAGCCAAGACTTGGAGCGGTAGCGACGCTTGTCGGCGTGTTCGGCACGGATACTGAGTCCTTGACCGAGCAGCGTGCGAATTTGCTCATTGAGCCCGGCGCTGGCATTCACCGGATGATGCCCATTCCTCCCACCATAGCGGCTGCCCGCGCCATTGCCATTCCGGCTCGCGGTTACGGGAGCATCATCCGGGCGTTGGATAATCATCTCTAAGACCCGGCGCTTGGCATTAGCATCCACGCCAATTAGGCGTACGTATTCCCCGGCATGATCTGCCAAGCATTGGGAGAGTTCAGCAAACACGGCCTGCTCTTGGGTCGCCTGGATCTGGGGGCAGGTGAGCCAAGATTTCGCCCGGAAGCGGCGCTTATCGGCGTGTTCGGTGCCAATCTTGTAGCCCTGGCGCAGCAGGGAGCGAATCTGCTCAACCACCTCGCCGCCGAGCCCATTGGTTGCCACTACCCCATTGGTCGCCGCCCGGCTGCGAATCGTCGCTCGGTGCTTGCGCTGGGGGGCGTTGCCATCAGGTCGAGCGATAATTTCTTCGAGGACGCGGCGCTTGGCGTTGGCATCGACGCCAATCAGACGCACGTATTCACCCGCGTATTCGGCGAGGCGATCTTCAAGTTCCGCGAGAACCTGGCCTTCGCGGGTACTCTGAATGCTCGGCGCGGTTTGCCAAGATTTAGAGCGGAAGTGGCGTTTGTCAGCGTGTTCGAGACCAATGGTGTATCCCTGCCGCAGCAGCGATCGCACCTGTTCGATCGTTTCGGGAGTTAAGCTCATGGTGGTGTCTACTCGGTCTACTAATTCGTTATCGGCGTTAAGCGAAAAATGGGTTGGGGAGCCCAGTTGCGCCTGATCTTGAAGCGGGCGAATGCAACTGGGGTCTTCGGCACAGCGATAGCCCACCCGCAGGGCTTCGTTGATTTCGACGACATGGTGGGCAAAGGTGCGATCGGCCTCCTGCACATCCGGCAGGCGATCGGCCTGCTGTTGATGGGTGATGACCGCACCGGAAGGAATATATTTACCCGGGGGGATTTCCACATCTTGAATCAGGGCATGCATCATCACAATGCAACCATCGCCCACCTTGGCATTGAACACCGTGGAGCGAAAGCCAATAAAGCAGTCATCGCCCACATAGACCGGCCCGTGAACCAATGCCATGTGCGTAATGCAGGTATTCTTGCCGATCCAGGCGGAATAGTCTTGACCGTCATCGCCCCGGACGCGCCCCTTTTCCAAACCATGGATCACAACCCCATCTTGCACATTGGTGTAGTCGCCAATGTAAAACGGAAATCCCTCATCTGCCCGAATCGAGGTGCCGGGCGAAATCAGAACATTCGCCCCAATCCGCACATCGCCAATGATATTCGAGAACGAATTGACGTAGGCGGAGGGGTGAATTTGGGGTTCAGCAAGGTCTCTCGACCAGGGAGTGGGGGGAGCCGCGCGTCTACGGACGACCATGACGATTTCTTTCCTTCATGAAAAATAGGGACTAGGGAGCGGGAGCAGCGGTGCAGGCCAACAGCAGTGGAGTGGGGCTCAGGATCTGGGGTTTGATGGATCGAGAGGGAATGCGCTCAGGGCAACCGCACTCAGGGGGTTAGTCTGGAGCGGGCGGGAGCCGGGCGCACCCGATACTCGTCCTTCTTGCTGTAGAGTCGTCCTGACTCCACCGAAACGGTGTCGATGATGCCCACCACGAGGGCATCAACCGGGCGTTGATCCTCAAGATCTCGCTGAGGAACGATGGAGCGGCGACTGACCAAGACCCATTCCCCCATGCCCGCGCCGACGCGATCGTCGGCCACTTCGTATTGGGGGAGCAACTGACCCTCGTGATCAATGAATTGCAAGAGCAACAGTTTAATCCCGGTCATGGTGGGGAGCTTCTGCGTACTAACAACGGTGCCCCGAACCTGTGCAATCTGCATTGGGTTTCTAGCGTCTCAAGGTCGGGTTAACACTCTCACGGAACTGCTCCACCGCTTCGGTGTAGCGGATCGGGAGCACGTATTCCAGGTTCTCGTGGGGACGGGCAATGATGTGGGTTGAGAGCACCTGACCGCCATTGACGCGCTTGACATTCTCAATTCCTGCGGCGACGGAGGCCTGCACCTCGGAAACATCGCCCCGAACAATCACGGTGACTCGTCCGGTACCAATTTTCTCATAGCCCACCAGCGTGACGCGGGCGGCTTTGACCATGGCGTCAGCGGCTTCAACCACGGCGGGGAAACCCAGGGTTTCTACCATTCCAACTGCAATTGACATTGTGATTCAATCCTCTAATTCAAAATGATTAATTTGACCGATTGGCTCGGCCGGTTAATTGACCCGGATTAAGGCAGTAAGCCTGGCTCTAAGGGGCTCTCAGTACCAGGGGCAAACACTACGCAATCGCGTCAATCTTTACGCTCTTAGGTGCTTGCCGCTTCGCTAATAAGTTCGGAACTGCTCAACCTCCTCGGTGTAGCGAATTGGGAGCACGTATTCCAAGTTTTCGTGGGGACGGGCAATGATATGGGTGGAGAGCACTTCACCGCCATTGACCCGCTTGACATTCTCGATGCCTGCAGAAATCGAGGCTTGCACTTCCGAGACATCACCCCGGACGATCACGGTGACGCGCCCAGAACCGATTTTTTCGTAACCGACCAGCGTGACGCGGGCAGCTTTGACCATAGCGTCAGCCGCTTCAACCACGGCAGGGAAACCTAAGGTTTCAATCATTCCAACTGCAATAGGCATTCTCTAATCTCCTTCGATATCGGCAAAAATGAAATGTGAAAATATTAGGATTGAACTCAACCCAATTTAAACGCTCGGCAATACCGAATTGAACACCCGGACAGCAGATAAATCCGCAATGCTGCGGGTGCAAAATAATTCAACTTGGCAGCGCATCATCAAGATTGTCCGACTAACACTTTGTGCAGCACAAAACGGCCCTACTTGCTTAATCAAAAGCAAGAGCTGTTCATCAAAATCGAGAACAATTAAGACACCGTTAAAGGCACTGTTATATTGTTTTGTGTTTGTTCCGCGTTTGCTTTGTGTTTCACTCACTCAGTCAAGAATAGGAAACCGTTGTGTCTTTGACAATATAAATCTTTATGATTTTTTTAAATTCTATTGTTAACAAATTTTAATAGGTCGCATTCCATACGTCAAATATAGCGGAACGTCAAGACCATTTACGGCTAGGGAGTTGCTGCGATCGCCGCCGTCAAAGTGTTGAGCTTTATAAAGAAATACAAGTGTGATTGCTCATTGCATAGATAAAAATTAATCTTATTTTTTTTTGGCATTCTTTTTAGTCTATGGATGAGTGAATCTAAGCTGTCACTATAGAATTCACACTGTGCTTTGCCGATTTCTTTGGTGGGATCAACCCGAAGGGTATTTCCTGCCAAAGGGGGGAACCACCCTGATCACCCGATGCGAGCGAACGAATGCAGTGATGGTGTCGGTGAGCGAAGTTGGCGGCGATCGCAACTTTTCGATGTTTCCCTACGCTTTATGACCCATTCATAGGACAATCAAGTTTACTGACCCCCTGCCCCTGCCTTGACATGAATGCCTTCACCAATGCTTTACTCAACTCCACTGGGTTTGTCCTCGTTTATGGGGTGTTGGGTGCATTGTTAACCCTACCTTGGTCGTTGGGGCTGTTGCGTCGGACGGGGCCCCGACCGGCCGCCTATATCAATCTCTTGATGACGGCGTTGGCGTTCATGCATAGCTCGATCGCCTTTGCCGCAATTTGGGATCAAGCGCCCTATCAATTGGCCTTCACCTGGTTGACCGTGGCGGATCTGGATCTCTCCCTCACGCTGTACCTGTCCCCTGTGAGTTTGGGCGCATTAGAGCTGGTGACGGGCTTGAGCCTCTTGGTGCAACTTTATGCCTTGGGCTATATGGAAAAGGACTGGTCGCTGGCCCGGTTCTACGGTTTGATGGGGCTGTTTGAAGCCGCCCTGAGTGGCATTGCCTTGAGCGACTCCCTTTTTCTCAGCTACGGCTTTCTGGAAATTTTGACGCTCACGACCTATCTCCTGGTGGGGTTTTGGTATGCCCAGCCCCTCGTCGTCACGGCGGCACGGGATGCCTTTTTGACCAAGCGGGTGGGCGATATGTTGCTGCTGATGGGCATGGTTGCCCTCTCTAGTGATGGGGCTGGTCTGGACTTTAGTGAACTCGAGAGTTGGGCTGTAACCTCGCCGATCGCCCCCCTGACCGCTACCCTCATTGGTCTGGCCCTGATCGCCGGGCCCACGGGCAAATGTGCCCAGTTTCCCCTCAACCTCTGGCTCGATGAAGCCATGGAGGGGCCCAACCCCGCTGGCATTTTGCGCAACTCGATTGTCGTGAGTGCGGGGGCCTATGTCTTGATCAAGCTCCAGCCGATTTTTAGCCTCTCCCCGGTGGTCTCTGATGTGCTGATTGTCCTCGGCACCGTGACGGCATTGGGCGCTTCGCTGATGGCGATCGCCCAGATCGACATCAAGCGCACCCTCTCCCATTCCACTAGCGTCTATTTGGGCTTGGTGTTCATTGCCGTGGGCTTGGGTCAGGTGGATATTGCTTTCTTGTTGCTCTTTAGCCATGCCCTGGCCAAGGCCCTGCTCTTCATGAGTATTGGCGGCGTGATCCTGACCACCAGCAACCAAAACATTACCGAAATGGGCGGGCTCTGGTCACGGATGCCGGCCACCACTACGGCTTATGCGGTGGGGAGTGCGGGTTTGATTGCGCTACTGCCGTTGGGAATGTTTTGGACCGTCGAACGCTGGTTCAATGGCCAATGGCACACGCCCGCCTGGTTGTTGGCGATCGTGCTCTTTGTCAATGCCCTAAGCGCCATTAATCTGATGCGGGTCTTCCGGCTGGTTTTTTGGGGTCAGCCCCAAGCCAAAACTCGGCGCACCCCGGAGGTGGCTTGGCCCATGGCCTTGCCGATGGTGTCGCTGACGCTGGTCGTGGTGGCAGTGGCGATCGCCCCTCGGCAATGGCCCCTCTGGCTCAGCGCCCATGCGCCACTGGATACCCCCACCCATTGGCTGGAAAATATTCACATTCCCCTGGTTGCGGGCTCGGGTCTATTGGGTTGCCTGATCGGTATGGGACTGCCTCTCAATCGCGCTTGGGCACGCCCCAATCTACGCCCCCTGCGCTTTGTGCAAGACCTCTTAGCCTATGACTTTTATATTGAACGCTTTTACGAATTGACCGTGGTGGCGGCCGTCTCCGGTGCATCGCGCCTGACCGCCTGGTTTGATCGTTACATTGTGGATGGCCTGGTGAACTTGGTGGGTCTGGCGACCATATTTGGTGGCAGTTCCCTTAAATACAATGTCTCGGGTCAATCACAGTTTTATCTCTTGACCATGGTTGTGGGCATGGGGCTCCTGTTTTGGTTGATTTTTAGTGGGCAATGGTCGGTGATTACAGGGTTTTGGGCCGCGGTGTTTGAGACTATGACGATTGGGTAGCGTCGGCCCAGAAAAATGCCCCCTAAAAAATGCCCCAGACAAATTTGGGTTAGTGGCAGGCAGGATGCCTGCGCTACAGTGGGTCTCCTCGATATCCATTACACGGGCGTCTCACCCGCCCTAGATCATTACTTTTTTGAAGCGCCATTAAAAACAACAGTTCAAAACCGTTAGCGAGGGAGTTAAAGCAAAATTCATGTTGAGTGTATTAATCTGGGGGCCGGTCATCGGGGCGATTTTGATTGCTGTACTGCCAGTTGAACCCACAGCCAAGGGGTTCCGCCGGGTGGCGATCGTAACTGCCGTGCTCATGCTCGCCGTGACGGTGCTCCTGCTGGTGCAATTTGAGCCGGGACAACTCGCGCCCCAGTTCGAGGAGTTTATCCCCTGGATTCAATTTCTGGGCTTGAACTATCACCTCGGTGTGGACGGGCTCTCCCTGCCCCTGGTGGCCCTCAACAGTGGTTTGACCCTGGTGGCGATCGTTGCCAGCCGCCCGGATCTCGAACGGCAACGCTTTTACTATGCGCTGCTCTTGCTCTTGAGCGCGGGGGCGGCCGGGGCCTTTGTGGCCCAGGACTTGCTCTTGTTTTTCCTGTTTTACGAACTGGAAATTATTCCCCTCTATTTCTTGATTGCGATCTGGGGTGGCGGCCGTCGGGGCTACGCGGCGATGAAGTTCCTCATCTACACCGCTGTCTCGGGCATTTTGGTTTTAGCGGCTTTTCTGGGGCTCGTTTGGGCCAGCGGTGCGAGTACCTTTGACTACGAACCCCTCCGGCAGCAAGACCTGCCGCTGACCTTGCAGCTCATCTTGCTGGCGACCTTGCTGGTGGGCGTCTGCATCAAGATTCCCATTTTTCCCTTCCATACCTGGTTGCCTGATGCCCACGTGGAAGCCTCGACCCCTGTTTCGGTGCTGCTGGCTGGGGTGCTGCTGAAGCTGGGAACCTATGCCTTGCTCAAGTTTGGAGTGGGGCTCTTCTTTTCCGCTTGGGTGATCCTGGCGCCGGGGTTGGCTTATCTGGCGGCGGTCAGTGCCCTTTATGGGGCCTTGAGTGCGATCGCCCAGCAGGACATGAAGAAGGTGGTGGCCTATTCCTCGATCGCCCACATGGCCTACATTTTGCTAGCCGCTGCCGCCATCACGCCCTTGAGCATGACAGCGGCTATGTTCCAGATGGTCAGCCACGGTCTCATCTCGGCGTTTCTTTTCTTGCTCGTGGGCGTGGTTTACAAGAAGACCGGCACCCGGGATGTGAATGCGCTCTGTGGTCTGCTCAACCCCGAGCGGGGATTGCCGATCACGGGCAGCTTGATCATTGCTGGGGTGATGGCCAGTGCGGGGTTGCCGGGTCTGGTTGGGTTTATTGCCGAGTTTTTGGTCTTCCGAGGCGCGTTTCCGATCTTCCCCCTTCCCACACTCCTCTGCATTGTCGGTACAGGTCTCACCGCTGTTTATTTCTTGCTGATGGTCAACCGCGTCTTTTTTGGTCGCCTGCCCGATCGCTTGGCCAATTTACCCCGTGTGAGCTTCAAGGAACACGCCCCTTCGCTGGTGCTGATGAGCCTGATTCTGCTCTTTGGGCTCCTGCCCAGTTGGGTGGTGCGCTGGAGCGAACCCCAAGCCACGGATTTAGTCTTGCGCGAGAGTTTGATTGGGCAGTCGAGTTCGGCTCAGGTGGCGGTTAAAGCAGAGCGTTGGGCGGGGACAGTTGCTTTTGGTTCTGCGCAGCGGGCGATCGACATTCCATCATCGATCAGGAAAGTTGCCCATGGCGATTCATAGTTTTCACAACTCAGCAACAGAAGCCATGTTGGAGCAATATCACTTAACGCCAATTCATCCCGGCGAGGTTTTGCAAATTGACGCTGCACTAGACAAGGTTTAAGGAGATTTGCCAAAAAGAATGTACCTCGTAGGGTGCTGTTAGGCGATAGCC
>JBMYQW010000235.1:0-8015 GCA_049601735.1 Spirulinaceae cyanobacterium
AGGAGCAGCCTTCGCTTTCTGTGTTCATACAATTCGGATTCCGTATGATTCCCACCCAGCTAAAATATGAAAGAATTATGAGAAGGTCAGGGATTGATCTAAGATTATGAAAGAATTATGAAAAGATCATTTTAGGCTTAATATCCCATGCCACGACAGGTCTCCCTGAGAGCCATCACCCTCGTCTCTCTTTTAGCCACCGGGCTCTGGCTTGCCAGTTGTGCAACACCCGAGGTTCCCGCAACTGAAACCGCTACCCAGACCCCTTCAAACAGCGACACCACCACCCAAGACGCGGGCCAAGATGAGGGCAAAAAGACCGTCTTGACCACGTTCACCGTCCTCGCCGACATCGCCCAAAACATCGCGGGCGATAAACTTCAGGTCGAGTCCATTACCCGCATTGGCGCAGAAATTCACGGCTACGAACCCACCCCGAGCGACATCACCAAAGCCCAGGACGCCGACCTGCTGCTCTACAACGGCATGAACCTAGAGCGGTGGTTTGAACCGTTTCTGGGTAATGTGCAGGATGTGCCTGCGGTGCTGCTGACCGAAGGTATTGAACCGATCGCCATCGCCTCTGGCCCCTACGCCGACAAACCCAACCCCCACGCCTGGATGTCGCCCCGCAATGCCCTCATTTATGTGGAAAATATTCGTAAAGCCTTTGTCGAACTTGATCCGGACAACGCCGATACTTACAACGAGAATGCTGCCGCCTACAGCGAAAAACTCAAGGCGATCGACGCTGAACTGGCCGCCGATCTCGAACAGGTTCCCGAGGAGCAGCGGTTTCTGGTCAGTTGTGAGGGGGCCTTCTCCTATTTGGCGCAGGACTACGGTCTTGAAGAAATTTATATGTGGCCGATCAATGCCGAGCAACAGTTCACCCCGAAACAGGTGAAGACCGTGATCGAAAAGGTCGCAGCCAACGATGTACCGACCATTTTCTGTGAAAGCACGGTCAGCGATGAGGGCCAAAAACAGGTCGCCAAGACCACGGGCGCTCGCTTTGGCGGCAACCTTTATGTGGATTCCCTCTCCACCGAGGAGGGGCCAGTGCCCACCTTTTTGGAGTTGCTCGAATACGACGCGCGGGTGATCGCCAATGGCCTGTTGGCGGGGCGTAAGTGAGCGGTGCTAACCCAATGCCAACCGTCTTGATTCCCCAGGCTGGGCGGCCAACACCCGACCCACCCCGGTCATCGCTACGCGAGACCGCCCCTCCCTAGAGGGGACTTGATAGATCTCCTCCTGGGAGGAGTACCCGCAGGGGGAGGTGGGTCAACCCACTCAAACGCTCACCAGCCAGTGAATACAGCGTTAAGTTCACACCAGTGGTGTGAAACCCATCCCTCCCCCATCATCCCAACTCCGCTCACTCCTCACTCCGTTAACCCCATGCCCACCCTCACCCGTCCCGATATTCAGGTTGAGAATGTCAGCGTGACCTATAACAACGCTCGACTGGCCCTCTACAACGCCACTTGCACGGTCGAACCTGGTACCATCACCGCCCTCGTCGGCCCCAATGGTTGCGGCAAATCCACCCTGTTCAAATCCATCATGGGATTTTTGCAGCCGCGTCAGGGTCGGGTGCGGATTGGCGGACTCTCCGTACAGCAAGCCCAGAAGCGGCAGATCATGGCCTACGTACCCCAGGCCGATGAGGTGGACTGGAACTTTCCGGTCAGCGTGTTTGAGGTGGTGATGATGGGTCGCTACGGCTACATGAATCTGCTGCGGCTCCCGAGTGCCCAAGACCGTCGCCGGGTGCGGGAGAGTTTAGCGCGGGTGGGGATGGCAGCGTTGGGCGATCGCCAGATCGGTGAACTCTCGGGCGGTCAGAAGAAGCGAGTCTTCCTGGCCCGCGCTCTGGCCCAGGAGGGCCGAGTGATCTTGCTTGATGAACCGTTTACGGGGGTGGATGTCCAAACCGAGAAGCGGATGATTGACCTGCTGATGCAACTGCGGGACGAGGGGCATACTATTTTGCTCTCGACCCATGATCTGGCGGCGATCGCCACCTTTTGCGATCGCACCATTTTGCTCAACCGCACGATCCTCGCCGAGGGCAACACGCCGGAAACCCTGACCCAAGATAACCTTGAACTCACCTTTGGTGGCCTGCCCCTGCTGAACCTGGGGCAACGGGCCCCGTCCGCCGAGGAGCAAGCATGAGTCCTACTCTGCTCGGGGTTTTAGGCTGGAACTGGCTCGTTGAACCCTTGCAATATGACTTCTTAGTTCGGGCGATCGGGGTCAGTGCCTTTGTGGGCTTGGTCTGTGCGGTGCTCTCCTGTTACATCACGCTCAAGGGCTGGTCGCTGATGGGCGATGCCATCTCCCATGCCGTCGTGCCGGGTGTGGTGGTGGCCTATGCCTTGAATCTTCCCTTTGCGATCGGGGCCTTTGTCTTTGGCTTTGGGGCGACGGTGGCGATCGGCTACATCAAGAGCAAAACGCGCCTTAAAGAAGATGCCGTGATCGGCATTGTGTTCACGGGGTTCTTTGCCTTTGGCTTGGTACTCATCACCAAAATTCCCAGCAACATCGACCTGTTTCATATCCTGTTTGGCAATGTGCTAGGGATTTCTCCGGCGGATATTGTCCAAACCCTGATCGCAGGTGGGATCACGCTGGTCGTGATTCTGCTGCGGCGCAAGGATCTATTGCTCTTTTGCTTTGACCCCAACCATGCCCAGGCGATCGGTTTGCGCACCTCGGTGATGTATTACACGCTGCTCTCGGTGTTGGCTCTGACGATCGTGGCGGCGCTCCAGACGGTGGGCATCATTTTGGTCATTTCGATGTTGGTGACGCCGGGGTCGATTGGTTATCTGTGGAGCGATCGCTTCGATCGCATCATGATCATTGCCGTGCTCTCGACGGTCTTGGCTTGCGTGCTAGGGACTTATCTCAGTTACCATTTGGATGTTTCGACCGGGGGGAGCATTGTGGTGGTGCTGACTGTGCTATTTGTCGTGACGATGATCGCGGCCCCCAAATACGGCATCTTGGCGCAACAGTTTGGCAAGCAGCCGGAGTCTTTGGGGCAATAGGGATGTGGTAAAGCCAGTTTGGGTACACCGCTTTATCCACCACAACATCACGCTAAAATCAGGGGTAAGCACAGCAGTATTGTTATGACGGCAACGATCCCCTATCTCTGGACAGTTGAGCGGTATCATCAGGCGATCGCGGCGGGGCTCTTTACGGATGAAGGGGTTGAGCTGTTGCGGGGAGAGTTGGTTGTTATGCCACCGGAGCGGGAACCTCATGCTTACACCAACAGCGAAATTGGCGATTTGTTGCGGGGCGTTTTGGGGCAACGGGTGAAGGTTCGGGAGGCATATCCGATTACGTTGCCGAATGATTCTGAACCAATGCCGGATGTGGCGATCGTTAAGCCGCTGGGCAAAGTCTACCGAGAGCGTCATCCTGGCCCGGCGGATATTTATTGGCTGGTTGAGGTTGCGAATACTAGCCTAAACCAAGATCTAACGCTGAAGGCGAGCATCTATGCAGAGGCGGGAATTGAGGAATATTGGGTGGTGGATGTGAACAAGCCGGAGTTGGTTGTGATGCGGGAACCACGAGGGAGGGAGTATCGGTCAGTTCAGCGATACAGTTCAGGCATGGTCAGTCCGTTGGCGTTTGCGGATGTTCAGATTGCGGTGGGGGATTTGTTGGTTTGAGATGTGAGGAGCCTGTTTATCAATTTATCCAAAAAATGAGTACAAGTAAACCTTTTTGATCTAGGGATAGAGTGCCGAAAAAAATCAGAGAACTTAAAGTAATGCTTCGCAAAGTCGGCTTTACTCAGCGCCCAGGGAAAGGAAGTCATACTAAATGGCTACATCCTAACTATCCAGGTCGTATTACACTTTCCGGTAAAGATGGAGCAGATGCAAAACCTTACCAGGAGCAAGAAGTCAATCAAGCAATTCGAGTGGTTCAAAAACGACAGAAGGATAAATGAAACATCTAGAATATCAAATGGTTATTGTCTGGTCGCAGGAAGATGACTGTTATTTAGTGCATTTACCTGATTTTCCAGAGCAACATTATCGAACCCATGGAGACACTCATGTGGAAGCTGCAAAAAATGGGCAAGAGGTATTAGAGCTGCTGTTAGAAGAGGATGGTCTGTCGCTACCCAAACCTCGTTCGATTGCAGCTTGACGCATTCATCGCTGATGCGAGGGAGGGGAGATCGCTCTTACATCTATTCGACAAGTTGAAGTGCTGCCTGCTCATCGTTCTTTTGCGGGCATCTTGGTGATGGAGCCAGCAATGTTAATCGCTAGTAAAGTCATCGCTTATCATCAACGACGCGGGAAACCGAAAGCAGGAACGGATTGGCGGGATCTGGCGCTTTTGTTTTTGAAGTTTCCTGAGCTGAAACGGGATCTGGCGCTTTTGTTTTTGAAGTTTCCTGAGCTGAAAGTGGAGTCAGGCAGTGTATTGGAGCAATTGCAGGCTAATGGTGTTGATGGGGCGATCGTTCGTCTGTGGCAGGAAATTGTGGAAACTGAAATCCAGGCAGAAAATGAGGATGATTTTTAGTTGTAGATCTGGTTGATAACAGAGCCAATCGTGTTGGTAAGTTAATACAACCTGAACCAATTGTTTGAAATTGTGAAATAGTGGACAATACCCATCCTACATCTCACCCTTTATCTTAAATATAATTATCTTACGGTTAGAAACCTGTCAATTATGGCTCTAGAATTAATCGACGCATCTGCCAAAATGCTCCGCTCCTGTCTATACAGCGATCCACCATTCCCTTTTATTCAGGACAGTCATTACGAAGTCGTTTATCAGCGTGTCTTGGAAATACAAGCTGAACAGTGTGACGCTATTTATTCGCTTTATGAAGTAGGGCTTTTTCGACCTGCTTACGCTATTCTGCGCAGCATACTTGAAGGTATGGCAACTTTATTATGGGTTTCACTCAGTATTGAGCGATATTGCAAACTTTTTGAGGAGAGTAAGCAACCCAATACAAAAGAGATACTGAAAAGAATAGGATGGGAAGACGAGTACGACAGAACATTTCGATACCTATCTGGCTTTGTGCATATAGATATGAGCAATGCCGAGTTCTATCGAAATTACGAAATTGGCGATGATCCCTCACAGCCATTCCCTGAAATATTGCCAGATACCGACTACTATATTGTCGATACAGCTATCGATACAGCTAATGATCTACGTCCTTTATCAATACGCCTTATGTCAAAAGAGGAAGCTGCTAATGAATATGGGCTATATCTAGCAGTAAAGACTTTTGACATAATTGCTGCAAGTCTTCAAAAGTTATATGGTGTGGATTATTACAAACAGGACTGGTGGCAACAAGACGCAGCACTAGCGTGTATGAAGCTATCGTTGGAGAATTCCGATATTGCCAAATGCATGCTATGGTCCCTGCAACAAAGCTTGTTTTGAAGCCCATGGACTATACCTAATTTGAGAGCCGATGGAAATGTTGAATGTAGGGTGGGCACTGCCCACAACAACCGATAATAAATTATCCTCTACAGATTCGATAACAAAATGCCTGAACTACAAATTACTTCCGAAGCTCAACAAGAACTAAGTAGGTCGGGGCAAAAAAGCTCACTTGTATTTAGAAATGTAAATTTTGCCGTATTCCTTGTCAGATGAGCCTTTCGGCTCTGTTTACAATCGGAAACATAGTTGATTATTTCAAGGCTGACCTACTTAACCGATCTAGCCGATCGCTTCAATCTTTCATTCACAGAGCTATTTGAGGAAATTGCTCAAGGGAAATTGGCAGTTATTGACGCCGAAGAAATTGAAGATCTTTTAGACGTGCGAGATGCCATTGAAGCTGAGGTACATCTGGACAATCAAGAACGGATACCTTGGGAAGCGATCAAGGAGGAGCTAGGACTGTAGGTACATGAAACGATACTTGTGAGACTCAAAAGCCATAATTATTGTTATCCGATCCTCCCATACGATATCCATACTAAGCCAATGCAAATCACCCTCAACTCCGAACAAGTCCAATTTATCCAAAGCCAAATCAAAACTGGGAAGTACCAAAATCCTGAACAGATCATCAACGACGCACTGCTCTGGTTCAAAAACCATGGTCGTATTGAAGCCTTGCGTGAAGAAATTGAAATCGGCACAGCCGATATTGCAGCCGGACGAATTACTGATGGAGAAGCGGTCTTTGCTCAACTCAAAGCCCGCTTACACAACGAATTCGGACTAGAAGAATGAATCACTATTCATTCTCCGATCGCGCCATCCGAGATCTCAACCGAATCTGTGACGATATTGCCCAGTCCAACCCAAAACGGGCCAGTCAGCTTTTTGATGAAGTTCGCAAGAAATGTAAGCTGGTGGCTGAATTCCCCCAGATGGGCAAGAACTACAGCAACTTAAAACAAAATCTGAGCGGGTAGAGGGGATCTCTGAAAAAGTTGGCGACAGAAAGGAGCGGTGCCAACATCGATAACTTGACCACTTCTTCACTCAGGACTTGGTCTTCAAGGGGAAGAAAATCCGCTCTGACTTTATCCAGATAGGCTCGGTCTAACTCAGAAAGGTTAGGTAAGTCATCTTGCCATTCCTGAAAAAAACTCGGATCATCATTGCGCTCTAGGAGAAAGCGTTCCTTGAGCTGGCTGAGGGTGAGATTGCTAGCAGGAAGGGGCTGCATTTGGGCGGGGACTGTAGGCTGGTTAATTCTCTATTCTACTGACGTGGCGAAAATCCTAGGCTGAAGCCGTAGCTCAGTCTGGCAGCATTTGCAGCAGTTGGCGCAGATCTACGTTGCCACCGCTCAACACTACGCCCACCCGTTGTCCTGGAGCGGTGACGACTGACTCAAGCAGGGCGGTGGCGGCGAGGGCGCCAGTGGGTTCAACCACCACCTTGAGACGTTCCCACAGGAAGCGCAGGGTTTTGAGCAGTTGGCGATCGCTCACCGTGGCCATGGCGTTGACGTGTTGCAACACCAGTGGAAAGGTGAGGGCGCCGAGGCTGGCGGTGCGCGCGCCATCGGCGATCGTGTCCGGGTTCTGCACGGTCTGGAGAGTTTTGCTATAAAACGATCGCGTCGCATCATTCCCCGCCTGGGGCTCCACACCAATCACCCGGCATTGGGGCGCGATCGCCGTCGTCGCCAAACCACAGCCCGAGAGCAGGCCGCCACCGCCACAGCAGACCAATAGCAGATCCAAATCTGGCACGGCTTCGTGCAACTCTTTAGCGACCGTCCCCTGGCCCGCAATGATCTGGGGATGGTTGTAGGGCGGAATCAGCGTTGCACCCCGTTCTTGGCAAACTTTTTGGGCAACCTGCTCCCGAACGGCTGCGGCGCGATCGTAGAGCAACACCTCGGCCCCGTAGCCCTCGGTGGCGGCCCGCTTCACAGCGGGAGCGTCCTGGGGCATCACGATCGTGGTTTTAACGCCCAAAAGTTGCCCCGCCAGTGCCACCGCCTGGGCATGATTGCCAGAAGAATACGTCACCACACCGTTCTGTCGCTGCTCAGGGGTCAGTTGGGCGATCGCATTGTACGCCCCCCGAAACTTAAACGAGCCCGTGCGTTGCAGATTCTCCGCCTTGAAAAACACCTCCGCCTGGGTTTGTGCATTCACGAGCCGAGAGGTCAACACCGGCGTCTTATGCGCAACGCCGGCCAGACGCGCCGCCGCAGCCTGAATATCGGCATAATCCACATCAGTGATGGCTACGGCTTCCAAAGCCTGGCTCGAATTGCGCATAATAACTATGGTTTAGTCCCTGAAAAATTTAAACTTAGACTGTAACTATCGCTCGCGCCCGGCCCGCTCAACCCCTACTCTTCCTAACCCAACCCACAATTATGAAGCCACTCTCAAACGAGGGGGAGGTGAACTGGGTCGATGCCGGAGACGAACCCGTCACCTCATCTCCCGCTGCACCACCGGGTCTCCAGCCTCCCCAACAACGCCATCAAATTCCCCTGGAAATGGTAGAGA